>JAIOHU010000094.1 GCA_019912845.1 bacterium
CAAGAGCACAGGAGTCGGATAGACCTGCTTCATGAATCGTTTGAGAATCTGCTCCATCAATCTATAAGCATCGCCCTGTTTATCACGATAGTCCGGATATGGATCAAACTTCATCATCTTCAGGACATTGGATCGTATACGGTTGTGATCGATGTTTTCACTAGGCGAGATAAGCCGACCGAATTTATCGAACTGTGGTTGTTTTTTTAGCACATCAGCCAGCTCATAGATCGGTTTCAGCATTGGATTTGAACGTCGGACGTCTTCCCTGCTTTGGGATGTACCCTCTCCCTCTAAACTTTCCGGTCGGGTGTTTGGAACCGGGACATTATGCAGTTCCAGTTGACCTTCAGCATCCAAACTGAAGTATGGCTTGGGTACATAGACCGTTTTACCAGTAGTACGGTCAATAGAGGGACGGTACTGGACTTTAATTCTGTTTATATTTTCAACGCCAGTAGCGATAACGATTAAATCTGCTTCGACCTCTTTCGCATAGTTTTCATAGATGAGAAGCTGCTGATCGGTACCGGAACCTGAAAGTCCAAAATTATAAACTTCGGCATTTATGCTCTCACCGAGCAGATCAGAAAAACGCTGGTTATTGTTGACACCATCACCAGCAGTATAAGAGTCACCAAAGACTAGAATACGTGGCTTCTTACCCTTTTTAGTCTCAAAGTCAAAGTCACTGCGAAAACCCTGAGAATTTGTTCTTACCAGGTAACCGCCATTCTCGTGCGGGATTCTTGCAACCTGGTTTTTGATCCATTTATGCCCAATCTGGGAATCATGACGTATGACCATTCTGTGGGTATCATTTTTTAATAAAAACATCTTTCCCCATACCTTTATGTTCTGTTATTTATATACTAAACATCAACTTTTAATCGCTGATTGCCAGCCTTCTACCCCAAAATCAGCAGAGTACCACAATCGCCGATAATGTTAATCACTGCTAACAGCGAGTGCAAGACTAATAGTTGGAGGAAAGTGGGAGTCCATTACTAAAAAGCTTCCGTGGAATGAACGTCTGGAATAGAATCTTTCAGTTATTCTAAATTGATTGATCGGAGAAGTTTTGATGACTATAATATGTTAGTTGGTACATGTTTTTGGAGAACCTGAAATTACGAACCTGAACATGAAAATTTCAATTACCAAAATAGTCATTCCGATTTTCCTCACTCTACTTCTGGTTCTCCCTCAAGTAGGGGTTTCAAAGATTGCTTATCACCGTTTCAGTGGGACTGTGAGGGATATTGAGACCAGCTTACCAGTGATGTTTGCTCGCGTGGAATTGTTACCGCTGGGACAAAGTTTTTCCACAAATGAAACAGGGAATTTCAATGTTTTTTATCCCCACGACCAGGTTGAATATATTCGAGTTTCTGCTCCGGGATACCTAAGGCAACAACTCGCTTTCGATGAAATTAAATATTATCCAATCAATATAAAGTTGGAAGCAGAGCACCCTCGTCCGGTAATTTTGAAAGAAAAGATACTACCCGAAGCTGATTCACTGAATATCTCGAAAATAGATCAATTCAGTTTTGAGTTATTTCCGCGAGATGACGGACTTTTTTTCCAGCAAACTTTTGAGGTCGTCGATAACAAGCTTTTTTTGGTTGCAGGCGATCTGCAGCTAAAGATTTTTTCTCTGGCAGATCAATCAAAACCTGAATTACTTAGTTCCACCAGACTCCCACCAAATGATCAAATTGTTGTCCACGAGGAAAAGGTCTACTGCCCTGCTCATAAACTTGGACTTTGGGTATTGGACATTTCTGACCCAACTTCACCAGAGTGGGAATGGAAAGCAGAAAATGAGCCACCCTGCGACCGTATAACATTCGTTGAAAATGAACTTTACTGGGTGAACAGAAATAACGCTTTCATCTACAAACCATTTGGTGATATTTATTGGGGGCTTTCGGATACAATTCAGGGATATACATCAGATCGTATAGACTTTCAACCGAAAGACCTGATACCATTTCAGGATAAATATATTGTTCTATTCGATCGAATATCATCTTGTGCAACAGGTGAACCTAATTATGTCAGTATTCACAAAAGAGAGGGAAACCAAGTTGGTGAAAAGCTGTATATAAATTTTATGAACGCAGTTAAAATTCCCTTCGCGAATTGGAAACGGTATTTTCGAGGAAGTTCGCTGCTCATCGAAACGCCCCAATCCCTCATGGAAATCCAAATACGAGAACAAAATTCTATTGCGAAAGATTTATTCTATAATTCAACTCTTTCAAACCGAAATAATCGAATTGCTATAAGTGGTCATATTGATTTATATGAAGGACCTGACCTAAATGCTACTTCCTATTGGCTGGACTCACATTTTCTGGCAGGCGTGACTCGTGGTAGAGGATATAACAAAGATCGATTGACAATCTGGAATTATAAAACTCCAGGCAATCACTTTCGAGCGGGTTATTATCCCCTTGTTATTGTAAATTCAGTATCTGAGAGATTTCCATTTTATTTATCACCTTATAACACATTGTCAACTGTATTTAATGATAGTCTTCTCTATCTGACCTACTCCGACCAACTACTGACCTTTTCAATTAAGGATGCCTTGAATGAACTCCCCGACGAAAAAGAGCAATACAGGAAGAGCCTTCGAAAAATTCACAAGGATGTAATCGGAAAAATCGACTATGACTTTGACTCCCCTCTCAAGAAAGCAGTTGTCACCCCTGAAACCCTCTGGATTCTTGATGAAAATGGAAATCTATATTGCTTCGATATTGTCAACCCTATTCATCCATCATTCATAACAAAATTGCACCCGGAAGAAATAATTTCTGAAATCATTTGCGTTGATGGATTTATCTACCTTGCTGCCGGAAAGAGTGGCTTGCTTTTAGCATCTCTGAACTCATCCAGATCAACAATCACGCTCTCAAAGGTAAAAGGAGCTACGACACTTGTTTCACTACTGGATATGTGGGGCTTGGATATTCTGGCAGGTGATGGGAAAACCAATGAGGTCAAGCACGGTATCATCAACCCTGATGGCAGTGTACTATGGAAATCTGAAACCCTGCTCACGGATATTAATCTCGAACTACTCACGATGGGCGACATGCAATATGCAGTTTACGGCAAAAACAAGACTACAGGCTCACCACAAGTACTGGTCACCCATCTTCTCGATGATGGACGCAACTGTTCTATCGATAGTCTGCAATTTGAAGCCAGTTATCTCGATTTTTCTGGTAATAGGCTACTGATTTCAGACAAGGAAAAGAATCTTCATCTCTTTGAACTCAAGGATCAGCCGGTATATGGACGTCACTTTGTAAGTCCCGCACACCTCCCGAAGCTGGAATATCGCAGCATTGAAGAACGACCCTTCTCCTCTCAGGTAAAACTTGCACAATCCACATTATATCAACAAAAATACATGAGTATATCTGGGAAGAGCTACATTCAATATTCAACCACCGGGCAGTATCAGATTGCTATCAATATGGACATATTTTTGCAGGCAATTGCACAGCAGAATGGTATCATCTATCTTGCCGGGCAAGAGGGAGTACGTGTATTGATGATAAGTCCCGAAACAACAAAACCGCAGTGGCCGTGGGGATATTGAGATATCATACTAACTTCGAAGACAACTTTGTATTTAACTATTCACTGACTATATTAGTAAATGCTGTATTAAGTTTTTGAAATACCATGCAAGTTGCCACCGCTTGTATATCGATTGATCTAATGAGAAGCTAACCTTTTCCTGTGAAACTTAACGACAAGGAAAAAGAATAGGTTCATCTCTAAATAATACTGTATTCATCCCCGCTCCATTCACTGCCATCATAAATACATGGGGGC
This sequence comes from bacterium, assembly GCA_019912845.1. Classification (GTDB taxonomy): domain Bacteria; phylum Electryoneota; class Electryoneia; order Electryoneales; family Electryoneaceae; genus JAIOHU01. The sequence continues at coordinate 3,862 of JAIOHU010000094.1, forward strand.
TTTTCATGAAAAAACAAGCAAACATTTACATCGGACTGGTTCTATTTCTTATCGTTGCGTCCTCTCTCTGGTGGATTTACGACACAAAGACCAAGTTGGAATCTATCCTGGAGGCACGTGAACAGGTTGCAGCCGTTTATGAAGCGAACACCTCGTACAATCAGAAATGGTTCAATGAGATTGACACTCTGGTTGCACTGGGTTATCTGAAGCTCAATCCTGAGGTTTTACAGGAATGGGATCTCGAAATTCAGGGAAGAGATTTGATTGTCGCCACCTCTACCTATGAGAGTCCACTCGGACCTGACACGCAAGTAACCTACGATATCGACAGTGGGCTATATGATTTCGAAGGACCTTCTCTATTGACAAAACGTTTTCGTGAACAGGAAAAACGTCGATTAAGGAAGACGCTCTATTAAGAACAGAAATTCTCCCCAAATATCATATCAATCGCAGCGCGGTTGGATTTGGGTAGCCCCGGGTGGAAGAAGAGGAACCCGGGGAAAAGCTATACAGACCACTAAATGAACCCCAGCGGGGTGGGGACAAACACCTGGAATCAATCTAATTTCTGGGGGAAAAATGAAATCCCTGGCGAAAATACTTCTCACACTTTTAATCGTTATTTCTCTCCTAGTCGGTTTCTTGTATTTGAAGAATGAGAGAGTGGTAAGAAATCAAGTGGAACTCGCACAAAATACAATTGGTGCAATTTATATTGCAGCCAAAATGCACTGTGGTAGCGATAGGTCATATGAATGGCCACCGGAAATCGAAGATTTGATTAAAGCTGGATATCTGGATATTGATACAATAACGGCTGAAAATTGGTTATTTGAAATTACTGGTCAAGAAAGTATTACTGCTACCTCAACCGAGAATAATCCTATCGGTAAAGGGAAAATCGTAACTTATGATATAATTCATGGTGTTTTTATTGGATATGGATTGCCATCATTGGAAGAGCAATTAAATGCAAAAAAAGTCCAAAAAAATAACTGATGCGAGTGGAAAAGAATATGAAATTTAGAACTCCAATAATTATGATCGGGACAGTGTTAATTCTTGCTGGTGCAGGCTTTTTGGGTATAAAACAGCACAGAGTGAACACAGAAGTCCAACAGGTGACACGTTATCTGTTAAGAACTTACGGTACTCTTACCGTCGAAGAAACAGCCCCTGTTGCCATGGTGGATTCCAGGACAAATGAGTGGAAAGAGTTCAGAGTGATGGATATACCCGAGGATGTACGTGAGAAGTGGGAGTTTCGGATGTTTGATCACGATTCAATAACTGCGACATCAACGATTCAGAATCCGATTGGCTCAGGCAAAAAAATCACCCTGGATATTCAGAAAAAACTGTGTTACGGATTTGGATTGCCATCTATTGATAAGCAGCAAAAGTCAAAATAGAATTAAGTCTCCACCCCGCTGGGATTCATTTCTTTGTTCTTCATCGATTCTCCCCCACTTTCGCTTCGCTGCAGTGGGGGCTACACAAATTGCACTGCGCTGCAGTGCTTACAGATCGGATTTATGATTATGTAAGATTTGTTTTAACGTTTTTCTATCGAAATGATTGAATGAATAATCCGTCAATATCTCATATTGATGGAATTCGATCAACCGCAGCGAGGTTGGATTTGGGTAGCCTGGGTGGAACGAAGACGAACCCGGGGAGCAGCTCTGGATGTTAATGGTCAGCTGATACTCACTCCTCGGTAGAGGTGATGGTGATATTATTCAGGGTCTCTTTTTTACCTGCTTCGTAGTCTTTAATTCCATTTTCGAGGGTTGCCCAAGCCAAGAGAGCGCATTTGATACGGACTGGGAATTGACGGATTCCCTGCAGGGCTTCGAGGTCTTCTGGATCAAAGTCTTCAGGCAGGGCTTCACCTTTCAGCATACCTTTGATCTTGGTGGAGATGCTTTTTACCTCTTCCAGGCTTTTACCTTTAACAGCGTCAGTCAGCATGGATCCAGACGCTACCGAGATCGCACATCCCTGGCAACGCACCGCGATATCTTCTACTTCACCGTTTGATAGCTTGATCTCCAGCGCCAGTTCATCACCACAAAGCGGATTTTTACCCTCATTACGTATATCGGCGTCATGGATTTCGTGGCGACCGTGGGGATCATGATAATGTTCGAGAATTATTTCTCGGTAGAGATCATCTAAGTTGTTATCCACGGACAAAATATCTCCTGGCTTGCAGGATGGCATCGACCAGACGGTCTACCTCATCCAGAGTATTGTAAATATAAAAACTCGCACGACTTGTAGAATTCACCCCGAGTCGACTGTGCAGTGGCTGAGCGCAATGGTGACCAGCTCGTATCGCGACACCTTGTGTGTCGAGAATCGTGCTCAGGTCATGGGAATGAACGCCGTCCACCACAAATGAAACCGCCCCTCCACGCAGGGAAACATCTTCGGGACCATAAATTGTGATGACTCCTGTAGCTTTTAGACTGTCCATTGCATATTGTGTGATCTCAATTTCATGCTGCCGTATGGACTCCATGGATATCTCATCCAGATAGTCGAGAGCACTTTTGAACGCGACAACATCGCCAATATTCGGCGTCCCCGCTTCAAATTTCCAGGGTAAATCCGCCCAGCTCACATCAGTAAAACTGACCATGTGGATCATCTCACCACCAGTCTGATATGGTTCCATAGCCTCGAGGTGCTGCTGCTTACCATACAGAATACCAACACCGGTAGGACCAAGCATTTTATGTGCAGAAAAAGCATAAAAATCGACATCCAGTTCATGTACATCAACCTGGAGATGTGGAACAGACTGCGCGCCATCCACCATCACAAGAGCACCCTGCTTATGCGCCAGTTCAGTCAAAGCTCCTACCGGATTGATGGTGCCGAGGACATTCGACATGTGGGTGAATGCGACCAGCTTCGTATTCGGAGTGATCAGCTTCTCGGCTTCAGCCAGATCGAGCAGACCATCGCCAGTGATGGGGATGTAGACAATCTCGGCATTTTTACGTTTCGCCAATCGTAACCAGGGGACAAAGTTGGCGTGATGCTCCATCTCAGTAATGACAATTCGATCACCAGTCTGGATGTTCAGGTCACCCCAGGCTTGTGCGACCAGGTTTATCGATTCCGTCGTGCCACGGGTATAAATAACTTCCTCGTTGGCAACCCCACCTATGAAATGTGCGACATGCGACCGTGTCGCCTCAAACTGACTGGTGGCGAGTTCGGAGAGGGTGTGAATACCACGGTGGACATTTGCATTGGTTTCGAGGTAATACCGAGAAAGTGCCTCGATGACAGATTTCGGTTTCTGGCTGGTCGCGGCACTGTCAAGATAGACCAGTGGATAACCATGCACCTCCTGATGTAGAATCGGGAAGTCCTGCCGGATTTTTTGTATGTCCAATGCTACAGCGTTCATAAGGTTGTTCAAATTTCTATTCCATATCCACGAAGATATAGACATCACCATCTTTGATTTCGACGTCAAAACTGTCGATACCGTAAACTGCGGGCATCATTGTCGCTTCTCCAGTCCTGATATCGAACATTGCGCCATGACGGGGGCATTCGACCTGACCATCGTAAACTTCATCCGCATCCATGCGTCCCCCATCGTGTGAACAGTACGCTCCTAAAGCGAAAACTTCACCCTGATCCTTCGCCAACAGGATTTCACGTCCATTCACTTCCACAATTTTAGTCTTGCCTTCTTCGATGTCGTCTTTTTTGCAGACATTCACCGTTGTCACAGCCATCAGAGTTGCTCCATTTGTTTGTGTAATTGAACTGTATATAGATCACGTACATTTTCGGGTAATTTGTCGAGTACCGGCTGATAAAACCCAGCGACAACCATACGTAACGCCTGCGCTGAATCAATCCCACGACTGTTAAGGTAGTAAATCATCTCAGGATCGACTTTGCCTACGGTAACCCCATGACTGCAACTTACTTCATCATTGATGATTTCCAGTTCTGGAATCGATTCCGCTTTCGTACCATCATTAAGTAGGAGGTTACGATTTTCCTGATAGGCTTCGCAATTGGATGCATTCTCCTCGATGCGAATGAGACCCGTATAGGATGAGACCGATTTATCCTTCAATGCGACTTTGAACTCCAGGTTTGACCAGGTATTTCCTGCGGTGTGTTCATGACGGGTATGGTGATCGAAATGCTGATTGTCCTTGCCATAGAGGATACCGTGCCAACGGCTCTCAGCACCTCGTCCCGCCAGTTGAGTACCAATATCCACCTTGGATGTTTCAGAGCCAATCGAGAGCGCGTAGGCGTTCAATTTTGTATCTGCATCAATTTTGTTACGGTTCGTGATAAAAGTTTTATGCGTCCTGGGGACTCGTTGCAGGTTCATCAACTCAACATTCGATGATTTGCCGACAACAACTTCGTTAACACCATTAACAATCGCACCTTCATTTTCGCAGTGGCAGGAATAATCATTTACCACGGAAAATTGCGAATTATCCCCGCCGACGACCAGCAGGCGTGTGTAAGTGTGCAAACCAGTCGGGTGGCGATGGAGATAGATCGGTTTTTCGAGTATCGTATTATCTGGAACGTAAATAAATATGCCTGTGTTCCATACTGCCAGATTCAGGCTTTCAAACTTACCGAAGTCTGCATTTACCAGTGAGGCAAGATGCTTTTGTACCAGTTTTTTGTGCTCCACCGCAGCGACACTCAAATCCATCACAACAATGCCTTTATCGCGTGCATCATCGGACAAGACGCTGAAAACCTTGCGGTCGCCACGATTGTAGCCAAACGCACTGAACTGCGCAGGAAGTTCTCGCACCTCATCTCCCTCCTCAGATATCACAGGCAGAATATTGCTCAACTCCACTGGGGATGCTGGTTGAAAGACTTTGGGATCGGTGTACTTCCACAGGTGATGAACACGGTCAGGCAGGGGAGTGTCCATGTAAGTGTTCCACGCCGCCTGACGCAGGTCGTACAACCATCCCGGCTCACCTGTTTGGATACTGCGGAATTCTGTTTTTGATTTTTCAAGTATGTCTGAAGTCATTCTTATATCCAATTCAATTACGAACTATGAATTACGAATCTTAAGTTTGGAGTTTTGAGTTAGTTGTTACCAATTCAGTATAACTATTCAGTTAATAATAACTTAAAGGGTACTACGAAAAGCCTGGATGTCTCATAAATGCGAAAAACTCCAACTAATCTCGGTTTTGGTTTATCCAACCGAACCTTCCATCTCCAGTTCGATGAGACGGTTCAGCTCAATGGCATATTCCATTGGGAGTTCTTTAACAAATGGATTGATGAACCCGTTGATAATTAACAACCGAGCCTCATCCTCGCTCAATCCACGACTGGTGAGGTAGAATATCTGCTCTTCTGCGACCTTACTGACAGACGCTTCATGTTCAACACGAACATTGTCCGAATCAATTTCCATGGTCGGGTATGTGTCACTACGAGATGCACCATCCATAAGCAGAGCATCACACTCGACATTGATTTTACAGTTTTTTGCACTTGGATAGGTCTTAACCAAACCACGATAGGATGCACGTCCCCCGGCACGAGATACAGATTTCGATGTAATCCGTGAACTGGTATTGGGTGCAACATGAATCACCTTAGCTCCAGCGTCTTGGTGCTGACCAGTATTGGCAAAGGCAACAGAGAGAATTTCACCCTTCGCGCCTTCTCCGACCAGGTTGATGCAAGGATACTTCATGGTCAGTTTGGAACCGATATTGCCATCAACCCATTCAACAGTCGCGTTTTTATGAGCGGTAGCACGTTTCGTAACCAGGTTATAGACGTTATTCGACCAATTCTGGATCGTGGTGTAACGTATATACGAATCCTCAAGCCCAATCAATTCTACCACTGCTGAGTGCAGTGAATCAGATGAATACATTGGCGCGGTACAACCTTCGATGTAGTGAACTCGTGAGCCCTTATCTGCAATGATGAGGGTACGTTCAAACTGCCCCATATTTTGAGCATTGATACGAAAATACGCCTGCAATGGAATTTTAACATCCACACCCGGTGGGATATAAATGAAAGATCCACCCGACCAGACAGCGGAATTTAGCGCAGAGAATTTATTGTCGGCTGCAGGGATAATCGTCGCAAAGTATTTCTTGACGATTTCAGGATATTCCCGTAACCCACTATCCATATCAAGGAATATTACACCCTGATCGGTGAGCTCTTTATGAATACTGTGATAGACCACTTCGGATTCATATTGAGCGGAAACTCCCGCCAGGAATTTACGTTCCGCTTCGGGGACACCGAGACGATCGAAGGTGTTTTTTATCTTATCCGGAACCTCTTCCCAGGTTTTTCCCTGGAATTCAGTCGGTTTGATATAGTAGAAGATATTGTCAAAATCGATCTCACCCAGCACCTTTGAGTTGCCCCATTTCGGCATTGGTTTGCTGAAGAAGGTATCGAGTGCCTTGTGACGGAATGCTCGCATCCAGTCCGGCTCATTTTTCATCTGCGAGATCATTTCGACTACTTCATGGCTAACACCACGTCGCGGAGTTTTATGGAAATACTCCTCAGGATCGTGAAAACCATATTTACTTCTATAATCATCAGCGAGTGATTCAATCGCCTGATTTTTCTCTTTTACCTGTGGCATGAAATACAACTCCTTTTTTCGGCGGAAGTTTATGCTTCAGCCTGTACTTCAGATTTTAACCAGTCGTAGCCCAGTTCTTCCAGCTTGTGAGCCAGTTCCGGTCCACCTGATTGTTTGATCCTGCCATCCATCATCACATGAACAAAATCGGGTTTCACATAGTTGAGAATTCTCTGATAATGGGTCACCAGTAAAAATGTGTTCTCTTCACTTTGAACTTTGTTGATTCCCTTTGAGACCACTTTCAAGGCATCAATATCCAGACCTGAATCTGTCTCATCGAGAATGGCAACTTTTGGATTCAGCATCGCCATCTGCAGAATCTCAAATCTTTTCTTCTCACCGCCGGAAAAACCATCGTTGACATATCGTGTGCTGAAGGATGGGTCCATCTCCAGCAACTCAAATTTTGCCTTAAGGTCTTTGCGGAACCGGCGCAAAATCTGTTCATCACCCTTCACGTGCGCTTTAACAGCACTTCTCATGAAACCAGTTACAGTCACACCAGGCACTGCCATGGGATACTGGAAAGCGAGGAAGATACCTGCAAGTGAACGTTCAGTTGGATCCATCTCCAGAATGTCCTCACCATCGACAAACACCTCACCAGAGGTGATGGTGTAGCTGGGATGACCGGCAATGGCATTCGCGAGGCTGCTTTTCCCGGAACCGTTCGGTCCCATAATCGCATGCACTTCGCCTCGGTTCAGTTCCAGAGATACCCCTTTTACAACTTCAATCCCTGCAACTTCAACGTGCAGGTCATTAATCTTCAATAATGGTTGTGTAGACACTATTTTCTCCGTATTCAATCAAAAATTAGAATCAATTAAAAATCAGGATCATTCCAGAAATTATGAGTGCGAGCTTCAGCTCGTTTGGGTTTCAGTTGAATCTTTTGCGCGCTGAACAGCCTGTCCCAGAACACTGTTTCCGCCCGCGTCATTCCAGCATGGTTTTAGCTGGAATCCAGGAAGATATTGATATTATTAATGTTAGAAAACACAAAACATGCGAATTTTTCCAGAAATATCTGAAATTATTCATTCTCAGACAGTCAGTTCATGTCGCCAACGCTTTCATTGCTTCAAGTTTCTTCAAAATTTTAATCTCACCATAAGCCAGATCCGCTAAGGAAATTCCTTGAAGGTAATCATCAATAAACATACTCAAGGTCGCCCAGACATCACGTACCCGGCAGTCCTTCGTGTGTATACAAGTTTCATTTTCGCCCGAGTAACGTTTACAATGCGCAGGATTAAATACTGGCTCACCGAGTGCTTTAAATATTTCTTTAAGGGATATACTCTCAGCAGGTTTTGCAAGCTTGTACCCGCCATGTCGTCCCCGTTCAGCCTGGACAAGATCAGCTTGACGTAGGATCATCAACAGCTTTCCGGCATACGAAACAGTCAGCCCCTCTCGCTCGCTGATTTCAGGGAGCGTTAGAGCTTGATCCTTCCCACAACGCGCGAGAATAATCATGCAACGTAAACCATATTCTTCAAGGGCTGTTATACGCATCTAATAAACCAATCTTTAATCTTTACTAAAAAGTATAGATAAAAAACTAAAAAAATCAAGTGGATACTGTTCCACTCTCCAAGAGCCTTTTTCATTAAATTGGATTCGCAACCAATTCAAAAGTTTTCGCTCTTCTATTCGCTGTTACTCTCATCCCCACTTGTGAGTTCCATCCATGAATCCACAGCACGCCGTATGTGAGGAATAGTAATCGATCCGCCGACAGTCCAGGCGATTGTGAAACACTCCTCTATTTCTGCAGTAGTGACTCCTGCTTCATGGCACTGAATTAAATGATAGAGGATGCAATCATCACAACGCAACACAGTTGAACTTACCAGTCCAAGCAGCTCTTTGGTTTTCGCTGGAAGAACACCTTTACGGTAGACAGCGTTGTCAATACCCAGCAGCCTTTTCATGTTGGTGCCCGAAAACTCGGTTAGCTGGTCAGTGAGACGCTTCCTTTCATCCTGCCAGTTTTTTATTGGGTTTTCCATTTATTGCTCCAGATAGAGTGGAAATCATTTTATAAATGAGAGGTATTGTACTTAAAATATCCATGAAAAACCGTAAGCGCTTGTATTTTCAGTGCGAACTGGTTAACAAAAGTTAATGCATCAGCACTCACCAAAGGTTTCCAAAACTCTATCAATGATTGTAATCGTCGGTGATTTTACACACTCAGGGAGCAACTCAAGATTGACCTTACTTCAAATGTCAATTGTCTTTAATTCGTTATCCCAAGTTGCCATTATTGGTTTATCACTTTTTCGTACCATGACAACTATTTGGTTTTCTGACTACACAACAAGATTTTAAACGTATCATTTTCGCTTTTATCTCTAGTTTGAATTATTTTTTTATATTTATCATTTTTTTTAGCATTTACTCTATCTTCTAAGGTACATTTCCAAGTAGAGAGTCTTGAGCGTTTTTTTATCCCAACTTCTCATTCACTATTGTTGGGAGTAAATTCAATATTAAGTTTTTCTTTGAGATAATCTTTTAATACATACACCTGTATTCTATGAGGATCAGTTCTTTCATCCAGAAAGAATTTTCTCTCACAATTTTCGTTTTTTACTATTTTCATTACCCGCTTTTTACCTTTAACATCATGAACTACATCACCATTTTTTATACTAGTTGTCCAACATACAATGGCATGCAGGTTATCGAAAGAATGATTAAAGGCACCCGTTAATATATTTTTAAATTCTACATAATAGAGTTTGGATTGATATATTGGAGTATCTATATCTCCCTTTGCAATTACATCGATTCCAACATGAGTGTCATAATCAACTATTTCGAACGGAAACAATTCCTTTTCAAGTAAACTTAATTGAATGAAGATTGAAAGCACTCCGCTTTCTCTCTCTGGCTCTATCAATCCAACACCTTTGTAAATTGTTGTATTCCTACGTTTTATTTTTTTAATACGCCAATCATAATCACTTTTCTCTTTTTCTGCTGTTCTATAACCACTAGCTTCCTGCTCAAGCCATTCCATTTCACTCCATTCATCACTACCAATAATTTTTTCATATATGTTTTTTACCGCATTTTTTAAATCCTTTAAGATTTCAGATGGAGTATTGTCAATAGATCCTCTATTTGCAGTTAGACTCAAATTTTGACAGTTGATAAATGCATGAAGCTTGGTATACTCATATCCTTTACCTGGTATCCACTCATTTACCCTTTGAATAGGTATATAATCTTTGCAAATCCATAACCCATATCTCTCCTGTACCGTATACGCACCTACAGGTGCCTGATACCCGCCCCTTCTCACCATGTCATTGTATCCATGCTTCACTCTGTTTCCTTCAATAGAAAATATAGCATCATAATGTATATCTGGTCTATTTTTTAATTGACCCCTATTTATAACTCTCTTGCAATAATAATCTGGTGCTTTTACAATGTATTCGCTAAACAATTCATTAATATTGTTGCTTTCTGGCGGAAATATATGCCCATGCGTTATCGATTCAGATTCTGAAGAATCTAAACCTTTAAGAAGCAGATTGACATCACTGTTGTCAAATACATTGAATTCTCTTTCAATTGATCCATGTTTTGTAAACCATAGCACATAGTCTTTAATCACGGAATGAGTAAACAATTCCATACTATTATTGTTGTATCCGTATATAGATATATG
>JAIOHU010000095.1 GCA_019912845.1 bacterium
GCGGGCCATGCGAATCAATGATACATGGAATGTTTACAGGGAGTACCATATCCAACAAGAACAACATCGTATCTACAAAGAACTGCAATTCACACTGGATAACTGGAGTAAAGCAGCTTAACACAGAAAGTAGTTACACCCATAAAAATGTGAAGGTCATTATTGTGAGTGGATTGTATGATATCGGTGTGGCAAAGGAAGCGATCAATCTTGGTGCGGTTGATTATGTGACCAAACCTGTCAGCTTTGATTATCTTCGCGAAATGTTGAAAAAGTACGAGAAAGAGATTTTTGGCTGAGTTCAAGCTCTCGTTGTTTAACCGCAGCCCCTCACTTTCGTTTTGAGGGGCTTTCATCCCGATCATCCTTCTGATTCAATTATCCACTATACTGCGCTAACATCCACCTCCATTAAATATCGTATTGAATTTATATGGGTATCCTTTAATGTCCATACGCAGGCATCGATTACTTTCTACAGTAATTTCCATGGGATGTACTGCCGCAGGTATATCCGTCATGAGCCAGGTTCGATCTATTTTTGTGACGATTATTACGCCAGCAGGATCACCCACCATGCTCATCTCTTCGTTATCAATGCTGTAAGTGCCTGCCCCAATTGCATCTTGTAACTCTCTGGAAACCTGTTGAACATCATTCACAACCAGTCCGATTTCACTGACACCCAGCATGTGACGGTGGCTGAAGTGCTGGCTATGAACTATCTCGTTCTCCTTCCGAGAAATCCATTCGACAATGTTGCCGGCGGGGTCAAATGCATATAACGCTTTCGCCTCCCAGAATTTGAAATAAACCTCCGACGATCCGTCCTTTTCAAGCAAGTCCACACGTTCGCTCAGCCATTTTTTTGACTCATCGAAAAGGTTGGATGGGATATTGATCGCAAAGTGGTAGACTGGAGTTGAGTCCGCGACTGGGTTTTCCTCAAATCGTACTCTGGTCCACCCGACTTGAACTGAAAACATTGTGCTGGAATGTACCTCACCAGGAAGCTCAAGAATATCAAGATAAAATGTTTTCAAATCTTCGATTTGATTTGTATATAGTTTAAGGTCTTGGATTTTCATGATTTTGGAAATTGCTTTATTTTTGTCTTTTCCACGATATACCGATTCTTGGAATTATTATCTCATCTTAAAGCTGTAAAGTGTCTGTATTAACTGGATTTCTTACATACCTATCTAGCCAATAATGAAGAATTTCAATGCCTTTCTGGATCCCGGCCCAACTCATCACCGGGATGACGCGAGTGGACATCATTTTCGATAACCGCAATAAATTGACTTTTAATCTGATTTCGATGAATCAATAGCTGCAAATTTGATCGTCAATTCATACGGTGCATAAATCATGTCTCTCATACCCGACACGGAGCATCGGGCCATCTTTGATGGTATAGGCATATTGAATCTTTCAGGTCTTCTAGCTTTACCGAAGCAACACGATCTTCTGGAAATGTACATCGTTGTTGAAGCTGGTTTTCAATAAATATGTGCCCGAAGAGAGTTGAGATTCCTTAACACCCGGATCAACATGCAGCTCATGGAAGCCTTCAGTCAATTGATAGTCGTGCTGATAAACTGACTGCCCGATCAGGTTCACGATTTCAAGTGTCAGGAATCCAGCCCGAGGTAATTGGATTTCCAATGAAAAGCTCGGATTGAAAGGATTTGGAAACGCATTTGCAACCTTGAAATCACCTGGAAGAGTGGACGAAACGCTTGCAAGTGTTATTTCTCCATAGGGTTGATCACCAAACCGTTGAGTACTGCCGAAATAATGTGTTGAAAGTTGATCGCTAGTTTCATTAGTGACTGTAAAGAGAATTTCGTTTCCAGCCTCAAATCCACTCAGGTTGTAGTGAGAATTTCCCTCCCAGCAGATAACTGGAATAAGCTTGGATTCGATTCCTATGACGCTTTTTCCGACAACTTTGTCTCCATCCCGAACTTCAACAGTAGCGGGATTCTGAGTTCGCAGGGATTCATCCAGAGTTACCAACAACACCCAGGGCTGACCGTTTCCGATTGGCGCATCACTGGCAAAGGGAAGCTCAGTATTATCGGAAAAACCCTTTGCCAGAACTAGATCAGGTTCTGCGTAGGTGAAATCGAGGTCGACAGTTGAAAAAACATAATACCCATCGTTTGGACTCAGGTCTCCCAGCGCATTTACCAGATTTGGAATCCAGAATTCACCATCATCATTCAATACAATCTGGATATCGTCCGCGATAGTTGCCATCGCCAGTTCAACGGGGTAGGGTTCACGGTAGGGGTGCCCAATCCAGTTCCAACGATTCCCCTCGATGTTGTACTCCGTGTCGAATTCGAGGGCGATTCCTTCGAGGGTCCATTCTGCGGGTTCTGAGCAGAAGACTTTCCAGGCTTCGGTTGGTGGACAGTTAAATCCCTCTGGCACCCAGGGAATCATGAAGTTTCCCTCGTCATTTAAAACAATAACGTATTCATCTTCTATCGAGGCAAAAACCTCAAAACTGTTCAATATTCCCGGGTCAAAACCAGGATCCAAATTCATGGATACCAGTTCAAATCTGTTTGCTTCCAAGGGTTTATTGAACTGATGCGGTTCACCCTGTTCAGGAAGTTCTGGATCAATCAGGAAAAATCCCACACCAGTTGGCGAGTCTGGATTGTTGCCAACCATCCAAAGATTACCATCTTCTGTCCAGCTCATCCCTCTCGGATTGACAAAATCTCCTTGATCGTCACCCAAAGCTGGAAATTCATGCAATACTTCACCTGTGAAGGGATGTATCTGGTAGATTGTCGCAAGCTCATTGTTGAAATCATCACCTACCATCCAAAGGTAATCACCATCCCAGGTTATTCCTTGAGGTTGACCATGTGGAGAGATCGTCGATCCGATGATACTACCATCTTCAGTATCAATCTGGTAGAGTGCTGTAGGGTTGTCGGGGTAATAACGTGAGAGCCAGAGTGTTTCATCCATCCAGCACATACCGCCGACATACGGGTTGGTGTCAAATGGTGTCTCAAAGGAGTGAACAATTTCACCAGTCTCCGGGTCGATTTTGTAAATCTCATCACGATTGTTGTTTCCAAAACGCCAGGAATAGACCCAGAGAAATCTCCCATCGTAGCCAATCCCGCGAATTTCCTCCCCTTCGATGGCGAAGGTTTCCACGATCTGCATCTCATCGACATCAATTTTATGCAGGTTCACGAGATCATTATTGTCAACGGATAGTCCAACCCATAAATATCTACCATCCCAGATTAAGCCGTAGCTGTTATCGGGAGCGAAAATTTCTTGCAAAATTTCAGCTTGAGCTGGAACGATTAGCAAGATGATAAGTAGAAATTTTATTGCAAACTTCACCAGATAGTTCATGATAACCTCCCCGGGGGTGTGAAAGAATCCATTTACCTATTATCTTAATAGATTATTATCCCGAGAGCAAAGGTTTAGTCTAACCATCACAAATTTGGAAAAGAGTGGCTCCATGATTAGCTTCCCCGATTGTGCACTTTTATTTTGAATAATGGACTTGCCATTCAGAAGACTTGAAACGATATTTGTTCTCCTTGTGAACCATAAATTGAGTAGGGTAGATCGTGACTGATTTTCAGACGGTGCTCGAATCAAAGAGCCGAGACTTACGTCTGCATCGTTTTATTGCAGGCGGTACATTTTTAGCATCAATGATCCTGTATTTGATCTCTATCGCACCCACAACGTCGTTCTGGGATTGTGGTGAATTTATCGCTTGTTCGTTTTCGCTTGGTGTTCCTCATCCTCCCGGTGCCCCATTTTACCTGCTTCTCGGTCGATTTTTTGCGATGATTCCATTTGTCCATGATGTTGGTTTGCGAGTCAATTTCCTTTCTGCGCTCGTGAGTGCATTGACAGTCATGTTTACCTATCTCATTATTGTACGTCTTATTCGCAAATGGCGTGGTTTTGAAGAGGAAGTCTCCGACAAAGTTATTGTTTACGGGTCGGGATTCATTGGTGCAATGGCTTTTGCGGCTTCGCACAGTTTCTGGTGGAATGCAGTGGAGGCTGAAGTCTATGCTATCAGTATGTTTTTCACAGCGTTAGTAATCTGGCTCGCTGTAAAATGGATGGATTCTTCCGAGCATAAATCATCTCTGAAATACTTGTTGCTGATCGCCTACTTTGTCGGTCTAGCAACTGGTGTTCACTTGCTCAATATCCTTGCATTATCACCTATTGTTTTGCTCATCTATTTCCAGAAATACAAATTTACGGGTAAGGGAGTTGTAATTGCGCTCGCGATTTCGCTATTTGCAATTTTGATTGTTTATCCGGGTGTTGTTGCGGGAGTACCAAAAATTCTGGATGGCGGTGGGATATTCCTTTTGCTGGTTTTTATCCTTGTGGGTCTGGGAGGATTGGTCTGGTCAATTCGTAATCACCATCATATTGTTTCCCTGGTGTTATCCAGTGTATTCCTTGTGTTAATTGGTTATTCAACTTATACCCTGATTTTCATCCGTTCGAATCTTGATCCAGAAATCAATGAGAATCAACCCGACACCATCCCTCGTCTGATCAGCTATCTCAACCGTGAACAATATGGAGCCAGTGGTCCAGTCGAACTGATTGATGCCAGCCCTGCATTCCAGACACGTTTGCAACAGATGGGTGCGAAGATCATACCCATTGGAGGCAACAAAGTATTGCGATTCAATGTTTTTGAACGTCAGGCTCCCCTCTGGGAGTACCAGTTCAAGAAAATGTATTTCAGATATCTTTCCTGGCAATTTTTCATAGGCGAACTAGGGCAACCACTTATTTTTCCTTTCCTGATTGGTCTATTCGGGATGCTCTGGCATTTCATGCGAGACTGGAAACGAGGTAGTTTCGTATTCCTCTTGTTTATCATGACAGGGATCGCGATTGTGGTCTATCTGAACCAACCCGATCCGCAGCCTCGTGAACGAGATTATGCCTATGTTGGTAGTTTTTTCGCCTTCGCTCTTTGGATTGGGATTGGAGTAGCCGCCATCTTCGAAATGGTTGAGGATGCTCTGAAGAAAAAAGGGGAGGGCGCAAGAAAAGCTGTTTCTATTGGTCTGGTTGCACTTTCTGCGGTGGTTGTTCCAGTGAATATGCTGGTACAAAACTATCATTCGCATGACCGTACCGGCAACTATGTCGCCTGGGATTATTCTCACAATCTACTGGAGACATGCGCTCCAAACGCGATCCTGTTCACTAATGGTGATAACGATACTTTCCCGTTGTGGTATCTTCAGGTTGTAGAAGGGATTCGTAAAGATGTGCGTGTTGTCAATCTCAGTCTGCTGAATACAAACTGGTATATCAAGCAGTTGAAAAATAAAGACCCCAAATTACCGATAAAATTTGAAGACTCCTTTATTGATGAAAAGCTGGCAGCACAGAACGATCAGTCACTGCTAATGCGTTACTGGCCACCAGATGGGGATCAGAACTGGGAAGTTAATCGTCCTGAAGGTGGAAAGATGACCTGGCGTGTGCCAGCATCACTTTATGTTAATACTGGTCAGCCTGGTGAGAAGCCGGGTGTTCCAAACTTCCTTCGTGTTCAGGATGTTATGATATTGCATCTTATCGAAGAGTGTAAATGGGATATCCCTATCTATTTCGCGGTTACGGTTTCATCCAGCAATCTTTTAGGTTTGCAACAATATCTCTCCATGGAGGGACTGGCATTCCGTCTGCATCCGAGAAAATCGCCGCCAGTGGATCGTGTAGCTCTGCAACGCAATATGTTTGAGACTTACGCGGAAAATTACCGTAATCTGGATAATCCAGACGTATACCTCTTTGACAACGTCGTTAAATTGCTGCAAAATTATCGCAGTGGGTTTATACAATTGGTTTATGAGTACTATCAGGAGATTGATCCAAATGGTTTGCAGGCTCCGAGCGGTGTTCCTGAAGAACAATGGGAAGATCGTTTTGATGAATTGACACCACGTGAGAAGGCACTCTATACCCTGCGTAAGATGGAAGAGGTGATTCCAAAGGATGTCGTCCCACTACAGAGCAAAGAGATTCTGCTGCAGCTTGGTCGAATTTACTCAGATTTAGGTGCCGATGAGGAGGGACAGTTATACCTGGATGAAGTCTCAAAAAGTTCAGGTGATAATATAGACCAGAAATTGCAGTCGGCATTTTACCAATATGAGTACGGCAATAATGTTGAGGGTATGCAGAAGATCATTGATGAGGTGCTGGCGCAAAATCCTAATGTAGATCAGCTATTTAATATAACTGCAATTTATGATCGTGCGCAGATGGTGGATGAGATGAAAAAGATGTTGAATAAAATCTCTAAGGCACCCAATCTAACACAAAAACAAAACCTTGATCTCGCACACTATCTGGTAACGGCTGGTGAGCTGGATCGAGCTGAAAAGATATATCTCCAGCTCGGTGAGCAGACACCGAATGATGGCAATATACTCGGCGGGCTGTTGGAGGTTTATCGTACAAGGCAGGACACTCAGAAAACTGTAGAACTTCTTCAAACCTGGGTAAGTAACAATCCCGGGGATACTAGGGCTAAAGAGTTGCTGGAAGAATGGAAAACCCCGTAACTGAAACGTCAGCAACACGATTTAAGATTAGTGTAATTATTCCGCATCTTCGTGGGACAGAGACACTACTTCCCATGCTGGACGATCTTCGTCTTGAGTGTGCTGAGGTGGGGAATGTGGAGGTGTTGATCGTTGATAACGCCTCCACAGATGGTTCAACTGAAGAATGTGCACTAAAACACCCCTGGGTTCGGATACTTCGACTAGATGTTAACCAGGGATATGCAGGTGGGTGTAATCGTGGGATTGAAGCGACGAATAGTGAGTGGGTATTGCTTCTCAACGATGATATTCGCTTCCGAAATGGTGCGCTTGCAGAAATGCTTAGAGTTGCCTCTAAGGACTCTAACATTGCGGCAGTCCAACCAAAAATCCTTTCACTACAGAACCCATCTAAATTTGATTATGCTGGCGGTGCAGGTGGACTGATTGACCGTTTTGGATATCCTTTTGCGTTAGGGAGGCTGGGCGGTGACCTTGAAGAAGATCATGGACAGTATGACATCGAACAGGATATCTTCTGGGCATCTGGTGCATGCTGCCTTTGGCGAAGAGATGTATTGGACAAAATTGGTCTTCTGGATGAGTCTTTCTTTGCGCACATGGAAGAGATTGATCTAGCCTGGCGTGCGCTATCGTTGGGATGGAAAATCAGGTCTTCCCCAACTGCTACCGTTATGCATCTTGGTGGGGGAACATTAGCCTATCAGGCATGGCGAAAAATGTTTCTAAACCATAGAAACAGCTTGATAATGTTGACGAAGAACGAGAAAATATCACGACTCCTTTTTCTTATTCCTGCTCGATTTATTCTGGATTTTTGTGTTGGAATTGCCGAACTTGCTCTTGGGAGACCGGGAAGGATTGGTGCGATAATTCGTGCCTGGTTGGCATTTATAAGTAACTTCCCCTCATGGCGTCAAAGTAGAAAGCGGGTGTTTTCACTTCGTGATGGAAATGACTCTGATTTTTCTGCTGTAGTTTATCCTGGAAGTATACTCATCGCATACTTACGT
>JAIOHU010000096.1 GCA_019912845.1 bacterium
CCTTATTCATTGGATCATCCAGGAAGACTTTTACGCCTTGTGAGGTAAAAATCTTTTTTCGTTTATCTTTTGGGATATCACTGATATGGCATTCGTACTGAGGGCGACCCATATCATGCACAACTTTTGCAGTTAAATCAACAACCCACATGATCTATCCTCCGTGTCTTCGTGTTTTCTGAAAGATACAGGACTTTGAGACTGTTATTCAAGCTCATTTCATTAGACGAGTGGAAAATTATCCCAGTATCATTAGAAATACCCCGGCTGCAACTGCTGAGCCGATTACACCGGCTACGTTCGGCCCCATGGCAGCCATCAATGGATTAACTTTCCCACCTGACTCTTCCGACACAAATCTTTGAACCACTCGTGCTGCCATAGGAACTGCTGAAACCCCAGCCGCACCTATACAAGGGTTTATCTTTTTTGCAGCCGGCAAGAAAAGGTTGAGCAGTTTGGCAAATATGACCCCGCCGAAGGTTGAGAAACTGAAAGCAATAGCTCCAAGCAGTAAAATCTTCAATGTTTCAACTTTCAGGAAACTGTCTGCAGCCATTGTCGCCCCCACGGCAATACCAAGAAAAATGGTGACGATATCTATCATAGGTCCGCCAGCAGTTTTTCGTAACCGTTCTGTGACACCGCTTTCGCGAATCAAGTTTCCGAACATCAACATTCCCACCAGCGGAGCAGAACTTGGCACACCAAGAATTGCAATCATGCCTGTGATGATAGGGAAGAGAATGACAGCGGTTTTAGATACCGGTTTTGCTTGAGGCATTGCGATCAGACGTTCTTTTTTAGAGGTCAACATCCGCATGATCGGGGGCTGTATAATCGGCACAAGAGACATATAACTATATGCAGATACTGCAACCGCACCAAGTAAATGAGGGGCAAGTTTCATGGTCAGGAAAATCGATGTAGGACCATCCGCACCACCAATGATTCCAATGCTCGCCGCCTCACGTAGTGTGAATCCTCCCAGATAAAACGCACCTAGTGCTGCGAGGAAAATCCCCAACTGTGCAGCCGCACCGAGCAGGAAGGTGTATGGTCGTGATAGCAATGGACGAAAATCCGTTAAAACACCCACTCCCATAAAAATTACAGGTGGAAGAAATTCGGTTTTGATCCCCTTCTCATAAACAAACTGAAGAAGTCCCTCTCCAACATTCATCCCAGCTGACATATTCCCAAGCGGAAGGTTTGCTAAAATTGCACCAAACCCAATAGGAATGAGTAAGAGAGGTTCAAAACCACGTGTTATTGCGAGAAAAATGAGAATTCCACCGACGAGAAACATTATGATGTTTCCCACACCAAGATGGGCAAAACCGGTGGACCTCAGTAAATCGACGATTGACTCCATAATCAATCCGCCAGAATGGAAAGAATTGGTTTTCCTGCGCCAACATCATCACCGATTCCAACGTGAACAGAATCCACTGTTCCCGCAACCTGAGCTTTGAAGTGATGATTGGATTTCATCGCTTCTACCGCGCCAAGTACTTGACCGACCGAAACTCTATCTCCTTTTTTAACATTCAGCTCAACCAACGGCGCATCCCCATCAAATGGTGAGTAAACATTTGTAACATTACCATTTGTGGTTTTGGGTGCTGCAGTTTGTACACTACCACCAGGTTGCGAGGATGTCCCTCCTGTTTCGTAGGCTGACTCAGGAATTTCCACAGTCACATTAAAAGTACGAGTGACTCCATTCTCCACAATTGAACAACTTGTCGTAATGGGACCAGATTTCAAATGAGGAGCTGAGGTTGCCACTGGTGCTGGAGTCTGAGTTGGTGCAGCGGTTTCTTTCGGTTTCGGCTCTTCCTTCTTTTTGAGCGGAAGGTCAATTTTCGGTCTTCCCTGTAAAAGTCGGATGCCCTCATTTAATTCGATATTTTTGCCTGGCACCATCGCTGCAGCAACCAGGAATATTGATTTTTCATCCGTTGGAAGCCCACGACTCTCCAGCTCTTGTTTCGCCTTCGGTAGAATATCTTCGGCGACTTCGAGTGGATCTTCCTTCAGTGGTGGCAGGTTCAATTGCTGTGAGGCGATCTTGACCACTTCTGGATCAGATGGGAGTGGTGTTTTGCCAAAGTATCCAAGCACCGATTTTCCGTAACCAGGATCAATCTTTTCCCAACGACCGTAGAGAACATTGTTAAAGGCTTGCAGCCAGTATTGCTGTGAACCTGGGGTTACGCTTGTCCAGGCACCACCCGCTTCAACAACAACCGGAAACTCTTCGAGCACCCTGCTATATTTATCCAGAATTCCAGCTTTGACCATCATGTGGACATTGGGGCCGATTGCGCCACCCGGCATTGGGAAACCAACCACTCGGGCATCAGCGGAGACAACTACAGGATTAAAATTGTAGTCTTTGAGACCGATGTTAAGCAAGTCCTCGATTTCACCCATTTTTGCAGCGTCCAGATCAAGGGAATAATTTGTTCCCTTGAGTGCATGTGCCATGGACCGGACATCGGGTTGAACTGTTCCACTTGCAAGTGGTCGTACTGATAGATCGACACCGTCAGCTCCACCTTCGATTGCAGCCATATAGCATGCAACTGCAGTGCTCGCAGTATCATGCGTATGTGCCCAAAGTGGGATTTCAGGTGGCAATATCTTCCTGATCCCCTTTGCTGTTTCATATACGACTTTTGGAGTGGTAGTTCCGCTGGCGTCTTTCATGCACAGGGAGTCAATTTGCACTCCACTATCAATAAGTTTTTTCGCAATTCCGATATAAAATTCAGCAGTATGAGCTTTGGTAGAAACAAAAGGTAGTCCCATGAATGCGACACAGACCTGGTGGTGCATACCCGAATCGATAATTGGTTTACCAGTTTTGATCAGGAGATCAACATCGTTCATGAAGTCAAAATTTCTGTCCCAGGTGGTACCATATTGTTTATGAAGTTTTGCCTGTAATTGTAGTGCCTTTATATTCTGACCTGTCAGCGTAACACCGCTTATAGAGCGCGTAAGAATTTGTAGATCAGCTTCAGGGCCGACCGTATCCCTCATTTTCTGCATTGTTTCAAAAGGATCCTCTCCAACATAAAAATAGGGTGCTTGATATCTTGCACCACCCCCAAATTCAAAGTGTTTGATCCCAGCCTGTGCAGAAGCTTCCATGGCAGGTAAAATGTCTTGCAAACGTACTTTTCCGCCGAACATACTCTGTAATCCATCCCTGAAAGGGGTGAACATCACGCGGATGGTCTTTGGATTCTTCGTGTAAATCATTTCGTCTCCTCAATACGAGTGACTTTTGCTCCGGGGATTAAAGTCTGGATTGTTGATGATATAACAGCGACCTCAGTCGCGTTGATTTTTCTGGCGATCTCTGGGAAAATAAGTGTAGTAAAATGCATTACAAGAGCGAGAAGTGATAGAAGCGTAAATACTGCTACGAATGCTGTGAGACTGATTACCAACAGATTCGGGTCTGTCATGGTCATTCCCCAAGTGATAGATTTCTCAAAGTGTTATTCGATCTATCGTGCTGAAAGGGTAAAAGTATAAAAGTATGATGCCTTTAAGCAAGACAATAATCTCTTATTCTATAGCTTCAGGGAACCTCTGAGAAAGGGAATTTGCTTCATTCAAGCAAATGAATTCCCAGTGAAGTTTCCACAAGAAATTGGCTGGAGACCGGAGATACTGCAACAGAAAAGACTTCACCCGAAGAACTCGATCTTTCACCGCTATTAAGTTGAACCATAACCACACCCCTGGAACGGCTTTCCTCAAGGTTTATGGCACCGAGAATGTTGCTATCGGCACCACCAAAACTGGGAGAGGTTGCACTATTCAGGATCGTTTGTGCATTTCCCTGGTCCTGAACAAATCCTTTTATTATCGACGTTGAGTTTCCATCGTTTGAATGACGTGCTACGAAAAACGTTTGGCTATCTTCACCCCACACATATTGATTGCTTAACTCTCCCAGTCCTGTTTCACGTGGGGAATCATTAAATTCCAGATTCAATGTTACCAGACGAAATCCATCTTGTTGGGAGGTTAAGAGGAAACTGACTAACGTTCCATCCGGTGATACCTTTGGATAGAGCCCGAGTTCATATAACTCTTCAACCTGTCCAGTTTCAATATCTATGGTCGAGATGCCACCACCCTGACGTTCTGCAACAATCCGCTGCCCATCAGTCTGCCAACTTGGATGTTGTCCATTGGGGAATACCAATTCTGATTCACCAGAGCTGATATTTACGATATAAACTCCACCATTTCTGTCAGGAGTACTTACGGCAACCATTTCGCCAGAGGGAGAAACAGTATAGTCATATTGATGGTAAAAGCTTGATTCAAAGAGAGCTTCACTC
>JAIOHU010000003.1 GCA_019912845.1 bacterium
CCCCCGGCTTAACCGGGGAATTGCCTGTGATACTACCAAGCTTGAGTACGGGAGAGGGAAGTGGAATTCCTGGTGTGCGGTGAAATGCGTAGATATCAGGAGGAACACCGGCGGCGAAGGCGGCTTCCTGGACCGATACTGACGCTGAGGCGCGAAAGCGTGGGTAGCAAACAGTATTAGATACCCTGGTAGTCCACGCCCTAAACGATGGTCACTAGGTGCCGGAGGATTCGACCCCTTCGGTGCCGTAGCTAACGCGTTAAGTGACCCGCCTGGGGAGTACGATCGCAAGGTTGAAACTCAAAGGAATTGACGGGGGCCCGCACAAGCGGTGGAGCATGTGGTTTAATTCGATGCAACGCGAAGAACCTTACCTGGGCTTGAACTGCAGTGGAAACTTTCTGAAAGGAAAGCCTCCTTCGGGACCGCTGTAGAGGTGCTGCATGGCTGTCGTCAGCTCGTGTCGTGAGATGTTGGGTTAAGTCCTGCAACGAGCGCAACCCTTATCGTTAGTTGCCATCAGGTTATGCTGGGCACTCTAGCGAGACTGCCCGCGTTAAGCGGGAGGAAGGTGGGGATGACGTCAAGTCCTCATGGCCCTTACGTCCAGGGCTACACACGTGCTACAATGGGTAGTACAGAGGGTCGCAATACCGCGAGGTGGAGCCAATCCCACAAAACTACCCTCAGTTCGGATTGTACTCTGCAACTCGAGTACATGAAGCCGGAATCGCTAGTAATCGTGGATCAGCACGCCACGGTGAATACGTTCCCGGGCCTTGTACACACCGCCCGTCACACCATGGGAGTCGGGAGTACCCGAAGTCACGTAACCCGTGCCGAAGGTAAGTTCGATGACTAGGGTGAAGTCGTAACAAGGTAGCCGTACGGGAACGTGCGGCTGGATCACCTCCTTTCTAAGGAGCAGGCTGCCTCTTTCTGATCAAACTTGGAGCAAACTGGAATTTAGTTCTGCACTGCCAGGTTGACGATAGGATGATCGTTCTTGATCGAGGATTCTGCCAAAGGTCGAAGTGCGGACAATATGTACGTTTTATTTTTCTCATAATCTCATTGATTGTGTCAATGAGTTGAAGGGCCTATAGCTCAGCTGGTTAGAGCGCACGCCTGATAAGCGTGAGGTCACTAGTTCGAATCTAGTTAGGCCCACATTATCAGGATTACAGGTCCGTTTTTATTGTTCTTTAGTTCTGTCGGTTTGTAAAGTCGACGTTTCGTAATCGGGGCGTTAGCTCAGTTGGGAGAGCGCCGGCTTTGCAAGCCGGAGGTCACCGGTTCGAGACCGGTACGCTCCACATTGATTTTGAAAATTTGTTCTTAATATGCTTAACAGTTTTTTTGTATTTATAAAGGAAGTAAGAACTGTTTGGTCTTTGACAAGCGAGTCTTTCTTAAAGTCGTAGGCAATGCGGGAAGTATTTGTATTTGCTTTAGTAGTAGATGTACGAGCTTGAGTATAATCTGTCCATGTCCGTTTCTGACGGAAAGGATTTCGGTAAAGTTATTAAGGGCACGAGGTGGATGCCTTGGCTCCAGAAGGCGATGAAGGGCGTGGTAAGCTGCGATAAGCGTCGGTGAGGTGCAAACAACCTTAGACCCGGCGATGCCCGAATGGGATAACCCGGCAGGAGTAATGTCCTGTCATCTGCACCTGAATATATAGGGTGTAAGAGGCTAACGGGGAGAACTGAAACATCTAAGTACCCCCTGGAAAAGAAAACAACAGTGATCCTCCTAGTAGCGGCGAGCGAACGGGGGCCAGCCCAAACCGATGTTGTGTAAGCTTGCAGGCGTTGCAGCATTGGGGTTGTGGGGCTTTACAGGTCGACTGCAATAGATCAGGAAGTTACAAAACTTATTTATAACCGAAGTGTCTGGAAAGTCACGCTATAGAGGGTGATAGCCCCGTAGGTGAAATAGATAAGTCTTCCGTAAAGTACCCGAGTACCACGGGACACGTGGAACCCTGTGGGAATCAACCAGGACCATCTGGTAAGGCTAAATACTCTCTGGAGACCGATAGTGAACCAGTACCGTGAGGGAAAGGTGAAAAGTACCCCGGGAGGGGAGTGAAATAGTACCTGAAACCTCGTGCTTACAAGCAGTGGGAGTCTGTTTACAGATGACCGCGTACCTTTTGCATAATGGGCCAGCGAGTTGCTCGTTTGTAGCAAGGCTAAGTAGTTCAGCTACCGAGCCGTAGCGAAAGCAAGTCTTAATAGGGCGTTTAGTTACAAGCGGCAGACGCGAAGCCGGGTGATCTAGCCATGGCCAGGTTGAAGCGTGGGTAACACCACGTGGAGGACCGAACCAATACACGTTGAAAAGTGTTTGGATGAGCTGTGGTTAGGGGTGAAAGGCCAATCAAACCCGGAGATAGCTCGTTCTCCTCGAAATGCTTTTAGGAACAGCCTCACGATAGTCTACCGGAGGTAGAGCACTGATAGGGCTAGGGGCCCCACAAGGTTACCAACCCCTGTCAAACTCCGAATGCCGGTAGTATGTTTCGTGGGAGTGAGCGGACGTGAGATAAGTTGCGTGCGCGAGAGGGAAACAACCCAGACCGACGGCTAAGGTCCCCAAGTGTGATTTAAGTGTAAAAGGATGTGAATTCGCGCAGACAACTGGGAGGTTGGCTTAGAAGCAGCCATTCCTTTAAAGAGTGCGTAATAGCTCACCAGTCGAGTAAATTTGCGCCGAAAATTCTCGGGACTTAAAATCACCACCGAAGCCACGGAATAGTCTTTTGACTATTGGTAGAGGAGCATTCCGTTACCCGTTGAAGGTGTATCGCGAGGTATGCTGGAGGAGACGGAAAAGATGATGCTGGCATGAGTAACGATAAAACAGGTGAGAAACCTGTTCACCGAAAGCCCAAGGTTTCCTGAGTAAAGCTAATCTACTCAGGGTTAGTCGGCCCCTAAGTCGAGGCGGAAACGCGTAGACGATGGGAAACAGGTTAATATTCCTGTACTGGCTGTTACGCGTTATTACCTATGGGGTGACGCAGAAGTGAAAGGCCTGCCACGCGTTGGATCGTGGTCTAAGATCGTAGGTGGTCAGAGTAGGCAAATCCGCTCTGGCAACGCTGAACATCGAATGGGAGCCGTAAGGCATAAACAGGCCCTAATCTGGCTGCCAAGAAAAACCTCTATGGGAGTTTGATAGCCAACCGTACCGTAAACCGACACAGGTAGGCGGGGAGAGTATCCTCAGGTGCTCGAGAGAACCGTGGTTAAGGAACTCGGCAAACTAGCTCCGTAACTTCGGGATAAGGAGCGCCGACTCTGGTTAAAAAGAGTAGGTCGCAGAGAAATGGCCCAGGCGACTGTTTACTAAAAACACAGGACTCTGCTAAATCGCAAGATGACGTATAGGGTCTGACACCTGCCCGGTGCTGGAAGGTTAAGGGGATGTGTAAGCTATTTATAGCGAAGCACTGAACCGAAGCCCCAGTAAACGGCGGCCGTAACTATAACGGTCCTAAGGTAGCGAAATTCCTTGTCGGGTAAGTTCCGACCTGCACGAATGGTGTAACGATCTGGGCGCTGTCTCAACCACGGACTCGGTGAAATTGAATTCTCGGTGAAGATGCCGGGTACCCGCGGCCGGACGGAAAGACCCCGTGGACCTTTACTACAACCTGATATTGGATTTTAGCTTTACATGTGTAGGATAGGTGGGAGACTTTGAAGCGGCCTCGCTAGTGGTCGTGGAGTCATCGTTGAAATACCACCCTTGTACTGTTGGGCTTCTAACCAATACCGTTAGCCGGTATTGGGACATTGTCAGGCGGGTAGTTTGACTGGGGCGGTCGCCTCCCAAAATGTAACGGAGGCGCCCAAAGGTTCCCTCAGCATGGTCGGTAATCATGCGTAGAGTGTAAAGGCACAAGGGAGCTTAACTGCGAGACAGACAAGTCGAGCAGGTGCGAAAGCAGGGCTTAGTGATCCGGCGGTTGTGTATGGAAAGGCCATCGCTCAACGGATAAAAGGTACCCCGGGGATAACAGGCTTATCGCCCCCAAGAGTTCATATCGACGGGGCGGTTTGGCACCTCGATGTCGGCCCGTCGCATCCTGGGGCTGGAGAAGGTCCCAAGGGTTTGGCTGTTCGCCAATTAAAGCGGCACGCGAGCTGGGTTTAGAACGTCGTGAGACAGTTCGGTCCCTATCCGCCGTGGGCGTACGTGACTTGAGAAGATCTGTTCTCAGTACGAGAGGACCAGAACGGACGAACCTCTGGTGTACCAGTTGTCGCGCCAGCGGCATGGCTGGGTAGCTAAGTTCGGAAGGGATAAGCGCTGAAAGCATCTAAGTGCGAAACCCACTTCAAGATTAGGTCACGCTTCCGTAAGGACTAAAGACCCGTTCGAGACTAGGACGTTGATAGGCTGCAAGTGTAAGCACAGAAATGTGTTCAGCTGAGCAGTACTAATAGGTCGTGAGACTTTCCGATTTTTTTTTCTTTCTTCAGGAACGGGCATGAGCAGGTTAGCTCATCCGGCTCGTACACCTGTAGAGCCATAACGATGAGTATGAAAGACTCGCTATTGATTTTTCTTTGGTGATCTTTGCGAGGGGGAAACACCTCTTCCCATTCCGAACAGAGAAGTTAAGCCCCTCTGCGCCGATGGTACTGCTTGGGAGACCTTGTGGGAGAGTAGGTCGTCACCAAGGGATTTATAAAAAGAAGTCCGATGCAATTTTGCATCGGGCTTTTTTTTTATAAGTTTTCTATTAACAATAGGAAGCGAGATAAATACGATGCCCGTTAATAGTCGTTTCTTTGGAATAATTTGTTTTATGCATTGGCGTGATCACAATCCACCACATTTTCAGGCAAAATACGGGGAGTATGAAGTAACTGTGGAAATAATTAGTAGGAAAGTTTATGGTAATATTCCGGTAAGAGCACTAAATATGGTACAAGAATGGCGCGATCTAAACATCAACTATTGCTCGTGAAAAACTTTGAACTTGCAACACAGAATAAACCAATTGAAATGATTGAACCATTGGAGTAGAGATATGATTTTACATATACTAGAAGCAAAAATCGTAGAAAAATATCGAATATGGCTTAAATTCAATGATGGAGTAGAGGGTGAAGTAGATCTGGAAAACGAATTATATGGAGAAATGTTCACTTCGCTGTTAGACCAGGACAATTTTAAAAACTTCAAAATTGATGAGGAAATAGCTACAATCGTTTGGGAAAATGGTGCTGATCTGGCGCCAGAATTTCTCTACGATAAAATGGAAATATTAACGAAGAAATATTAATTAGCATACTTGGATATTCATTGGCATTTAGCATTTTATGAAGAACGATATATCTGAAAATAGTGCTTTCTTGTTCATTGAGAAACAGCGCAATCCTTACTTTATATAAAAAACATGCTTTGAAATTGTCTTATTGCTTCCCTTGAAATGCAACCAGTAACCTCCATTTCCCGTAAATGAGTTATTAAGTAAAATGTTATTATTTCCGTTTTGAACTTGAATCATTTTCGAGTAAACTTCCTGGCCAAGTAGATTAAACACACTCATACCTAATAATTCATTGTTTGAAGATGAAATTAAAATTGTCGCAAAATCGTTAAATGGATTCGGGTAAATTGATACGATCTCGAATCCAGCAGGTGAGATGATAGGCGCAGGTACAGCATTTAAATCCGTTAAATCCAGGGATCGTAATTCCAAGTTTGAGTTAGTATCAAGTGTCAGTAAAACGGCTGTGTTTCCATCCCTGATCAACTCAAATGTCCGAAATTCTTGATCCAGGATGAAGTCATAGGGCACGGCATTTCTGCCATGTTGAGCGACTATTGCATAAAAATCACCATACGGGGGGGGATAATCGTAAGAGGTTTCCTGCCAGACATACAAATCACTCAATTCTTCATTGTCTGGAGTTATAATCGCTCGCTGATTAGAAATGATTTGTCCTTGATGAAAAGGTTGTGCGACGGTTTCTCCATGGAGTACTTCATCTTCACGATTCCACTCAAGAATATCCATTCCCCAATTAACATTAAGTTCATGACCATAACAGCTTAAAATCGTATCATTCACTAAATGGAAATTCCTGAGATTCTGATGACCCTCCACATCGATATCACTCGGTTGCAGAGTCAGATATTCAGGTGAAAAAACCAAAGGTTGCACGATACCACCTCCGGTATCCATTCCCATCAACAAGATACAGGCTCTATCTTCATCTCGATAGGGAAAAGAGAAAGCACCATAAAAACCAAAATAAAACACCCATTCGTCCAACTGAAACTGAACCCAGTTGTCATCTTCAATTCGTTTTAGATAGAGATCATCAAGTATCCACTCTTCATCCTGAAAAAAATCGAGTTCACTAATGCAGTATAGCCAGTATTCGTCGTTCAAGTTCAACATCCCTGTTCTGAATGGGATAATTTCCGGCTCAAGATTTTGAGAAACTGAATCTAATGGAGTCCATTCGCCTTCGTGAAAAAGAGAATAGTGAAAATCACAATGAATCGCATCTGGGAATACCTGGAAATCTTCGGTTACTCTTCCTGATATTTCACCAATTTCTATTATTTCACCCAACATGCCTTCACCACCAATATGTGAAGTGAAAATAGCATCTAAATTATCATCGTTGTCGGCAACCCAAGCAATACGGTATCCAATACTATCTTGACCCGTGCTCACTGCAAAATCAGAAATTGGCTGATCCAAAAGCAATTCAGGTTCACTCCATCGTTCTGGTTGAGCAATGGAGTATGTAGATAGTGTGAATATCAGCAAGGCGGTAAGGAGTAAAGTTGCAGGCAATGCGAAGTGTTTCATGGTATCCCCCTTTATATTTATATATAATATCGTAAAGTATTTCAAAATTGCAATAGTTGAAGAACGTCACGCCAAAAAATAATTGAAATTCCAATCCCAGTTGAGCTATCTTGAATTCGAGTTGAAACCTCAAATAAGATTAGTCTACCAGGCAATGAAGAAGTATTCCAAAAGCAAATTTGTTGATCGTGCGACAGAATAACCAATATGGAACCAGATACATGAGAAACTATCTTAGCTTATCCACACTCGTCTTTATTCTTCCGTTATTTCTTTCTTGTGCAAGCAATTCTCCAAACAAAAAAACGGACTCTCGGCTTTCTGACGACTCTTTGGTTGACCGAATGCATGATCACATCGCCTTTTTAGCAGATGATGCCCAGGAGGGAAGAGGGATCGGCACCGAAGGTCTGGAACGATCCGCAGACTACATTGCGGATAAATTCTCAGAGTACGGTCTAATGCCCCTCTTTAGTGACTCCTATACTCAACCATTTCCCATAAACTGGGGAGTAGCCCCTCTTCCAGAAACCTGGATTGTTTCAAATGAGGATACACTCACTTTAGGTGAAGATCTGATGCCTGCGGGGTTCAGTAGTGATGGTGTGATATCGGCAGATGTGGTTTTTGCCGGATATGGAATCACAGCTCCTGAATATGGTTACGATGATTATGATGATTTAGATGTTGAAGGCAAAATTCTGCTGATCCTCGAAGATGAACCAGCAATGAATAATCCCGACTCCAAATTTGAAGGAACTTTAATCACTCAATACGCAGACCTGCGCACCAAAGCGATCAACGCTAAAGTACATGGAGCCGCGGGAGTATTGGTAACAAAAAGAGCTGTCACCGATGATGAGTTAATAGATGATCTCCCTGAACTGCATACACGTGAGCCCTTTCAGGATGTTGGTATTCCTGTGTTATTTGTTAAAAATCAAACGGTGAAAAAGCTATTTTCTCGTTTCAATCTGGAAAACGCGCAACGTTCTATTAATCTCAACGAATCCCCTCGAAGTATGCCGATCAGTGAAACTCCAATCGAAATGAAGACCACTTTGAGACGTGAAGCTGTTGAGGTCAAGAACATCGGTGCGATGATTCCCGGGGAGGATGAAATTGTTGTCATCGGTGCACATTACGACCATCTCGGTTATGGTCAACAGGGTAGTCGTCTACCCGGCTCGAACCAAATTCATAATGGCGCGGATGATAATGCCAGCGGAGTAGCGTTAATGCTCGAGTTGGCAAAATACTTCATGAATAATCCTGTAAATCCTACACTTTGGTTTGTTGCTTTCACTGCTGAGGAGGTTGGACTAGCTGGATCATCATGGTTTGTTGATCACTCGCCAGCGGATATTGCAGATGCAAAGTTTATGCTGAATTTTGATATGGTTGGACGGCTAGAAGGTAGGAAAATCAGTCTGTTGGGGATTGAATCAGCAAAAGAGCTGCGTACACTTGCAGAACGTAGTGTTGATGTCGGTCCGGTGGAAGCTGCCATGGCTGGTGGAGGATATGGCTCCTCAGATCAGACTTCGTTTTATATTAAGGGAATTCCAGTTTTACATGTTCTTGCTACACCTCATGCAGATTACCACACCCCTGAGGATGATGTTGAAAAAATAAATCTGAAAGGGATGGAGTGGATATATAAATTTGCCATGATTTTCATCAAGGAAATCGCTGAACCAGAAATCACACTTACCTACCAGGAGAGCAAAGCTCCGCCAACGACCTCCCCCTCCGGCAGAGGGGATCGACCATCGCTAGGTACGATTCCAGATTTCACTCAACCGGATTCCATTCGAGGAGTACGTCTGCAGGGAGTTCGTCCCGGTACACCAGCGTCAGATGCTGGATTGAAAGCCGGCGACATTCTGGTAGGAATGGATGATATTGTCATCGATAATATCTACGATTTTGTGTTCGCACTGAAAAGCCATAAACCCGGCGATGAAGTGGAATTGTGGTTTACACGTGATGGTATGAAGCTAAATTCGATTGCCGTTCTCAAGGAAGCAGGGGAAGGACATCGTTAATGACTGATAATTCAATAGACTTCAGGTATTGGAGACAAATGTCTTTGCTTCAGCCAGCAGTTTTCTCCATAAGCCTTCGTCCACTGTAGCTATCAATACCCATTCTCTAAATACTCGACCATTGGGTGAAAAGGGTTCACCAGTACCATGTTCGATCAGTTCGGTAACCCGTGATGCGTCGAGTTTTACAATGAGATCATCGGTTTTGTGATGCTGGCACGCAAAAAAATTGCCATTATAGCGTAGACAAGGGAATCCCATCATGGTTCCCTTTTCAACGTTTTCCTGTTGCATCAATTTCTCCGCAATACTCCAGAACAGTTGATTCTTCACAATCATCATTCCGATACCTCATTAAAATATAAAAGGTGCGGGGAAATATCCCCACACCTTCTTCAAACTATAAAGTGTAATCGTCATATGTTACTTGAGAAGTGTCACCTTCCGTAAATCATTTAGCTGACCCGGAATTCTGGTCTGGATGAAATACACACCACTTGTCCAGGCTCCACCATCAACAATGATCTCATGATTGCCACGAGTCATCATCCCATCGAACAGCGTGGATATCAACTGACCTTGAAGGTTGAAGACATTCACACTCATCGGTGCATTTTCAGCCAGTTCAACTCTAATCGTTGTTGTCGGATTGAAAGGATTCGGATATACTCCATGAACTGCCCACTTACCGGGGAGGAGGTCCTCTCCTACTGCCAGCTTCTCACCATTCCATGCTACATGCACTGGTCGTCCCTGCCAAACCCCTTGCAGATACACTGCGTCAACTCGGAAGGTGTATTCGCCATGATCTGGAAGTGTGGAGGTAACCCGATGGATGTCCTCATCGACATGAGTTAATAATTCATCATTCATGAAAACATCAAACCCGGTTAGTCCAGTCCAATCGTCGATCAACTCTTCGCTGGCAAAATCAGCTCTAATCATCAGGTTGCCACCGCCAGCCATGGTACGCCAGTTCATCCCAGGCAATTGAATCATTTTTTCAGATGTCTGGGCACCATTGGTGTCGCGTCCCAGCGGGCTGGTCTGACTCTCTTCCCAACACAATCCGATCCAGAAATTCTCATCAGCGTCGAGAGCTAGACGGTTGCCGTCAAACTCCAGGTTCATCCAATTTGTATTCTGAGGAGTAAACACTGGTGATGCATAGAACAATGATCCGGGTGTACCATTCTCATCTCGCAGCACAACAACCCTGACCGGACCGTATGGAATATGATCGAGTTGCGCGAATTTTACTCTGGCTCTGAAGACTTTGCCAAGCGCAGGTGCAGTAAATTTCTGAGCAATGATTGTTCCATCAGGTGCCTGTTCCCCTGGATAGATATTTGATTCAGCAATACCATCATCGTGGGAAAGGTAGATATCTCTGAACTGCTCCCATGCGAGCGAAAATTCACCAGTCCCCTCTTCAACGTACAACACACCGGTATAGCGTGGTGCTACTGGTTCGATATAGTTTACCTGAATTATTTCAGTTGCCCACGAATCATTTTCTTCCCAGTGTGAGGCAATTTCATAACCATACAGTCCAAAATGTTCAAGCTGATCTATGAAGGAACTCTCATTTGTTCTACCGATCTCCTGCCCATTACGATAGACGATAAACTCGATAAACTCATCGATCTCTGGTGCCTGCCAGCTCAGCATAGTTTCGCCAGTAGCAAGATCAAGATTGACAGTCACATCGCTTGGTGGAACGATGGAATAGTTAAAGGTGAGTCCAGCTTCGGTAGAACCGCCATCCGGTATCGCGAGGGGTGTATCACCGGATATGGCTCGAAAATCACTGGTCAAATCGAGTATTTCAAAGGCGAATACATCACCATCCATGCCATCACGATCCCCATCATCAATATCCATGAAAAAATCTGTTGAACCGTCGAGGTTCATGTTGCCATCAAAATCAGTGATATCCAGAACAAATGGCGTTTCAAAATGCCAGATATCTGTATGTGGTCGCATGTATACATCGAAGAAACGTTTGGTTTCCTGATGTTGACCGGGAAGTCCAAGTCCAACATCAACTCTTAGAGAATAACGGTCGAAGTGATCGAGATCAATTTTCGCAGCCAATGTGGGTTCGTAGCCAATAATATCCTCGGCGTAGAGGGCGTAGCCCCATCCGATTTCTCCCTCCATCATTGCTTCATAACTCATCCACCAGAAGCCATCATCTCCCCATCCACTTCCCCAGGAATTGACCATGTAAAATGCACCGACACCATCAGAGGTGACTCTTTCATCATCAAAACCGATAATAGTAACCGCATGACCACCGCGAACACCACCGTAGATATCATTTACGCAATAATTATAATCAAAATTGCTGAGATTGTCGAAATTTGGCCAGACTGTCATAGCTGTCATGGCGATGTTACCATTACGCAGGTGATTTTTAAGCTGATCGACACCATTCATATTGCGGATGTTGATTTCATAGGTTTGCTGAGTACGGAAGGGCATACCATTTATCTGCGCCTGCTCGCTGGGATAACGTGTATAGTTGCCCACATCGTAAGGCATATCTGCAATGGTAACACATCCCATGCTCTCAAATATCCGGAATGCATCATGTGGATAAGAACCACCGTCAATGCCACCATTGATCTGATTGTATGTGAACGCCGGACTCATGATATGATTCGGATCGGAAACATCCCAGCCATACTCCTGCCATTGGGTATAGGTCAGGTAGTAATATGCAGTTGCCCATGCAGTGCAACTGCCTTGTGAGCTTTGGTTTCCCACCGGAGGAAGCCCATCGAGGTTGGCAACAAATTCATCGAGTTCATTTTCTGGATTTTCAACTTCGATTACTGGAGATGGGAGCACCCATTCTGGAGTCTCATTAGAACGTAATGCACCCAAAGAATGAAGTTCCTGAGATACTGACTTTGTACTTAATCCCAATAGCAGTGCGAAGCATACAGCAATTGCTGCATAAACAGAACGAAACATCGTAAATCTCCCTCCAGCCAAACTCATATAAAGCCTATATGAGAAGTTGCTCAATTAGAAATGATTTTACAGTTTGAAACACATATTCTCTCTTTATAAGATAGCATATTCACGACTACTCTCAAAGTACAAAACTATCCGTGTGAGCGGGACGATGGGTATCTCAGAATTTTCATTTTAATTCGGTGTATATTGCGCAGAGCCATGCAATAAAAAAAAGCTGTCATCCCATCGGGACAACAGCCATAAATCTCAGTAAAGCGTGTTTGCCTAGAATCCCAGGTTTGGATGATTAAAGATGTAATCACCACCGCCATCATTCGGTGCTGCTGCATGGCAGTCAATACACATCTGAATTTTGCCGCGGTCAACAGCTTCGGTTTCCGGGTTAATCATGAAATACTCCCAGTCACCATGTGTTGGATCATAATCACCGCCACGTTTTACCATGGCAGTCCAGGCACCCGCACCATCATTGGCGTAGCTACCATCAGCATAATGCACTTCTTTCAAGAATGTTGCACCAATTGGGAATTCTTCATCAAAATATTGTGCGCCCGCTTGATAAACGATAATGTCACGCATCAGATCAGGGTCATCAACACCATGTGCCTGACCAAGAAAATCACCGGCACCTTGCTCTGTTTCAAGAACTGTACCGTTCGCTTTTACCTCAGTAAAATAGCTGAATTCATCACCAGCGGTTACAACATGCTCAGATGGATGCGCAAAAACGTAGTCGGTTCCGACATCGCCCGTGGCTACAGCATGGCAACTATTACAGGCGCCGTCCATTAAATCTGCACCTTGATCTGCAATGCCATCACCGGCGTCATTGAGGACCAGCCACTCCCAATTGTTGTTGTCAGGGTTAAAATCACTGGCACGTTTTACCATCGCCATACGTGCGACATAATCTTTTGCACCATCTGCTCCCCAACGAAACATTTCTTTGAAAATGATCGAACCTTCTGCATACATAGTATCAGCAATTACCGCATCATCATTCTGATACACAACTCGAACTACCGACGGGTCTTGACCCTCATGAGCAGCATCAAGTTTAGCAGCGTTGCCAGGATAAACGACATAATCCGTTTTTGTCCAATCGAGATAATTCTCTACTGCTGCGAAGTCTTCATCGACAGGGCTGACAGGATCGTCATCATCATCGTCACTACAACCTACAAATCCGACTGCCAATGCAAGGATCAACATAAATAACAGTATTCTTCGATTCTCCCGCATACTCACCTCTTGTTTTTTGTTAGTTTCCTGCTAGCAAACTTAGGTTCGGCTCTCAAAATTAACAGTTCCATGACATTCTAACCCTGTTGTTCCCCCCCTCGCAATAAAAAACAAAAAAAAATAGAGAGGAATATGCGAAATGGAGCATTATACCATCCGTTTTGAGGTGATTTTAATTCAGATAGTTTTTTTCTGACTCAACTCTAATACGACCCTAACAATAGTTTAATTTGATCCCCTGAAATTTGGTACAGTCTTGCTGAACTCATTCTCTTTTTGTAGTTTTCGGCGTCATTCACTTGGATAACCTTTCTGAAGAATGGTAAAAATAAGGAGAGTGGAATCCGCACTTCGATTTCGTATCATTCCATATCCGATTTGCTGAACTGATTTGAATAGAAACACAGTTCATGTTAACGTATACTACTCTGATTGTTTGACGTCCGCCGCTTATACTGAACCTGTACCTGGAAGGTTTTACAGCCAATAAAAATACTGAGGATTTTGTGTATCTAAGTGCCCTTGAGCTTAATGGTTTCAAATCATTTCCCAATAAAACAAAGCTGGAATTTTCACCAGGTGTAATGGCAATTGTCGGTCCAAACGGCTGTGGAAAATCGAACCTGGTTGATGCAGTTCGATGGGTTCTCGGTGAACAACGATCTTCTATCTTGCGCAGCGATAAAATGGAAAGTGTGATCTTTTCGGGTGCTGGTGGGAAAAAAGCTGCCAATTATGCCGAGGTTACACTCGTTATAGAAAATACCGAAAACCTCCTACCTTCTGAATACACTCAGGTAGCTATCACACGAAAACTTCATCGAAACGGCGATTCAGAGTACCTGATTAACAGAAGGCCTGCCCGGCTCAAAGATATACGCGAATTGTTCGCTGATACCGGTCTAGGGCCGGACAGTTACAGCATCATTGAATTAGCCATGGTTAACAGTATCCTCTCCTCAAAACCGGAGGAACGCCGTCGTCTATTTGAAGAAGCTGCTGGGGTAACACTTTATAAAACACGATTACGTGCCTCAATGAACCGTCTCGATGCAACACAGACGAATCTGGTTCGACTGGAGGATGTGATACGTGAAGTTGAATCTCAACGAAATACATTGAAACGTCAGGTCGCTAGAGCCAAACGCTACCGTTATTTAAGGCAGGCATTAAGAACTCGTGAGATAAAAGCAGCATCGAATGAAATAACAGAGTTGCGTAGTCGAATCGTTCCACTTGATGAGAGGATTCAAAAAGATCGAAGTTCTTTGCTGGAGTTAGATAAAAAAATTGAAACTTCAGAGATGAGCCTCGCTAAAAAACGGGGTAAACTCGCTTCATTAGAAGAACAACTCACAGCAATCTCAAAGGATCATAGGGAACTGGAAGAGTCAACCAGAGAACGTGAACGTGCTATTGCAACATTGGAAGAGCGAATCTCAAATATTAAGCGGCAGGCGGATCAGCGTGATCGGGAGCGTGAAGAATTAACTGGAAGGCTCGGTGATTATTCGCTTCAGATCAATGAACTGCATGAGAAACGAGAACGTGCTCGTCTTGAACTGCGCAATTTTAAAGATCAGCAACAGGTGTTTGAAGATTCATGGCGTGAGCAGCAGGAAGAGGTAAGCTCAAAGCGAGAGATTGCCAAAGATGCCGAAGAAGAGCGACAGCAGGCAATTTCTATTCATGCTCGTCTGGAAAATGAAATTTCTAGAATTCAATCGATGCAGGAACGATTAAAGAGTCGTCTTTCTACGATTAATGATGAAAGAAATGAAACTCCAGTTGTTGATCTGGATGAAAAACGAGCCAAATCCAAGATTCTCGAGGAGGAAATCGCTGAACTTGAGAACGAGGAAAAATCATTATCCGAGCAGGTGACCCGCCAGCGCGACAAGAGAAATGTTGCGCAGGAACAACTCACCAGAGTATTAAGCAAAACCCGTGCACTGGAAGAACGTGTAGGGTTGCTGGAATCCATCGTAGAAAAAGGTCAGGGAAGACCGAAGGCTGTAGAAGCCTTGCTGACATCGGGAATTTCAGATATTCGTGGTCGCCTGGGTGATTTTATCCAGGTAGATGACGATTTTCGAGTTGCCGTTTCCAGCGTGTTGGGAGAATATGCCTCCAGTATCTTGCTAAATTCCAGGCTGGGGCTGGAAGAGACTGTGAATTTCCTGCGAGAAAACAAACGCGGGAGTGCTTTGCTCTCATTAATATCAACAGAGAAGAAATCAAAAACACAAGACATTCACTTTGAACCACAGGGAAAACTCCCCATTTGCATGAGTGAGATTGTTTCTTATTCGGATCGTATTCCTCCATTTATAAAGAGTCAATTCCAATCAACATTTGTTGTAGAATCACAGGATCAGCTTTTTTCTCTGGCTGAGGAGGCATACGGGAAAAATTGCGCTCTGGTTACACTCGAGGGTGATTTCATGGATTTCTCGGGTGTTTATCATATTGGTGCAGGATCCGAGAGTGATCTTGGTGCACATAGCATGCTGGAGATGGCGGGCAAGCAGCTCAGTGAAATGGGAGTCGAGCTGGAAACTGCTACTGCTCAGATCGAACGTATCGAAGCTGAACTGAAAAATCTGGTGGTGACACGTGATTCAAAATCTGCTGGAATCCGTGAAAATCGTGAAACCGCACAAAAATTCAGAATAGAATTATCCAAACTTGAAGCTGATTTTCAGGCACAGGAGGCTTTACGGGAGCGGAAGCAAAAAGAGGTTGCTGAAATCAACGAGGAGTTGAAAAAATACGAGAATCAACTGACTGTTTTACAGGAAAACATAACTGAAGCAAAAAAACAGCTTGAAATCGCTGAAGAACAATTC
>JAIOHU010000097.1 GCA_019912845.1 bacterium
GTAGATACTACCCTGTTTAGGGCAGTACAACCACTCTAAAATATTCACTGGAGAAAAATTGATACGTCGTCAAGTCTTATACTCAACCTTATCTCTTATTCTGGTGATTGGATGTATTTGCTCAAAAGCTAATGGCTCAGAAAAGTTTCTATTTTCCTATAATACACTCAGCCATATTGGATATGAACGTGAAGTTATTCCCGTAAATACAGATATTTTTACTGGCTACAATAGTGGCTATTCCCTTGCTTATCAACTTGAAGTGGATACACGGAATGATATTTATTATTTGGGATTAGATCGATACAAAGGTGAATACAATTTCCAAAAATCCACAGGTACTAATTATTACACAAAGAACGAGTCTAAGCGTCTAACAATACTAAAATTTGGGGGAGGACTTAAGAAGAATATATCATCTTTAAAATCAGTCAGATTTTTAGGTTACATGGGTTTTGGATACTCGTCGCATTTTGTAAATTTCGACAATAGTGGTTCCTCAGAAGAAGTTGGTTTCAAGAGAAGTGGCTGCACTCTATTTGGAGCCGAATTTTCTTATAAAATAGCATCGACTCTTGGATTTGAGCCTGGATTAGGAGCATATATCAGGTACGAGATTGTACGTATTGGAAAAATGATTGATATTACACAAGTTAGATCTAATATTAATGCACAAAAAATCAACCTAAACTTAAACAGGCTTAGATTGGGGGTTGAAGTCAGATTGGCTAAATTTGCCTCTTTTGAAATTTTTATGGAAAATACTTCACTTGCTGGGTACTCTACAGCATATATAGGTACAAGCTATGTTATCTACTTCAGTTACTTTGATAAAAAATTATAGTTACAGTATTAGAACCTTAGGAACGAGAGCTAGAAGTAGGTTTTAGGATAATAATATGGTCATTGCAAACCTGTTATCAAACATTTGGTGAAGGAAGGGGAAGTACTATGATGAAAATTGGTAAATATATCAGTCTGATCTTTGTTCTATTTATTCTGTTAAGCCTCCTTACGGGATGTGAGGACGAAAAGGATAACAGTGCTGGACCTGATCCAATTTCTGGACCAGAAGATATTAACAATGATCATTCAGCAGAGAGTGGGAATCTGCTACTATCCAATTACACTGCGGATAGGCTTGTATTATATGCTGCCTCGGAGAAAATCAATGTGATTCCTGGTGATGCTTCTGACTTCTGGGTATTCATCCCAAATCCTACAGAGGGAGTTGTAGATATGAGTATCTACAAACTGGATGATATCTGGGAAGACTTGGAGAATCCAGACGCTAATGGAGAAGTATTTAAAAGATGGAGCGTACCGCTCTCAAATGATACTGAAGTTCAGAGCAGTGTAACTTGGTTTGTTAACGAAAGTACTGCCGGGTTAACATCTGGGACTTTGGTCCTTTCATATATTGGTGGCACTGAGAATTTTGCTGATATTTACCTAAATAATCATACTGGTGCAAAAGTCGCTTCTCTTAAACCAGGTGATCAGTTCAAACGGTTTGCTGTTGAATATGGGACATACACTCTTCACTATCGATATTGGTTTTCGGATCAAAACAACCAAGATTTCCCCGTTGAGTTAGGATGGCGAGATAAAGAATTGGTAAATGGAAATGAAACTGATATTTACTTGGTATTAAACAACCAACGTCAGGAACGGACGATCTATGTACCTCATTATGAAGAAAATATAGTTGATCGTTATGGCGATATAATCATTACAAATAACCGCTCAGTCCCAGTAGTGATTTACGTTGGTCAGCAGTTAATTGAAGATATTATGTATACACAGGAACCCGCACAAAATATGTCTACCATAGGTGCCAATGAGACCCAATATTACACATTGTCTACCTTCCCAACTGATGAGTATACTTTTATTGCGAAATCACCAACATCTGGCAATGAGTTAGCTCGAACGACCATTACCATAATTGAAGGTGA
This sequence comes from bacterium, assembly GCA_019912845.1. GTDB lineage: Bacteria > Electryoneota > Electryoneia > Electryoneales > Electryoneaceae > JAIOHU01. The sequence continues at coordinate 1,959 of JAIOHU010000097.1, forward strand.
ATCAGTTGATTGGGTAATCTCAGAATAAAGTCATTCTGCTAGTCGAGTTGTTCCTGCATGAAGATATTGTGGGAACAATTCGATTTATATTTTGGCAATTTATATCTTTCATTCTGAAGGAGTAAATCAGGATATGAGAATCCCAATAAATCTTTCTTCCGGGTTGCTGATAATTCTAATTATTTTTATTAGCTGTGATTTGACTGATACTCCAGATCCAGATGAGAGTATGATTCAACCTAATAGGGAACGTGCTACACTCCCCAAAGAACCTGACCCATCAGGTAACTTGGTAATAATTAACAGGATTAACGAGAACCTTTTGCTCTATGAAAGTCAAAATCCGATTAGAGAAATACCTGCTTTAACAGATTCCTTTTTAATTCATATTGAGCAACCTTTTAATCGAGCCTCTAATCTAAAGCTATATTTGGCAAATGATGTTTATGATTTGGAGAGTCCGCCCAATAGTGCGTTGATACGACGGTGGGAAGTACCATTAGCAGAAAATGATGCCAAACCAACGCGAGCAACTTGGCTGGTTCAATCGTCGGAAGAAAGTTATGATGGTACGGTGTATTTATATTACCCAGATAGCACAGATTATGGACTATCTGCGCTTTACAATGTTGATGTTTTTGAGGGAGCAAAAACTGGTTCGAAAGTAGCAAGCCTATCACCAGGAACTCAAAATAAAAAAGCCGGTCTCTCGTACGGTATTCACTATCTGTATTTTTTATACTGGTATTCCAACCCAAACGACAATAGTGGACGATCGAATATTGATTGGAAAGATGAAGACGATGAAGGCAATAATTTTATCGTATCACTTAACGCAATTTTAGATTCGGTACATGTAGATATTCCAATCCTTAGAACTCCTGCTTATCGTTTAGGGGAAATGCATATTTACAATTCATCTGATAACCTTATTCAGGTTTATGCTAATTCAAGACTTATAGAAGAAATTGTTGTTACAGATGATAATCGACAGAATTTATCGATTATTCCCCCGGGTTACGATTATGCTTTTCTTTTACCAGAAGCAAACTACAACTTCGTAATTCAATCACCACCAAATTCGTCAAATGATATAGAATACTTGTTAGATATAGATGTAGTAGAGCTTCATCGTGTTCAATGGATCGTAGGAGATACTTTCGTTAATGAAAACGTTTTGGTTGATAACCAGTGCAATGAACCTGTAACCATTCATTCTTTTGATCCGAATACTCAAACTGAGGGATATCTTGGTTACCTTATGAATACAAACGAAACACGTTCAATTGAGATTAGTAGTACTCTTCACGCTCTAAAGGCTTGGAATTTATCACTTGACAAGTCACTCTTACTATATCCAATTGAAAATAATTGGATAATAGATGTATTAAATGAAGAATAATACAAGAGTTAATGTGACAATGAGATTAATAAGAATATATGGAACTCTAATATTACTGATAAGTATGGCTACTTTATCATCTGCACAATTTTTTAGCTTGGATTACAATTATCTTCATAAATCAGAATGGGCAAATTCAGAAATACTAAATTCAAAATCAAACATGAATGGTGGATTTACATTTACTGATGATGTGTCTATTCGTTATTTGGGTTCGAACAATTGGGATGACCCCGAATTGAGATTTCTTGGTGGTGGTTTTGATGTAAATTTTGGTGAACGATCTGTGGAAAATACACCCAACTACGTTCCTCCAAGCCAGGATAATTTGCAAAGTTTTAGCTCACTTATGTTGACTCCAATGATATCAGTAGGATTTGCAAAACTAATAAGCTCAAACTTGCTGTTTTTCAATAGCTATAATTTTGGGGTAGGATTGTTGCAACAAACAGCTGAATATAAGGCATCACAAGAGTCAGTATATTCCTATGATTTTGCATTTGAAGGATCTATTGGAATCAGAATATTTAAACATGAAAAAATCGGTTCAATCGTTTCATTTACTTCCCCGGCAATTGGCTTTTTTTCAGATTGTCAGCTTAAAATGTTAGCAGAAACATTTGACTACAACTATGTATACTTCCAACCAGAACTGAAATGGAAAAACACCTATCTAATAAAAATAAAGTCTGGGATAGACTTTTGGCTATCAAATTCGCTTGGATTTCGTTTATATTATTCATATACAGCTTATAATGACACATATTATTATGGTGTTGGAATTGGAATAGCATCCTGTTTATCTCCTTACCTCGTAAGATAATCGGGGTGTCTTAGTCAAAACGGTCGCGGTTGAGGTTTGGTGGAAATTTGATTCCACCTTTCGGGTATCTGAATATTAAGCCGCTTTCAAATAGTTGTCAACTACTTTGATCAAGAATTTATCTTTTTTCTTTGCCTGTATACCTGCTTCTTTGATTTCTGCCTGTAATTCATTATCCATACGCAGTCCACGCCATTTCAGGCGATCTTCTTCCAAGGTGGCAAACACCAATGTCAGTGCTGATAGTTCGTTGGGGAAACGCTGTCCCTCGTCAAAATTCCATCCGCCGCATCATTATTGGCTTTCAGCGATTTCGATAATCAAATATCTTCATTTCATGATAAATTCACTCAAATACTGCTGAAATGACCGGAATCCACATCAGTTGAAACACCGGAAATGGGAAAGATAGTGGAAATCCCAATTCTCGGTGGTTTGCATCATAGATATGGTCGTCATGCTGCCTGAGTTATTCTGATTTTTCTTCTTCTTTCTTTTGGTTGGAGATCGGGGACGTACGTCCAGATTCACCAAAATCCATCTATTTTCGTCAATTTCGTATGCTTTTGTTTTTCGCCTCTCCCAATATTTATTTCGAAGATTATTGGTTTTCGCTGGATTTCATCGAGGAGATCACGTAAATTTCACCTCGGATTATAAAAAGACCATGGACATAGTCAAATTCCATCCGCCTCATCATTATTGGCTTTCAGCGATTTCGATAATATCTTCATATTATGATGAAATTACTCAAAGTCTTGCTGAAAACAATTCGAATTTGGTTAAGTTCTCAGAACCAATTAGGTTATTTCCTATTCAAAACGAGAGGAAAATTCTCGTTTTATCAGGCGGCTTTTTTCATGAATAACTCATGTGTGATCAGGGTTAGACCGCGATCCAGGAGGGTATATGCCTCCTCCATTTTCGACGGTTGCGACAGAATTCGCCTCGCTTCTTTCCTGTAAGTCCTTGTTATTATTGGATCGCAAAAATAGAAATTCGACGTCCATTTCGCCCACAGCATCCGGAAGCCAGACTCTGTAAGTCTTTATGTTTGCTTACCTTGCACTCGTTCAACTAAGCCACGTACCCGCAATTTCTTCAATTCATAGCGAATTTGTGCTCGATTTTCGAAATATTCACCCAGTTCTCCTGAAAGATCACCGGTTCGAAAACCAGACGATGCATATTTCGGGTTCAGCAGGGATCGGAACAATGCGGTTTGACATGACTTGCGGAGGTCCGGTGCAGCAATCATGCTGCCATTGGCGTGGGGGACTGGCTGGTGGAAACGGGTGGACTCTTCATCAGAAAGAGTGCCTGTGTCAATATCAGCATACCGTGACAGCAGACGATCATTACTTTCAATATCCCGCCTGAGATAATCCCGCATATATAGTGATTCTCGTAAATAATTTCGCATGGAGTTCATTCGATTTGCTTTCTCCAGCTCTTTGAAATTCTTACACTTGCTGTATGAACACACTTTTTCCAAATCCCGAAAATGCTCGGTTTGATGAATTGCTTGAGGTTATGCACTCAACTAAGGACAAGAACT
>JAIOHU010000098.1 GCA_019912845.1 bacterium
TTATAATACTAATGAAAAGAAATGTTCTTTAGGTTTGAGTCATCCACTGCTTGAACTCCATGAAGACGGTATTATAAGGCTAAATTGTAAGATAGATAGTCAGGGGTGGAATATTGCAATAGCTGAACCTTCATTTGATGATTTTATAAAATCTGATCGAATTACCAATATTGAACTTATAAAGAGTTGAAAATGGCATATCCCGATAAATTTGGCTTACCATGCTGGGAGAAGGATCAAGCAGAAAATTGTATCAATATTGTTGCTCAAGTTGCACGTGAAAGAGCGTCTGTATTTCTTGCTACACACTCACCATTAAAGCAGATAAGAAATATTCGTGAAAATTCAACGATATCGGAAGAAGAAGTCTTTCAAAATCTTTTTTCCAGAAAAGGAGAACTAAGGTGTGTGGTTCGTGGGGATGTTGGAACAGGAAAATCTCATCTTATCAGGTGGATTAATCTGCGTTCAGAGTATGCAGCTAAGAACAGTGAGTTAAATTTAGATCAATTTAAGATTATTATGATACGGCGTGAAACCGGCAGTTTAAAATCAGCGTTGAAACAAATGGTTGATCAACTAGGCAGTGAATTTGATCAATATATTAAAGATATAAAAAACTTTATTGAGTATTTTTCAGAGCAATCTGCGCGTGAAGCACTGATTCAAGAAATGGCACTTGAACTCAACACAAGGTGGGAACTGAGAGGAAGAGAACCCCTTCCAAGAGAACATAGATCGATAGGGGATGTAATTCTCTCCCCAGGATACAGAAATTGGTTGAAGGAAGATTCTGGTATTGTTGGCAAAATAGTAGCAAGATTCGCTAATAAGAGTTCAAGGGAGGACCGTGAAAATAAATTACGTTTTAGCGTAGATGATATAATCCCACCAAGTGGTTATTTATCAAGAAGATCTGATGCTCGACAAGTGCATGATTTTGTCGGGGACCTTACTTATGATGATCCATTTGCAGAAAAAACGGTAGATTTATTGAATGAGGCTTTGACAGATGCACAACGGGAACTTACAGGTATCGAAGGATCGAAGCTTAGTGAGATATTTACTGCAATTCGTCGAGATCTTAAGAAAGAAGGTAAACAACTTGCTGTGTTTATTGAAGATGTAACTGCGGCTTCTGGTGGACTTGATTTTGATCTTTACCAAGCATTTGAGCCAAGAGAGGGGCAAGATATCTGCAGAATGGTCGCTGTGTTAGGTATGAGTGAAGAAGGTTGGGCTGTTCTACCTGATAACGAAAAAGATCGGGTAAATTTTGAGTTTGATGTTGGCGAAAATGCAATCGAGTGGTCTCAAAGTAGTGATGATGTCGCAAATTTTACGGCTAGATACTTAAATGCTATAAGATGCACTGATTCTGAAATAAACACATTGGCAAGCCAAAGGTTTACATCTGATGTTTCCTGGAGTAAATGTGATAAATGCCCTCATAGTGTAGTGTGTCATGATGCTTTTGGATTTGTGACTTTTGAAAACAATATAAAGATCGGAACCTTCCCATTTACATCCAAATCTCCTTCTAAGCTCCTGAATGCACTCACAACTGAAAGGTTGCGTACTTCTCCTCGTGGACTGCTTAATTCTGTTATTGAAAAAGCCGTTGTGCAATCATATAGTCTATTCAACCAAAATAAATTCCCGAGTGACAGTAATTTTCCTATTAGAATAATCACCCTTCCATTTTGGACCGAATTTGAATCCAAATACTTAGGTGGTATCTCTTGGTCTGTGGAAAACAAGAATAAAGTACGATTTCTGGCTAAATATTGGATAGAAGCTCAATCATCCGATCAATGTGCAAGAGAATTAAAACCATTTATAAAACCTTTTAATTTACCCGAGTTTTCGATTGAAACCAGATCAGATAGCTTAATAACGGAACCATTAATCGAATCCACAACCAAAACTAAAGATAAAGATTTAGAAGAGGAATTACAAGCAGAATTAATAAAATGGTTGACACCTATAGAAGAATGGTACGGTAACTCCAAACTAAAATATGATGCAAATTACCGCGAATATCTTAAATTTCTAATCTCAAATTCAATTAAATGGCAGGATCATCGCAACATACCAATTCAGTATGCAAAAGATGTGACTAAAGGTAAAAGGCCAATTAAGATTGAAGATCAAGTTTCAAATGTTTCTCATCAGCAATACTATATGGAATTCCACAGAGATGAAGAAACTAAAAATTTACTCGAAGCTTTAATCCGCTTCAAAATAGTTGGGAAAGGTACATGGGAGTTTGAATCAGGTGAGTTACACAAACGTCGAGTTTCAAAATGGCTAAGAAAGAACCAGGGAAGAATAATTGATAGTTTAAAACCTTCTCCAGAAACCTTGACTGGTGATGCGGTGAAAGCGGGAATACAATTTTTAGCGTTGAGTGCAGTGATTAGAACGCGATCAAGACTGCCTAAGAAAGATAAAGCAAAGCGAATTTCAGAGATATTTTCCAGTGTTTGGGAAGATACTGGACGTCCAGTGGTATTATCAGATTCACTAAACAAAATACTAGTAGAAATTGAGTCAAAATGGGACGACATAAAAATGTTGATTATAAATGAGTTAGGTGTAGGTCAAGGTGATGCTGATTATCTTGATCCTATACCAATACTAAGCATACTTGATAATTATGAAGACAAGATAACGTTAGATGTTCCTCCAGTTGAAGTATCACAAAGTTACTGGGAGAAAAGATTTGGTGCGGTCTCTAGATTAAAGGAATTTTCCAATCTTGCACACTCAATAATGGAGGAACGTAAAGAAATAAATAGAACAACTAAGTTGATAAAAGACTTTTTAATTGACTGCGATTATGAGGGAACCAATCTTAAAGAAGAAATTATTAGCTGCGTAAAAAAAATCTGTGAATTGAGAGAAATTCAGATTCAAAATCTACCTTATCAGAACCATGATTTTGAAATACTTTGGAATTCAAGACGGCTCCAAAACAATAGAACCAAGTGGAGCAATGCTATAAAAATTGCGAATAATTTAAACGAAGATGGAAATGATATCTCCGTATTGTGTTTTGACCCAAATTCACTCATAGAATTGTGTGAAGATCTCACAAATGTAGCTAAATTCTTAAATCTAATTGAAAAGGAACTGTCTGATCAAGAAAATCCAGGATCTTCAGGTCCGACTGAAACCAAAGATGATCTTCTTGAGGTCTTAGATTCAATATCTATGATCATTGATCGGGAGATGTAACAATGCCAAAACTCGATTCCTTAAAAAATCGTTTAGTACAACTACCTCAAATCCATGCTGAAAGAAATCTATTAGATAAGTTCGAAAAATATACCAGGAGTCTTTCCCTTTCGCGCGAAAAAATTGAAGATACTCTTGAGAAACATAAGCGTGCTTCAAAAGTGTTTCCATCATCAGAATACGAAGTAAAAGTATTTCAAGAAATTAAAAAGGCAGCAAGAGAAGCTAAAAAATTGAAGAAAAACATTGAAGAAAATCCAGAGGTGGTAAGAAATAAATCGACAGAAAATGCTGTGATACGGATTAACGACAATGCAAAAAATTCGGAAAGCAACTGCACCAATATTTGGTCAAAAGAGGTTGATACCAATATTACTATATGGAATAAATTTGCGAGAGTAGTACAGGGGTTAGCTACTGCAGGTAGTCAAGAATTTGGGGAAGCAATTCGCTATTTGCAAAACAATACGAGTACATTTCCTAAAAGTGAAGAAGAGGTAGAACGATTACTAGAAGCAAGAAAAAAACTTCATAATGGAATTAGTAATTTAGGACTTGAAGGTTCTTTTGGTAAATTTTTGATAAAATCTGCTAATCGAGGATCACCTTTAACGGATTTATTTGATGATGAAATCAAACAGAAGATGAATGAACATGACCTGTGGGATTCATTTTTAGTTCGGTTAAAACTATGACAATCCATGAGTTTGCAGAAGAATTTCTTACTTTCCTTGAGAAGCGAGAAGAAAAATTGATTTCGTGGGGTTTTCATAATATCCAGTACTCTTCGAATGATATTTTACGCGCTTTCAACACCGAAGCTTCGAATGAATTTCAAAGCAAATGGAAAGAGCTTGAAAGACACGGATATTCATTCAATTCTCTACTGAGGGATATGCGGCAAAGCAATCTCCTATTTCGCATCCCCAATACCAATGATTTCTATAGAACTCGCATGGCCGAAGCCATTCGACTTCTTGTGAACCTAAAACAAATTTTCAAAGCCGAAGACTGGGCAACTGGCCCCAAATTGGTGTCTGATTTAAAATTACATCTCCAAAACCGACTTTATCCACGTAGAGATCAATTGGCTTCAGACGTCTGGAATTCTGTATTTGAAAATAATTGTCCTCAGCAATCTAAAATAATAATTAAAGATGCCTATGATAAACTTACGAAAGATTCGAATGGTAATGATTACCAGTTTTCTGGATTCCAAGTTCGTGCTTTCAAACATTTTTTTAATACTTATGGAAACGGCAATCCTGCAGGATCTGTCATCTCGGCAGGTACTGGTTCAGGAAAAACAAAAGCATTCTATCTACCAATATTTTTAAAGGTGGTTAATGAAGTACTAAATAATCCTACGCCCTTTACAAAAGTAATTGCGATATATCCCCGCAATGTTTTACTTGCAGATCAACTTCGTGAGGCAATTTCTGAATGTCTCAAATTAACTTCTCATTTCCAATCTAACGGAATTCGCCCAATTTCATTTGGAGCATTGTTGGGAAGTACTCCTCATCAACATTGGTTCTCTCCAAAAAAATCAAAACAAAACGAACCGTCTTGGTTTTGGAACAAAACAGTTGGTGGACACATTATTCCTTATCTCAGCTCGCCTAGCGATGGAAAAAGTGAGTTAGTATGGAGAGAACGGGACAGAAAGAACAAAAGTACAGCACTATATCGAGTAGGAGCAAATATTCCCGATATTCCTGACAATATCCTGTTCATCACACGAGAACAAATAATAGAAAACCCACCTGATATACTTTTTCTATCATTGGAAATGCTAAATAGAGAAATGGGAAATCCAAAATGGAGAAAAGCATTTGGGTTAATGCAAGCCTCCAAATCACCGAGAATGGTATTGCTCGATGAAGTACATACCTATGAAGGAATAGCTGGTGCACAAACTGCGTGGGTTTTACGGAGATGGAAATATTGGGTTCATCATAGGAATAAGGCTACATCACCTCACTTTGTGGGTTTGTCAGCCACCCTTAAAGATTCACACAGACATATGGCAGGAATTTGTGGATTAAATCCAGATCAAATTAGTGAGTTCACACCAAAGATTACACCTACTGAAGAAAGTGAAATGGTTGCTGAAGGACAAGAGTACAATATTGTTCTGAAGGGTGACCCCGCATCTGGTACAGCATTGCTTTCGACGTCGATACAAACAGCAATGTTGTTATCAAGAATCTTAACTCCACGAACGACAATCCCACCTTTTCAAAGTCCACCAATCATTGCTGATAAGTTCTATCTAAAGAAAATTTTTGGATTTACAGATAATCTAGACTCACTAAATCGCTGGTATTCCAATACGAGGGATGCTGAGAATAAAAAGCTAGCTAGATTAAGAGATATTCCAAAACCTTTACCTAATCAAATAGTATTACAACATATTCGAGATGAAGGCCAACTTTGGGAACTGCCGAAGAATATTGGGCATAATTTACAGAAAGGTATGGCAGTATCCCGATGTAGCTCACAAGATCCCGGTGCAAATGCTACTTCGGATATGATATTAGCTACAAGTTCATTGGAAGTAGGTTTTGATGATCCACAAGTTGGAATGATGATTCACCATAAAGCTCCATCTTCACTTTCATCATTCATTCAGCGAAAAGGACGGGCAGGGAGGCAGAGAGGAAGTAGACCATGGACGGTTGTGGTTCTATCCGATTACGGACGAGATCGGTGGGCTTTTCAATCCGCAGAGCGTCTATTTAAACCTGAAATAGATAACATTCATCTTCCGATATTCAATCCATTTGTTATCCGTGTACAAATATCTTTATTCCTGATAGATTGGCTCGGTCACGAAATTGGCATTGAAGAATCCCCATATTCATATCTTAGTAAACCTGGTTTCTGGCATAAAACTCTTCATGCTCAATCGAGGGCTAGAGAGTATTTGACAAGTTTCCTCAAACTGGGTTCTAAATGGGACAGTTTCTTTAACAGTGCATTAAAATTCTACTTTTATGCACGTGGGGGGTTAATTTGGAAAAGTGAAGAAGATCAAGCTACCGCGAGAAATGAGTTAAATGAGATTTTTTGGGAGGAACCAAGGCCACTGTTGCGTGAAGCAATCCCTTCTCTACTCAGAAAACTTGAAACAAATTGGGAACAATTAGGCCCAGGTGCTAAGGACGTAGAAGATTGTGGATTAAATCGTCCAATTCCTCATTTGATTCCAAAAGCCACGTTTGAAGAACTAGAACTAAATGAAGCAAGGATTATTCTTGAACCATTTAATCAAATTAGCAAAGATGATGAATTCCTACCGGTTTCTCAGTTTTTAAGGGAATGTTGCCCTGGTCGGGTATCGAAACGCTATTCGACAATTATTCAGTCTAATTCTCCTGAACCTGGTTTGTGGCATGGACATTCGGGTAATCTGAAAAATGGGAAAAATCATGAAAGTCTTAATGAACTTTATTCTGAGAACATCCCATTAGGTTTAGTGAATGGAATGCAAGTTTACAGACCTTTAAAGGCAAAGCTTTGCCACATCTCAAACGATATAGTGGAATCAAGCTCTAGTGAATGGGATTGGAAAACAGTAGCTATCACTAACAGCAATAGTACTGGAGAAATTCTTCATCTACTTCATTACAAACCATGGAATAGGGTATTCGCCCGTGTGAATGCTTATTTACATTCAAATGGTTCATGGATTGACTTAATTAGATACGCAAACAAATGTCGATTTGAAATTCGCAAAAAACGTAATGATTCAATTAATGGAACAATGGAATTGCATGATGATTCTGGTAATTCATCTGCTATTGGCTTTAAAACAAGTACTGATGGTTTGAGTTTTGAAATAAACGTAAACCATTTAAATCAAGTACAATCTATTCAACAATCCAAGCTTGGTACATTGCGATATGAATACTTCCTTCACAAACTAAATAATTCGACAGTATTACAAGACCATATGAATGTATTTCGTATTCATTGGATGGCTCAATTATCAATATCGATGCTTTGTGCGACTGCTAGCTTAAATAGAATGTCTTTACAAGATGCCCAAAATATACTGAAGAATAAAAGGTCAGAAAGCGCGCATAAGGTCCTAAACACAATATTTCAATTAAAAGGTACTAGTCTAACAGGAAAGGATGAAGAAGCAAAATTAGTAAAAGATCTCCAATCACTTTGGAAGGATCCAATCGTTGTCAAAGAAATTGAAAGTTTAGAATCGATTTTTTGGCGACCTCTCAATGGATCGAATTTCAACGAATGGTTAAAACAAAGGTACATAGCTACAATAGCTCAAGCTCTCCGTTTGACTGCTTCGCTTATTACGGAGCAGGTAAATGTAGAGGATTTAGTCGTTGATGTCGTAAATGATAAAGGTGATTATTCAATACTCTTAACCGAACATAGTTCTGGCGGTTTGGGGCAAATCGAATCGGTGCTACGAGAGATAAAAGAGAATCCAAGACACTTTTCAGATGCTCTAGAATTTTCGATCAGAAATTGCCCAAGAGAAGTGTGGTCTAAGAATTTAAACGTTACTATAACAAAAATAAAATCCGAGTATAATTCAGGGGTAAAATCTCTTTCTACAGCATTTGAAGAAATCCGGTTTGCTGATACTATAGACTCGCTGGAAAATGCAAAGGAAATGCTAATCTCAACGTTGAGATTAAAAGGAATCAGCCCAAACCGTAATAATATTTCAGCAATCAATATGAAATTACTTAGACCAGGAAGTTCAAAGGTTACTGATATCCTCACATATCTACTAAATGAATCGTGGCTTCGCCAAAACAAAAAAACTGGAGTTGAAATTCCCTTACGTACTTTCGCATATGTAGTTTGTGTCTACCCACCAAGTCAACGCAGATTACTGAAATTATTTAGACAAAACTTTAATGAAACACCAACTCTTCAACAGTTATATTCAGTAATTCAGCAATTATTATTCGAGGGGTGCAGGGATAGTTGTCCCGATTGTCTTGATAATCCAAATAGTTTAAACGATTTTGGAAAGCCATCTAGGGATGTTACTCTTTACTGGTTAGATTTGGAAATAACTGAAATCAAGTACTCAGAAAAAAGTAGCAATTGGGTTAAGCATGCCAGGAAAGTACTTGTGAAGGAAGGACGGGCTTGTATAATATTTAGAGAAGATACTCAAAAAGTTGATTATAACAAATTAATCCCAATATATTTTGAAGAATTGACTATGTCTACCTATCGCGATTCTGCTTACATTAGTAGCATCGACCGTGTAGGTGGTGTTACCAAAGTTTACCTGCAAATAAGAAATCATGCTGATGCCTAGTAGAGATATACATTCTAGAGATGGTGGGAAAAAGGTTCGGGATCTACTTACCTCGTTTATTTCCACAATTTTAATTGGAGGTAGGTCAGACCGTTATATCTATCTTATCTCACCATGGATCTCTGACTTCATATTATTCGATAATGAGTTTGGACAATATCGTGAGCTATTCAAAAATCAATCGGTATATGGTGAAAATCCGCATATATTATTCAGTCAAACCTTGACTGAACTATCTTTTTATACCCCAATCCGCATTGTTACTTGGCCAGGTGAGAGATCAGACGCCTTTGCAGACAAATTGAAATATGCTAATAATATTGAAATAAAAATCGAACGTGTACAAAGGGACCACCAAAAAGGACTACTTGCAGAAAATTTCTATTTTGAGGGGTCTATGAATTTTACCTATAGTGGGATTTATTTAAACAGTGAAAAAGTCATTTGTTCCTCGAAATACTATCCTGATGGACATAAAAAAATATTAGAGGCTTTTCTTGAGTTTGAACGGATTTGGAACAATGTAAATGAGATAATTGGCTAATCACGTGAATAAAAAAAATGCGATAAAATATCTTCTCTCTCACTTCAATGAAAACTGGAAAGGATTTAAGAAAGACTTATGTATTGATTTATCTGGAAATTTTACTGAATCACTAAGAAATAATCCTTTATTTAGTGAAATTTCAAATCTAATTAACGAAAAACCCTGCTCACTTCCATATATTACACAACGTAGTATTATTTGGTGTTCATTGGGATTCGGATATTCTAACCTTCAACAAATTGTAAAAGAATTGCATTCTTGGATAATTCCTAGTTATGGGTGGGTAGATATTGGTGATGGCTTTCTTCAGCCCGATCCTAAAGGTGAGACATTTCAACAGGCAATCTATAATGT
>JAIOHU010000099.1 GCA_019912845.1 bacterium
TTTGCATGATCGCCTCCTTGAGTTCTCAAACACTATCGCGAAAAAACAATGTATGGGAATTCTTGAGGCGATTTTATGTATCTACGAAAATCAGACTCCGTATTAACAAGAACTTACGATGAATAAAAAGGAGCTACACCCCATTTTTATCGACTTCTCGGATTTGTTCCAGGACATCAATTCCACTCATTTCAGGCATCATGATATCGAGTAACACAAAATGTGGGTAAAAATCTTTAAATATTTCAATCGCTTCTTTTCCTCGCGTCGAGTACTTTACCTCGAAGCCATAAGTGGAAAGTGCGTCCTGCAGCATTGTGCAAATATCGATCTCATCGTCAACAACCAATATTCGCGTTTTATTTGTTTTACTTTCTTCCATGCAATCACCTCTTCTCGAAAGTTAATAGAAAGCTAATATTTTTCAGCAAACCAGCAGGCAACGAACAAGGTAACCGCATTGTTTGCGATTGTTGGTTCATTGCTTAAATAATCAGCGCGTTCATCGTTATACACCGCCGGATAACCCATTTCTAAATACTTTACGGTTTCGGCAGTTAAACTTATTGAAGTATTTTCGTACAGCTTAGAAGCTACATATCCCTCTGCGACAGCTCCCTCAAGATTGAAACCCAAAAGAAATGAAATTTGATGATGAAAATTTATCGGGTATCTGCTGCCAATCCCTCCGATGAAAGAGTAACCATCCGGATTGACACCGAGCAGAAAATCAAACTGACTCTGGGCTAAATCTTCGTATTCGTCCACCCCAGTCGATTCCCCGTAAAGAATGGCGATGCTTGCAATCCCCATTTGAACAGTAAGCGATCCCCAGGGAAAGGATTCCAATGGGTAGTTGTAAGGATTCAATGTCGCCAGTGAATCAAAGTTCGCTAACACCCCTTCAAGAACATTTGTCGCATTCTCTGAATATGCAGCGATCCGACACCTTGCGATGTTATCCAGATCACCCCAGGATATCCAATAACTGGCATTTAATGCGAGTAAGGAGTCTGCTTTTTCTAGATATAGTGAATCCTCAGTTAGAAGAAACAATTCTGCAGCAGCCAATCCCAGGTTATCATTGGAATCCCGATCAACATACATTGTATCTGGTCCATTCTGAATCTCAGGAATATCGCTCATACCCAGCATGAACAGGCTCTTTGATCTCTTCAGGCAATCGGTCGCATAAGCCCTGTCATAAGATTTGAAAACATCTGCTGCCAGTGCCATGGTGGCGGAGAATATGCCACAGGATGTTTTTACCGTGCCATCATACGCGGGTCTTTCCAATGCCAGAATATCATCTTCAGGAAGACGCCATCCCACTGTGTGATCTCGTAAATCCTGGACCTGCAGAAGAAGTTTATCCTCGGCATAGTTCATCTTTTTCAACCAGTCAAGTCCGACCCTGGCTTCCATAAGGATAGCTGGAAACTTTCCCTGTTTCTTCTCAAAAAGCTCAGGAAAATATTTATAGGATAGCAAAAGAAAATAGGTCGTATATGCGGTGGTATTAAGAAATTTGATATAGTCACCAGCATCATGCCAGCCACCTGTCACATCGACAACTTTTCCCGAATCGGGACCGGTCACAATCTGCGAAGCATCCAGCGTGTGACAGGGACTATGATATCGCGGGTCAGTATTTCCGCAACGTTGAATTCTGAAGAACTCCAGAATTTTCGCAGGCAGCAGATCATATACCGCCTCCCCGATGTTAAAACTACCCAGAGTGCGTCCCGATTGTACAAAGTCATAGTTCCCTATTGTCTGAAATGAATCTAGCGCCACAGAGTAGTTAAAAACAGAGTGCAGCCAGCTTCCAGCACTTTCACCAATTTTTCCAGTGATAAGTGTATCTCCAAATTCGTTTTGCAGGACAAATTCAGTCCCAGCTATATCTGAATCAGAAGATATCACTATACGTTTTTGTGCTTCTGGTGGGTAGCCGAGTTGATTTTCCTTAATTGAAACCACTGCAAATGTTGCCGTCGCATTAATATTGAGAAAGAACAAAAGTACCATCAGCTTGATACGCCCTACCTCAAGCCGAAATAGCCAGAGTGCTCGTATCCTATTAGAGAAGTACGAAGGATATAATTTACTCATCCAAAGCACTGTCAGTGTTGAGTTCGAGCAAGGAGTATCGTTGTTTTATCAGACGATCCGAGCTAGAAGTCTCATCCTCGATGACATCGGTTATTTGATCTCTAATTTCTTTCGCTTCTTCCAATTTCCCAGCTCGATCCAGCGCAATTGCGTAGTCGAGACTGAAATCGGGTACCAGTGAAGATAAGGAATCATGGCTTTGAACGAGATCGCATGCCTTCTTCAGCTTTTGCACAGCATCTTCATTACTATTTTTTCTTGCTCTTAGAATTCCCTCAGTGTGATGGAAAAATGCCATCTCCTCAAAATCAACCTTATCGTTCATGAATTCTTTATACTGATCAAGTATTTCAGCTGCTTTGTCATTAGAGCCTAGCTTAAAATAACTTATAATGAGGAGACGATATGACTCACCAACTTCAGGGATATCTTCTTGTCTTTTTAAGAGATCAATGGCATTAATTAATTGCATCGTTGCCAGTGTATAGTTTTCACCAACGATATTGAGTTTAGCGCGCATTTTCAGCAGCATGCCACCTTCATTAATCGTTTCAACAGTGGCAGGCATGATGTCCAGGGCTGATTCTGCGGTATCCAGCAAACTAATTGCGCCATCATAATCACCTTGATGGAATTTTACGTTTGCCAGCGCACGTTTTGAAGAAATTAGAATCAGGGGTGGATAAGCGTCACGTTTAACAGTAGATGGATATCGAGATAACTGCCGTAATTTTTCACGTTTCGCCAATAAATCATCCGCACTCCCCGAATCAAAACTATCGCTTTCAAACCTTTTAATCACTTGGTTAAGAGCTTCAATAGCAGGCACCAGCATGCCATGTTTCACCAGGATGTTTTCATACTCCATCACAATATCGGTCATTCTGGAAGGATTGGAATCAAATACTTCAAGCGCAGTTGCAAATACTACTTTCGCATAGCTCAGACCGCGTCTCGTATCACCGAAAGCTATCCTTGTTTTCGCATTTTCGAGGAGATAGGGGAGTGACTCCGCTCTTTGCCCACTATGGAAAAGATAAAATGCCCGCGCATCGGTACTGATATCATGACCAAGATCATCGTGGGCA
>JAIOHU010000100.1 GCA_019912845.1 bacterium
GAATGAATATTTACAAATAATTCATGAAGATTAGGTGTATTTTTTCTCACCTATATTTAATATTATCAATGGCTTCCTGGATTCCAGCTAAAACCACGCTGGAATGACGCGAGTGAACAATTGATTCTAGCCCCTGCACAATCAGCATTACCTCACCAGCGACTTCAAAACTTTAATATCTTTTGCATACCCGTCACCACCCTCTGGTGTCTCCAGGATTGCTGGGATATCTTTGAATCGAGCATCATTCATGAGAAAGCGAAATGGTTCTAAACCCATCAGTCCTTCGCCAATATGTTCATGACGATCACGTCTACTTCCAAACTCTTTTTTGGAATCATTTATATGGAATAGTTCAATGCGATCCAGTCCTACAAGTTTGTCCCACTCTGCCCAGGTATCATTATATTTCTCTTCACTGTCGAGTGCATATCCAGCCCCAAAAGCATGGCAGGTATCAAAACAGACAGCGAGACGTTCGTTTTCCGTGGTACGATCAATGATTTCCGCCAGGTGTTCAAATTTATATCCGATATTCGTACCCTGTCCTGCAGTTATTTCCAGTGTGATCTTTGCTTTGTAACCCGGGAGACGTTTATGCACTTCATCAAGGCTTTCGGCGATCACTTTTATCCCCCACTCTTCCCCCTCGTTAAGGTGACTTCCAGGATGAATAACTGCATTTTTCAAACCGAGTTTCTCAGCTCGCTCGATTTCATCAGTTATCCCATCAATGGATTTTTGTCGCTTTTCATCCTCCACTGCACATGGATTCACCAGGTAGGACATATGGCTGCAGGTATAGGTAATACCATGCAACTCAATTTCAGAGTACCATTTTTCAAGGTCTTCATCACTGTATGGTTTCGCTTTCCATTGTCTCTGGTTTTTCGCGAATATCGCAATGGCTTCGATACCCAACTCTGCTCCATTTGCAGGAGCTTTGAACACTCCACCAGCAGTTGATACATGAGCCCCGATTATCAAAACTTGCCTCCTCTCATGAAAAAAGCTGCCTAACCCCGGCAGCTTTAACAGTATTTACACTTTACAATCGATAATATTCTACCAGACGAACGACAATCCTACGCGAGGTGTATTCACCAGTTCGTCAATCAAATAGCTTACACCAGCTCTGATGGTGCCAATATCTTTGAATTTGTAATTGATGCCTAGACCAAAAGTAACATCACGATTCTGGAATGGTGAAGATAGATTTTGCGCAATTCCAGCACGTAAGGCAACGATGTTAAACATCATATATTCACCACCCATTGCTACCCTTGTGTATGCATCTTTATAGACAGCAGGTGAAAGGTCAATTGTCAACAAAGTGTTGTCATAAGGATGATATGCCGCTCCAAAAACCATTGAGACTGGAACACCTTCCGAATAGGATCCATTCGGACCGTCTGTACTCCAGGATATCGTATTCAGCAAATCTCTAGTTACAAACGCCAATTGAACTTTGTCGGTAAACGGAGTCTGATAGAGAAAGCCGATGTCTAATCCAAATCCAAAAGCATCGCCGCTAATCTGACCCTCTCCACCATCTTCATTATTGCCAAAGCCAACCCATCGTATCTTCGCAGATGCTCCGACATGCAATCCTTTCAACATGGGAAGCATGTTCAATTTCTCAAAGGAGGTGCCTCCAGCAAATGCGATGGTGTTTTCACGGTAGACATCGTCACCAGCACTCTCAACAAAAAATCCGGCACCCCATTGTTGCAGAGGGTACGACCCTGCCAGATAGTTGTAAGGAATCAAATTAAATTGATTTGTCCAGGTAAACCCGGCAGAACGTGTCGATGCCAGGGAAAGTGCTGCTGGATTCCATCGTGCTGCATTATCATCTTCAGCGACTGCCGTGTATGCACCACCCATTCCAAGTGGACGAGTGCCAAGACCTATATCTGCATACGCACCTGCAATGCCTGATAAATCCTGCGAAAATGCCGAAACAGGCAACACCAGGATTAATGCCAGTAATATCCATTTCTGATTATTCGGTTTCATCTTTATCCCGTACCGCTATTTAATTAAAACGACAGTTTCGTATTTTTCTTTTTTGCCATCAGAGTCTTCCGCGACAAAGTGAACTAGATAACGCCCATTCCTCGCCTTCCTGCCATCATCGGTCAGACCATCCCAGATTACAGGTTCATTGTTCCTGTCATGCTGGAATCCTTTGCCAAGCAGTTTGCGGTTTAGAAGGGTACGTACGTGTTGCCCAGCCATATTATAGAAATCAACTGATACCCAGACTTTATCATTTTTATTACTGTGAACCGTAAACTCAATTGAAAGCGGGTAGTCACCGTCAGGGCTGAATGGATTTGGTGTGAATTTAAGATTCTCAATCGCCAGCGGTTTAGAATCCACGATTACCGCAAAACTATGATTAATACTGAGATCACGCCCCTCAAATACAATTGAGATTGACTGTTTATCTTGCGCTACCTGCCCACCAAGTGCAACCCAATCAACTTTATCCGTATCCCAGTAAGCGATCTGTGGATTTCGATTTGTATATGCTGGTGTCAGTGGTAAAGTCACTTGGTAGCGAATACGATTTTCACTAACTGTTCCAAGTAAGGCAAATCTATATGCCAGTTCACTTACCGACTCCACGCGATTACTGGCGCGTTGAATACTGGCGAGTCTGGGCGTTCTAAGGAACAACTGCGCGCTATTTCCAGCAGTAGCATTATTCCTGAATTTACCTTTGACAACTACACCTTCGCCATTATCACCTTCAAAAGCTACACCAGGTCCAGAGAGTATCGGAACATAAACCTTGGCACCACTCAGTCCTAAGGCTGGTTCAACTGGATTGAAAACAGCTTCACGTTCAGTGAACAGATCTTTCGCATATATTGGCACACGTCCTATCGCACCTTCATTTGCATGAAATACTGCCTGTTGCGTGAATTCAATTGGTGCTAATGTACCAAGATCCTCATTCGGAATTCTCCACTCAGGTGCAATTCGCATCACAATACCGCTGGTATCAGAAGCAATTGTTCTCAATACAAGGGAATCGCCCGCAGCAACTTCAGTGTTTCCACTTGCAGAGCCAACATTCAATTCTCCCAATACCCTGAATGAATTCAAGAATTGTCTGGATTCTGTCAATTGAGCACCAGATGCTATCTGGCTGACAGTAACCGACACATTACCGTTTCCTTCGGTATCAGGGAAATACGCAATTTCATTATTCAAGTTTTGGACTTGCTGAAAGTTTCCACCTGAAGAGTTCCATGTGATCCCATTTGAATTGGCAATATCACTAGTAAGATCATTGCCGAAATCATCATAGGCTTTGACTGAGAATCTAACAGGGACACCCAACTGAGCTTCTGTAAGGCTTGGTTGAACCACAATACGATTCAATAGCCCGATGTTTAAAATTTCAATCTCCTGGACAGCAGTCGGTCCACCAATGACACTACCATCGATGTAAGTGACTTGTGGGTAGTAAAGCACAATCCCACTTGCAGTCTGCGGAGGAATGTATCCCTCAAAAGTAATCAGATCAGTCGCATCAATCTCTGCACGACCTCTTGCGGGACGACCATTTCTAAGTTTATCAACACCACTAGATTTTTTCTGCAACTTGATAGCTTTGCCACCGGGTTTATCCGGTGTAAATGTAATGCCACCTGGCCCAACAAAGTCTTTGCTGTTGAAGTTTGCACCACCGACATCCTGCCAGAAAAGGAGAGCTTCGCTTATATCAATCACATCAGGAACCGTGACAGTGATGAGAATAGAATCTCCCGTGGCACCAGGTGCTGGTGGCGTAAATGGAATACCAACAAGATATTCGATAGTTAAAGAATCATTATCTGCAAGCGTGACATTTCTCGCGGCAGTCCTTAGTAATCCTTCTTTTGGAGCAGCTAGTACGCCATAACTTCCGCCAATCAAAGTATTGGAGGTATAAACATACCCATTTGCATCCGTATAGAAAGATTGATTGTATGCTAAACCACTTGAGGAAATTACGACCTCATGATTAGCAACAGGTGCATCGTCAATGTCCGTCACATGGACAGTAATCTGGCCGCTGGGGAATGCCAGATCAACGATAAGTTGTTGATCGATATCAAGTGTGAAAGCATCTGATGAAGTCTGACCGTAAGATGCGTGTGATGCACTCAGTCTGTATGTAGCTGGAGCCTCCACTTCTGTAAAGAAATAGGCGCCTGAACCACCTACTCTGAACTCATACGACGTCGCTGAACCCAGTTTTGAAAGTATAACATTTACCGATGCAACTGGATTACCAGCATGAGTCAAAGTCCCTCGTACATCACCCGTTCCACCTTCAGGTGGGTTGTAACGGAAATTGAGATTCGGGTGACCCTGATCAGTCTCATGCATAAATGAATATTGTTCAGGTAAGAAGGTACCATCTACTTGGACGGTGTAACTTCCTTCCTCCAGATTGTCAAAAGCATATCTACCAAGATCATCGGTCTCTACAGTATCAGTCGGTTGTCCAGCCGCAATCAATAGTACCGACACTCCAGCCATCGGGGCATTTCCAGTTTCATTCATGACCGAACCTGAAGCCTGGTTTGGTACTGGAGTTAACGCACGTGAAGCAGTGACAATGCTTCCAAATTCAACTGTAACTGTTGTATCCGCAAGCTCTTCAAACCCCCACTTGGAAACAGAAACATCGTAGTCGCCCGGATCGAGTTGCAAGAAGTTGAACTGACCACTTCCAGAAGTGATGTATTCTGCCGTGCTTGGACCATCAATTCCGATGATAGCATTTGGTACGCCTAAACCAGTATCGGTACGGATGATTATACCCACGATGCCTGTTTCATTCGCTTCCAGAACCCAATCAACTGTTTGAACATCACCTAGTGCCATAACCAGGTCGACCGGATCGGGATCAGTATAACCTGACGCACTGGCAGTAACTGTTATCTCACCCACCCTTAAACCACGAATACGGTAATCACCATCTGCATCAGCGAACGTAAATGCAAATGTACCTGTAGTTCTGTTAAATGTTGAGATGTACGCTTCTGAAGCTAGCGGGTCACCATCAGGCGTAAGCACTGTACCCGAAACTTCGCCCGTCTCACGTAATGTGAGAATTCTATATTGATAGCTGACACCTTCGAGGTTGATGTTGTATACATAACTCGTAAGGTCACCATTTTCACTCGTAGCAAGAAGTTGGAAACTCCCTGCGGGTGCAACAAGACTATATGCACCAAATTCATCAGTAGTCGTGGATTCCAGCTCACCTGTACCAGAAAGTATTTCAACAGTAGCATCTTCCACCAGGTCACCTGAAAGATCTCGTACAACACCAAGAACAATACCATCAAGCGGTCGCATGGTTTTACGAAGATTTTCACCAGGTACTATTGGAGTTGAATGAACTATACTATTGTAACCAACCTTCTCAAAAGTTGCTGTATAAGTTTGGTTAATATCCAGATTAGCGACATAGAATTGACCGTCAGCTCCTGTAAATCCTTCAAATTCATCACCTTCAGAAGAGGTCAGAACAATATGCACTCCTCGAACAGGAACTTCAGCATTATTTTCATTCATCCGCACTACTGTGAAGAAGATGCCATCCTCAATCGCTTCCAGAGTGACGTTCTCAATCAAAGTATCACGTCCAGATTCAACATTGAGTTGCATTTCCAGTGGTTCAAATCCTGCAGCACTAAACCTGAGGTCTTTGGGACCAACGCCGAGCCTGTTGAATGAATAACGACCATTCGTAAATTCAACCGGTTCCTCGTCATTGAGCTGAACAGATACGGGAACCGTAACAGGTTGATCGTTCTCAGAGCTTAAAATATCACCATTAATACGTGCAACGGTGACCGTGACAGCGATCTGAAGTCCAAGAATATCAGCGAGGTCAGCCTCTACAGTAAGACCTTCCGCTTCATATCCAGGACCTGGGGAGATAAAGTTGAGCTGATATTCAGTAAATCCGACAACTCCACGGAACTCGAAAGTACCACTTACATCCGTAGTATCAGTTCGATTGACCTGCTGCCCAGTGAGACTGACTGGGAATCCAGCGAGCACTTCGCCAACATCATCAACGAGTGTACCAGAAATGGTTACTATCGCACTGTCTGCAGTGAAATTGATTCCTGTTCTTTGTTCACCAATACCCAGTCCATTAACCGTTCTGGAGGGAGGTTGGAATGTAAATCCTGCTTTTACAGGGGTAACAATAAAGGAACCTTGCCGTAAATCTTGAATCCGGAAGTTACCGTTTTGTGCTGCAAATGCCACACGTGATCCCTGACCATCAACTCGCTCCGCAGTAATTGTCGCCTGAACACCAGCATTACCACCAATAACTGCAGTTCGTTGCACCATCTTAAGGTTAAACCCTGTGATATTCTGCAAAGCAATTGCGCGAGTCGTATCAGCTTCATCGTAACCAGTCGTAAAGTAACGAGTCCTCATGGTATAAGTCGTATTACGGGCAAGACCGGTTAAAGAATAATTTCCATTCGCATCAGAAGTACCCTCTACGGTAGTACCGTTAGCCTGATTAGTCGCTCGTATGGGGATATTTGGCAATGGAGTCCCACCCTGATTAACTGTCTGACCGGCGATGGATAAGTTATTCGGAACCATTACAAAATTGACGGTCTGATTATTCTGGACATTGAAGACTGTGTCTATATCAGCAGAATAATTGTTTCTCAATACGATAACAGTATAAGTAGTATTTGGATACAAACCAGCTATCGCATAGTTGCCGCCACCATCTGTAACAGCACTCTGGAAGTGACCCAATGGGGAGGAAGCGGAAACAGTTGCACTTCCCAGACCTGGTCCATTTGCATCACCCACACGCACACGACCAGTAATTTGACCGTTATTTTGAACGACAGTGAGATTTGAGGCGACAGTCTGGCCAGCTTCAACAACCTGATCAGCAACACTTAAGCCAGTCCAACCGGCTTTCTGACCAACTAGCGTATATGTTCCTGCAGGAATAGGAGATAAAGTATACTGACCCTGAGGGTTTGTTGACGCTGTATAAGTATTTCCATTAGACCTTGTAGCTCGAACTGTCACATTGGCTTGAGGTGCACCCTGCGATGAAGAGACAATTCCGTTAAATCCGGATGTTTGAGCAACCAGTTGGAAATTGAATCCTTCGAGGTTTTGACCATCGAGTAATAGCCCGGCATTTTGCGTTAAAGAATTGAAGCCACTTTTGCTGGAAGTCAATCGATATGAGCCACCGATCAAACGACTAAATGTATAGTAGCCCTGATCATCAGTGAATACAGCATAATTTCCACCCTCCTGACGAACTGCGTCGACACGTGCAGAAAGTACACCCTGCCCGCCAGAAGTTATTCGACCTGATATGGTTGCTGGATTAGGCACAAGACGGTAAACAACATTCTGTCGATTTTCACCTGGAGCCAGTGTAAATGTGGAATCCAACGTATGGTAACCTGCATTCGAAACACTCAGTTCAAAGTTCCCAGGTTGCATGGACAACAGGAAGTTTCCAGATTGATCAGTTACAGTTGTAAGTTCATTTCCATTGCCAGTTGCGGTTATAGATGCTCCTGGAACAGGATTTCCTTCTGAACGAATTCGACCTGCGATCGATGCACTTACAAACTGCATGGCAAAGGGTCGGCTAACCTCTTGCCCCAACTCAACGTTGTTCTGCAATTCATGAGTAATGGTCTGGTAGCCTGCCTTTTGAGCGCGCACACGATATCGTTGATCAGGCGAAACGGTAACACGATAGGTTCCCTGCAA
Organism: bacterium; assembly: GCA_019912845.1. GTDB lineage: Bacteria > Electryoneota > Electryoneia > Electryoneales > Electryoneaceae > JAIOHU01. Next base: position 7,795 of record JAIOHU010000100.1, read on the forward strand.
ACCTGTACTGGTTTGAATGGGATCGCCACCCTGCAAAGAAGTGATTGTTATTGACACACCAGCCAGCGGATTTCCATTGGAAGTCACCGTACCATAAATCGTGCCAATGTATGGCTGCATGGTAAAGTTTCGATTGTTTACCTGTGCACCTGGTTCCAGATTTAGCTGGTAGTCAGCTGGACTGACAACGAAGCCCTGCTTGGATGAAGTTAAAGTGTATGTACCAGGATTTAACCCCATCGAAAAGTTACCATTGATACCAGTATTAAAATCAACTGGATTCCCATTTTGCGGTGTAGCGCGGACCCTGGCATTACGAACGCCTTCACCACCAGAGGTAATACGACCTGAAACTAAGGCTGAATTTGCATTTAATTCGATTGCAACATTTTCGAGGTTTTGACCATGTGAAAGGTTAAACGGTCCAACTGTATTGTTTGCATAATTTGCTTTTGAAGCAGAGAGCGAACGATTGCCAGGTAACAAGCTAATCGTGTAAACCCCAAAATTGTTGGATTGTACAGATACTTCCCCAGAGGTGACCGAGGCATTTGGAACTGCGGTTCCATTCGGTTCTCGAACCGTTCCTGTAATAGTTGCAGAGTTGACCGTAAGGTTTAGCTGAAGGTTACCCAATGCTTCACCCGGGCCGAGATTAACCGCATAATTGCTGCTTGAATACCCTGGTAAGGAAGCCTCAACAGTATATGCTCCCGGCGCGACACCCATGGAGAACGAACCATTTGGTCCTGCGGCGATTTGTACAGGATCACCCGCTGCCGGATAAGCCAGAACATTCAAACCGTTACGACCTGCAGGTTGTCCGCCTATAAAGACCAGACCACCGATGATCGCTGCCTGCGGAGAAAGTATGACATCAGCCTGAACATCCTCGCCGGAAACGATAAGTTCCTGGGCACCACTTTCCAGGTAAAAACCAGGCTTCACAGCATTCAACAACCATGTACCGTTGCCAACAGTGAAACTGTATTGACCAAATTCGTTTGTAAATTGCGAGAAATCCCTCGCCGCACCTTCGAGCATAACCTCAGCCAAAGCGATACCACCACCCTGCCGGTTCATAATTACACCCGAAACTTCATTGGTGAATGGTGCGAGTACAAAGGGGCCACCATGTCCGGCAAGATCGACATCCTCACCAAGCTCTACATCAATTGTACGAGGTTCAGCGGCCTCATAGGCATTCGCTGAAACCTCAATAGTCCAAAGTCCCGGGTCAATTGATAATGAAAACTGACCGGAAATATTTGTCACGGTTTCAGCCAGTACACCATCATTTCGAGTAGCTTCAATTATTGCACTGGCAATACCATTTCCATTCGCGGTCGTCACTCGCCCCACAATACTGCTATTTAATGGCGGCATGTTTAATCTTACAACCCCACCACTATTGGCTGTAACCGTTACTGTATCAGAGGTTGCATCACCATATCCATCTTTTGAAGCGGTAAAAATATATCTACCTACCGGAAACTCACGATTGTAATACCCTGAATCATCGGTACCAGCAGGAACAATAGCTGGACCTTCTACGGTTTCAATATCAAGGGTAACAAAGGCTAATGGATTGTTGTCTGTATCTCGTGTAAAGAAATCCAATTCTCCAGAATCGCGATGGTAATAGAAGGAAGTTGTATCGGAACGAGTCCCTCGTCCATCTACACTGGCAGCGATAACCTTCCAATAGTATTGACCATCCTCAAGGATATTTGCAGCTGGGCAGATTACGGCATTTTCATTGGTTTGCACACTCCAGATCGGGATAATTCCAACACTACCACCAGCAGTTTCTTCCAATCGTCCAACATATACAAAATAATTATTTGCCCCTTCGATATCTGTCCAGATCAACGGGAATTCATCGGCAAACAAATCCTCTTCCGGATCTGGAGAAACATTCTCAGGGTCTTCAAATGGCGGTGCCAATTCGATTTCAAAACCAGCCAGTCCACCAAAAGCAGTTGAAGTATAGGCTGGATGATTTCCATAGTTATTTAAAACCAGCCAGTGATAACGTGCACGACCCTCACGCACATCGTCACCAATCAATGGCGGAATCAATTCGTTATTCACATTACCGGACGGATCCGAAATACCATATTGAATCTGGGTATTCGGAGTAATCGCAGACCAGATAATCGCTGCACCTTCTACTCGCTGATTCCCCTGATCATCTTCTGTAATTTCAAATGGTTGATCAGCGATCAAAATCTGATAGAACGGTACACCTGCAACTGGTTCCCAGTTAAAGACAGGGTTAATGGTATTGATGCCATTTTCACCAGCAGGTGAAATTGGAAAAGTCATTGTGGGAACTTCGTCTGTCGCTCGAATAATCGTGAAGAAAGTCGACGTATCTTCACCGTCTACTATGATAGCGGTCAGCTGACCCACTGGAAGACTGGTAGCACGAACCCGAATCCGACCAGGTGAAGATTCCAGAGGATTCTCCAGCAATGTGTAATCTTCGAGATTCTGACCAGGAAATCCTTCTGAATAAAATAGATCCGCAGAAACGCCTGGCGACCAAGTGATGGTAATGATATCAGATGCTTCAGTTACATTCAGAGGAATATTGGAGAGAACCAAGTCCTCATTTTGATTTTCATCTGATGCGATTAGTCCAGTATTAATAACACCTGAAACTGCTGCACTGGTATTCAAGAAGAAGACCAAAGCAACAAACAGGCTAATCTTAAGTATCATTTTTTTCATAATATCAATCGAATTCATAGGTGAGCCCCATCCTCAAATAATCTTCTGGAAATCCTTCCAGTAAAAGCTCAAAATTCAAATTTTCAGTAAGAGGTGCCACATATCCAAGGTCAAATCTTGGTAAAATAACACTGGTACCGCCTTTAATCGAAGTACCGTTATCATCTTTATAACCTGAGACAAAATCCTCTATCCTCATCGCACCAACTCCAACAAGGAACCTTCCCGGTTTCATTCCAAAATATACCTGCCATGTTGGGTTTATTC
>JAIOHU010000101.1 GCA_019912845.1 bacterium
TCCGCAACATCTACGGATGTTGCGGAACGATTATTTTTGTTTCGATAAAACTCATTGTACCCGGCTTTCCAACTATCCCCGGGCAGATTAAAGTCGTCTGACCTGCAAACTTACCTTATAATCACAAATTTTCCTGACTGCAAGTCGCCTTTATTCTTCTCGGTCATATCCTCGACAGTAAACAGATACAACCCTGAAGTCACCTGCTGGTTGTTTCTGCTGTTCAAATCCCACGCCTCGCCATAATCAAGCGCCACAAAGGCATTTTGATCGCCCGCTACATTGTGTGGGAGAATTTGTACCAGGTCGCCACTGACTGTGAAGATTCGCACCAGGCATTTTTCCGGTAGATTGTAAAAATACATCCTTCTATCGAGTTGAGGGAAATACTGAGTCGTACCATCATCACGGTTTTCCCACGCCAGACCATCACCATGGATGACAGTATAATCCTGATCGGCACGATATGGGTTCGGAACGACCATTGGCTTACGTTTTGGGTTTCCCGAAGGTGCGATAAATATGGCACTCGAAGTCTTAGAAGATTCCAGGGATGGCGTGCCTGAGTTTGGGTCGCCATAATCAAATGCGGTAACTGAATACCAGCGAGGCATTAGAGGATGAGCATTGGGGAAAACATACTCATATCGCTGTTCAGCTTCGTTCCAAATCGCGTCCAGACCAACATTGGGACCAACATCCTTAAGCGTTGCGGTGATTTCGTTGCTGCTGCCAGCATCGAAAGTAGAATCAGTTGGTAGCCCTGTTTTATCCGTAACGGGAATTGTCATCATGCTATCATTGGGTGAGAAATATGCATAATCGATCCGATCAAACTCCGCAATAAAACTGTAATCAGCTTCCAGACCAGTAGACGATACATAAAGGCGATAGCCCTCGAAGTCCAACAAACGGCTGAAAGGATCGAGATTTTCCGGATCTTCGCTCGGGTATTTCTCCCAAGTGAGTACAACATCACTCTCATCACTAAGATGAGTAACTACTGGTGTAGCGGGTGGAGGCGGTCCACGGAAATCCGGTTCACCATCACCATGGTCAAGCATGCCGTTGTTATTTGTATAATCATACCGATCCGGTTTGAGGGTATTGACATCCTCTTCAGGTTGAAGTCTACTATCCAACTCACCTTCATCTGGTCCAGGATAAATCCCGTGGAACTGACCGTCAATGATAACCGAATCACCAATTTCAGCAGCGTATAATTGGTCTATCCCGGTATCCTCACCAAACCAACCATCACCATTGGTGTCAATCATCGGATTGTCATAGACCTTGGCTGCCCAGTCTGCATTGTAACGGAAATCGGCGAAATCGAATAGATTGGGATCAATGTTGGTATTGGTTGGTTGTGGGTGATTACGGTCATGAAAATTTTCACCACCGACATAAGCGATGGTCATGGAGAACTTTTCGCCGGGGTTTAGTCGATAAACTCGTTCGCCAGCTTCATTGACATGATCGAAGATTCCCAGGGGTCCCCAACTGAGTAAGTAGCGGGTATCAAATCCATCGGCTATATTTGCTGCTTCATCGGTATCTACCTCTCGCCAGGAATGGGTCTCAAATTCACCAGTGGCAGGATTGGTCGTCTCTTGAGGATTGGCATCAATCCATTCCTGGTTATCAACATATATTTGATCGTAATCAAACTCACGATTTCCCAGTATAAAATACTTATTCACATCCCCAAGCGGAGTGCCAAGCAATCCTGTCCAGTTGCCAGGTGAAGCGTCATCCTCCCATGCTGGACCGAAGTCAAGTTCATCATCCTGATTAGATATCCACCAATTGAAGCTGGTACGTAATCGAGGGTTTGGTGCACGGACAACACGCACGCCAGTTACATGGGGTGTGACAAAATCATTGCCACCACTGACTTCAGCGAGACGTCCATCATTGTCGGCGATATAAGCGGTGTTGATGACAGAACTATCAATTGTTCCATCGGCTGTTTCATAATAATAGTATCTTTGAAAACCGCAGATATCATCTGTGTGACCTTCCAACAAACCACCTCGTGTCTGTTCAAAAATCGAACCGACGTCTGCATCGATATAGAGCCCGACATAGAGGTTTTTTAAATAGTTATCTGCAATATTTTCAATTTCCCAGTCTATGATGATGAAATCTTTGGCGTAAGCGTAACTCCACGAATAGGAAGTTTGTTTTACTTTAATACCCAAAGGGATATGTGGACCATCAGCTGGATCAGTTTCAACCCAGAAAGATTCCGTAAGCGTATCCGCATATTCGATGATAAAGTCCTGCTCGCTGACCGCATCCTCTGAGGTGATATATTCACCAAGACGGTTGTAGGCATTTTGTCTGGGAGATCGTTCTACAATCGGTTGAGGTGCTTCTCCAGGATAAAATTCACGTATTCGTGGCAAAATCCAACCCTCGGTTCCTGTTGAGACTCGAGGATATTCATACCCCTCTTCCTGAATAATCGCACCCAGCCAGAGAGCACCCTGATAGAGATACTGCACTTCACTACCCCCGGGGAATTCACACTGGGGTGCCCAGGTACCTGGATATTCAGGGTCTTCATCGGGTGGGGGTGAGGTGCTGCTGACACTGGAATTACCGAAATAGCCAAAGTTGGTGATGTTCATCCACATAGCACCAACACGATGCACTCTATTACGTGTATCAATATCAAAAGCACTCAAACTGTAATCCGGCCTCGCAACCGGACCACGAATAATCTCTTCGGTTCCAGGTGGTGAGTACATCTCGGCAAGGGATATTGATGTAAACAGCAAAAGGGTGATAAGAAACATCGAGTGGTGCTTCATTTGCGTGCCTCATCTTTTAAAATACTTCCAGCTCAATTTCGACTCTATCTATAGAGAATAAGGCATATTTGCTATATATCGCAAGTTCAACAAAAAAATTTAGTGCTGAAATCACCAGGTCGGACGAGAGGGTAGACTGATATGTACGCTGAAGTACGGATTTTAAAGAGGTCTCTGAAAGAGAGGCAGTGGAAATCGTGTGGGAACTGAGAAGTTTAAGTTTATTCCAATACTCAGAAAAAGCTAAATCATTAAAATACAATAGTTTGATAATTTCCTATCGTTTATAAGATTGTTACTATCTAGAATTATTTCACTTGAGAAGACTAACTCTGCGGAGCCTCTCTTCTTATAATTAAAACGATTATATCAACGAATAGTACACTGGTATAACAACACAGGAGCCTTAAACTAGGGTCAAAAGGATAGAAAAAATAAAGGGATACGACAGTGCTTTTCTCAAGAACAACTTCAGGGCTGGATTTTGTTGATGTTTCTGTTGGTGGTCTTTATTCAAACAGAACTTATATCCTGCGTGGTCCATCTCAGTCGGGAAGGACAACAGTATGTCTGCAATTCCTTATTTCAGGAATTGAAAATGGTGAGAATGGGATCATGATTTCAAGTGAACGTATCGAAAATGTGATCCTCAAGGCAGAGCAACTAGGGCTCTCCCTCGACAAATATCTGATGGACAACCGGCTGGTACTCATCGAATATCCGAAAGAGATACTCACAGGGCACTATCAGTATGGGGGTATTATTCAGTTGCTGGGTGAGATAGAAGAGTACATTCAGCATTTTAATTGCCAACGGCTCGTATTCGACACATTGACTCCCCTGTTGATAAAGCCACGTGAGCAGGAGCAGGCGAACTACATCTACTCATTGATGAATGCACTTGAAAGCCTGAATACCACTGCACTTGTGACTACAGGCTCACCGAACAGTGCTGCGGCAACTCGAATCATTGACCTGCTTGAAGATGCTGCAGTCGGGTCGTTTGTCACAGACCTTATCCCTTCAGAGGATGATCCACAGCGCATTTTCACTATACGTAAGATGGTCAATCCCATGAACCCTCCCCAATCGATGAAAATCAGGATTGAATATGGGCAGGGAATCGTGCAGGATTTTTCTGTTGAAGAAGAAGTGAAGAAACGCAAGAAGTTGAAAAATCTTGAAAAAGCGTTGACCGATTTGCCCCTGAGCATCGCGATGCTGGACACAGACGAAGAAACACAAGCACAACTGGAGGAAATGTTTCCACCGGATTGTTCAGTTAAAATGTATGAAGACGAAGATGATTTTATTTTGCAGGTGTATGATCTCGACTGTGATGTTTTTCTGTTGAACACTGCATTACCGAAGATTAAATGGCGCGAGATTGTCAGCTTGTTGCGTGAGATTTATCCCAAGCTGCCAATTTTCCTTATGGCAGATTCCCGTGATACCAAATTGACTACGAAAGTCGCACGCCAATTTGGAGCGGATGGATTGTTTATAAAGCCACTCCCTCCTGCAGATTTGATAGGAGCGTTGAAGAAAACACTCCGAGAATTCGGCACACTGGAAGAGGTAATAATGAGATATCAGGGTTCAATGTCTCCTGATGATTTACCCGAAGATATGAATGGTGACCTCGTTCTCGTTGAGAAGGATGAGGATGAATTACCTTCTCCTGAAGATGTATCGGTAACTCTGCCAGAATTTCGTGAGAAATTGCAAATGCAGGTATTATCTTCCAGCCGTGAGAATACCCAATTCGCATTGGTTTCCTTCAAAATGGTCTATACACGTGAGATGCAGAAACTCAGCCACATGCCACAGGGTCTGGAAATGGTGAAAAAAATCGCTGGAGCTATAAGCGTCAGCTTACGCGATGTCAACGACACTTTCTGCAGATATATGGATAAACTGGTCGTTATGCTTGAGAATACGGATCAGGATGGCGCGAAAGCATTTGCTGGGCGAGTGCTAAACGAACTTCGTGGCGAACTGGCGGAGAAACTTAATATTCAGTTGAACAAACACTTGACGATTTTAACTGCCACTGCGATTTATCCTTCGCATGGTACAAATGCGCAAGATTTGCTCCATCGTGTAACTGATGTATCATCTAACTTTGTAAAGACGATTAGTTGACGATATGAATTTTTGGAATAAATACATCCCTTTCCTCGTGACACTACTCATCGCCGGGACAGTAGCTGCACAGAGCCCTGATGCTCTGAAAAGCAGGGCACGACAATTGCAGAAGAGCGGGGTCTATCTTGAAGCGATCGCATCTTATGAAGACTATCTTGCGCAACGTCCCAGTGATAACCAGGCGAGGATTGAACTGGTAAATCTTCTGTTGAAGTTTAATCAGATGGATCGGGCAACTCCACACATTGAGAAGTTGAAAGAGAACGATCCCGAAAATGCAGCGGTTCAAGAATTGGTTTCACAATTGGATGCGCATAAACAGCGAAAAATCCAACAAAAGTTGAATCAATATGAAGAGGATATTGACGACCCGAAAGTTGATCCGAAAATTCTGCTCGATTTTGCACGTTACCTGGCAAGTATTGGATATTCCGATCGAGCAATAGCGATGTATGACCGGTATCTTCAACGTGCCCCCAATGATAACAATGCACGACTGGAAGTAGCTCAGCAACACGCCTGGAAGGGGAGTTATGAGCCCAGCCGTACGCAATTAAACGATATCCTGGCGAAAGATCCATCCCACGTAAAAGCACGTTTGTTATCTGCTGATATTTATTCCTGGCAGGGTCGTGATGTCGAGGCATACAACGAGTATAAACGAGTTCTACGTCATGACTCTGATAATTCAAAAGCAAAGAAACGAGCAGAAGAAATTGCCTCCAAACCGAGCTTCCGTGAAAATCAACTGAAGCTGGCGGTAGAGCGTGATCCAGAGGGACCAGCTTTACTTGATCTTGCAAAGTTTTACTTTGAAAGAGAACGGTTGTATGAAGCGGAAGATTTGGTCAGCAGGCGTTTAGAAGCCAAACCCGAAGATGAACCTGCACTCGCTTTACATGCGCAGATTCTTCAAACGCGTGAGCAACAGCACCTCGAAAAGATTGCTACTTACGAAGAAATTCTGGAAAAAGACCCGGGAAACCGTGAAGCAACCCTGGCTGTGGCACGTTTTTACTCCAGCAATAAGAACTACGAGAAAGCTATCTTCCATTACACAAATTACCTCAATTTGCACACTGATGATCGTGAAGTTGTAATGGAGCGTGCTCGTGTATATAGTTGGGCGGGGAACAGCGAACGTGCAGCTGAAGATTTTCGCCAAATATACAGCGAGACTCCCGATAACCGAGAAGCCCGGCTTGGACTAGCGGACGCGATGCTGAAAGCAGGTATAAATCTTGAAGAGGTTGAGAGGATTTACGAGGAGGATGTAGCTCAGAATCCAGAGTCGATTGAGTCAAGGCTTGGTCTGGCGGATGTCTACCGTTACCTCGGCTCATACAATCGGGCAAGAATAATTTATGAAGAGATATTGGAAGAAGACGCTGAAAACGAACGAGCACTTGCAGGGATTAAATCTCTTGATCAAGATGTAGCACCGCTTATTGAACGTGTCGAACGGAAGCTAAGGATTGAACCGGACAATGTTTCACTCAAACTGCAACTGGCTGATCTGTTTTTACGTGGAAAAAGATATCACGAAGCACTTGTCATCGTAGATTCGCTGCTAATAGATGAACCTGAAGAAGAAAAGCTGATTGCATTGAAGGAAGAAATTCAATCCAAGCAGAAATCACACTATTTTGATGAAATTGATCGTGTAGAGGTTATTGTTGAGAACGATCCAGAAGATCGAGAAGCTCGGGAATATCTGATATTCTTATACTCAAGTGTCGGTATGAGTAAAGAGGCGATTAACCATGTAAAACATCTGGTTGAAGAAAACCCGGATGAAGATGAGTTGAAACTGGAATATGCGCAGTTACTGGTGGCAAGTGGACAGCTTGAGAATGCGGTGGATGTTTATCGCAGGCTGAGCGAGAAATATCCGAATAACTTTGAGTATCGTTTTCTCTATGCAAAAATACTTTCGTGGAACCAACAGTACGATCAGTCTTTGCGCGAATATGACCGAGCTCAAACCCTAAATCCGGAATCAATCGAAGTTCGTGTTCAGATAGCAAATGTGCACCGCTGGCGTGGTGATATGTACAAAGCGTATGACGAGTATAATAAAATCATTGCCATTGAGCCGAAGAATGAACAGGCACGTGAGGCGTTGAGTGCGTTGGATGGACCTTTCTTCAGAGGAGTTCCAGTCAGTATCCATTCATCAGAAGACAGTGAAAGTTTCCGATATACTGAAGCGATGCTTTCTGGGATTGTAAGCCTCACCATGCGTGCTCAAATCAGTGTTGGTGTTGGGAATAGCTCCCTTGAACAGGCAGATAGCACAAAACGTTACAGCTACGGTGAACGTGGTTATTTCTACCTGGTGAATTTTGCTTACCAATACAATCCAGATACTCGACTCAGTTGTGATTACCGATATTATGTCTATGAAGAAGAAAACACAGACTGGCTGAAGGTTTCAATGAGCTACAAGTTCAGCAACCTGCCAGATCGACATAATTTACGTGGCGAAGTATATTACCACTCTCGTGACGCAATCTTTGAGCTTGCTTCAACAAAAGGATTGTGGACCTGGACAGATAGATTGCGTAGTGAAAAACTTGGTGTCTGGGCACAATATCATTCCCCCTATGGTTGGGTAGGGGAGGGTTCACTGAATTTTATCTCTGTAGATGATGGCAACAGTCGAACCGATGCATGGTTAGACGCCGGCTATCCACTTTGGGAATTCCTGACAGTCGGCGGGCATTATGATTTATATCGAGCCAAATACTTCGTTCCGCAATATTGGTCACCTGACCGATACGAAACCATTGCCATCTGGGCAAGATTGCATCGTGATTTTCAACGTTGGAATTATGCGGTACGAGGTGATCTAGGCAAAGTTATTGGTTCGGATGCGAACACCAGGCGTATCACAGCCGAATTGGGGTATCGCCACAATCAGAATATGAATTTTGGATTATCATATATTTACTTGCGTACTACCCGTAATGATGGGTTATACTGGTATCGAGGCATTAGTGGCTTCTTTACCTATTCCTTCTAACATTTGAGTTGAAATGGCGAAGAAAGAAAAAGATAACGTTGTTTGGGATGATGAACCGGTCGATCCAACGGAAGATGGGTATACCGACGATTCCACTGAAGTCTTTGAATACGAGACTGTTGAGGAGTTCGAAGAAGAAGAGATTGAACTCGAAGACGTAAACAAAGAAGTGGAAGAAGAAGAGATCGAGGAGGGCTTTTATGTTCACGAAGACCAGGAAGCCCCGAGCGAAGATGCGAAACGATTTTACGAGGAAGCTTCACAGGAAGGTGAAATACCAGCAGAAGGTGAAGAGACAAAGCAGCATGCCTGGGGGTATGGCTGGATTATCATAATTTTTGCCACATTTTTCGGATCAATTACGGTTTCGGTTCATCTTATGCTTATCCGAACCAGTTTTTCGATCCCAAACCTGATGGTCACAATTTCTGTGATTTCGCTTTTGATCTTTCTGCTCATGGTAATTCTCAGGTATTTCGTTTTGATTTATATGTCATACCTGCAACACAATCAGAACCAATCGCTGGACAATGTTGAATCTCTCGATTATCGTGTATCAATTCTGGTGCCTGCTTACAACGAGGGTGTGCTGATCGAAAAATCCATCCTCAGCATGATTGATATGGATTATCACAATTATGAAGTAATTGTTATTAATGACGGTTCAACTGATGAGACCTTTGAAGTCGCAAAATCCCTTGAAGGTTGGCATGGAAATGTGCTGGTACGAGTACTCACCCAGGAGAATATGGGAAAATCAGCCGCACTAAATCATGGTGCCAATGAAGCGAGTGGAGATATAATTTTATGTGTGGATGGCGACAGTAAATTATCAAGAGGCACTCTGAAGGCAGCCATACGTCACTTTACTGATCCGAGAATTGCAGCAGTTGCTGGTAATGTTAAGGTCGTAAATCGATTCAATACGCTTACAAGATTGCAGGCTCTCGAATATGTTGAAGGCTTGAACATGGTTCGCAGGGCGCAAGCGTTTATCAAAGCAGTAAACATTATCCCCGGCCCGTGCGGTTTTTTCCGCAGGGATGCTCTGGTAGAAGTTGGTGGTTGGGATAACGACACCTATGCTGAGGATTGTGATCTGACCCTGAAACTCCTGACACGCGGGTATCGTATTGATTATGAACCCATGTCCATCAGCTACACTGAAGCACCTGAGAAACTGATCCAGTTATTGAAACAGCGTTATCGCTGGACTCGCGGAATCCTTCAGGCAATGCGTAAACACCGTTCCCATCTTATTGATCCGACAGCAGGGTGGCGAACCATTGTCACCATGTGGCAGATGGTTTTTGAGGGAATTTTCTGGCCGTTCATGAACATCCTGGCAAACATGATGTTTCTGCTGGTTGCGATTCTGTTCGGTATGTCGCCATTGATCGTGCTGTGGTGGGTTCAGTTGACCATTCTGGATACCATCGCTGCGATGCATGCTGTAGCGATTGAAAGGGAACGATTAATGTTAATCCCGTATGCGATTTTATATCGACTTTACTTTGTGACCATTGTCGATATGGCGAAATTAATCGCCACATTCGAAGAGTTGATGGGCTTGCAGATGAGTTGGGGAAAAGTTAAAAGAGTGGGTCGTTTGTAATTGACTTGCAGTACGCAAATTATAAATGCACAAAAATTAGAATCATAAAGAGGAAAACATGGATGTTATTCCAATTTTATCAACAATCATCCTGATCGCGACATTAATTACGATGATCGTAGCGGTTGCATCCTATTTCATTTTCAGGATGCGTTCCAGAAAAAAATCTACAGAAACACCTGCAAACACAGGGGAAAGACCACGTTCTCCGAACGCTCGTCCGGAGGTTGTGCTACAGTCTAAAAGACGGAATGTGGATCAACCACCAGATCGCCAGGGTCTTGAAGACCGACGTCAACGTGATGAAGATTTTCCGCCCGAGTTTGACCGCAGAAGTGATGAAAGACGTGATGAGCCTGCGCCTGCAGACACTACCCAAAGAGTTGTCAGGAAACCTTCTGCCCATCAGCAGACACAATCTGCACCTCCACCAGAACCTGAATTGGAAGAGGTAGATGAGGAAAATCTCTCCTCAGCTCAGAAGGCATTCTTAAGTTCGTTCGCCGGGGGTGATGGTGGTTCTAGTGGAAGCAGCAACAATAACACCCAAAATGATACCCCTTTTAATAAATCGGGATTGAGACGATTCCAACCACCTTCAAACGGTAAACGGGATCGCAAGGATGGCTTCATGGGGGGTGGTGGAAACGACGATTCAATTCAGTGGAAGTAATATGAAAGTGCTCCGAACAACCATACTCGGATTATTGCTTCTTCTCCCTGTGAGTGCGTCCGCTATTGGTGAACGTGTGCTATTGGTTTTGCCAGAGGCTACTGCTCAATACAAGTTTCCGGACTTTGCCGCGGATCAACTCAAAGTGCGTACTCATTTTTGGGAAGATCAACTAAAACTGAACGGATATGGAGTTGACAAAGAAGGGGAAGATATACTTGCCGAACCTCTGACAGGCTATTCCTTTATCGTTTTGCCTAATACAATGTGCCTCTCAGAGAAACAGATCGATGGGCTAGAATCCTATTTAGATGAGGGCGGCAACGTTTTAATGATGGGTGGTATTGGCAGCCGATCGCCCAGTGGTACCTGGAGAGGCTATGAATTTCTTGAAAGTGTCCTGGGTTCAACTCCGATAGAATTACCCGCTGAGAAGAATACCGCGCGTGCCCTGCAGCTACGTCACGGCGCACCAGGTACTCTCAGCTCACCTCCCGGTTATTATGTGCGATTTACAGTTACGGACGAGATCGTACTCTTTATTCCAGAAACCGATAACTTGACTGTAAGTGGATATTGGGCGACAGATGGATATCATGTCAGTCGAGCGAATGAAATCCCACGTGATGCTGGATTTGTTACCACTGAAACCGAATCACAGGCAAGAATCGCCTGGATCGGAACAAACCTTTATTCCGTGCATCAGGATGATGTGAATGCAGGGTATTATGACGCTATGTTCCATGAACTTTTTATGTGGCTGCATGGAAATATGGTTGCAGCAAAACACCCCTGGCCAGAAAAATATAAATCCGCAGTACTTATCCATGGTGATATCGAAGATAAATTTGTCAATGCTCGTCACCTGGTAAATCGCTTTAAAATGCTCGAAATCCCTACCACGTACAACCTCCTCATGGTAGAAGCGATTAACTATCCTGAGCTGGTGGAAGAGATGGCGAAGACCAGCTCTGAGCTTTCCATACACGGCGATGATCACTCTCTGTTTGGTGGTCAACCGCTGGAGGTTCAACGAAAAAGGCTACAGCGCGCTTCAGAAATGTTGCAGGCTTTTGGCGATCGTCCCTGGGGGTTTCGTCCACCTGAACTCTCGTATGACGATTCAACATTCATTGCCCTGGAACTTGAAGGTTATAAATACATGACGGCAGACAATATTCCTGACCGTCATTATCCACGTTTCCATTTTTTGCACATGGACGGACTCACCCGGCATGGCATTGTTACCTTTCCCAAGGGAGAGTTGGATGACTACGACCTTTTCGCAAGGTTCCAGTTCCCGAATCCTGCCGAAATGGAACGCCAGATTCTTATGGATCAAGCTAGAATCAAAGATCTTGGCGGACTTTACATGCTGAACTACCACAGCCAATATCTCGCACGCAAAGAATTTCTCAATATGATGGAATCTGTCTCCAAGGACTTAAAGGAGCAGGAAGATATCTGGATCGCAACAGCACTTCAGATTTCGGATTGGATTCTACTCAGAGAAAATCTGCATCTTTCAACTCGATATGAAGGCGAAAGTGTTATTCTCAGTGTTAAAAACCTGAATCAGTTTCCCACTGAAACTGTCCTGCTTGACGTGCTCCCACCGAAGGGGGCAAGGACTGATCAAATCGTCGTAAAAGAGGTGTCTCAGAACTGCACTTATGATGCTGATGAGAAGATGTTTTACCTATACGTGCCGCCATTAGCTGCAGGTGAGATTTTTACTGTCACACTGGGGAAAAAGACCGGATTATTTGCCAGATTTACTGGAATCAAACACTTCTGGACGACGCTTACTATATTTATTTTCTTGGGCGTTTTGTTCCTGAGTTGGAGTGTCTGGTACTTTATTCTGCCGAAGAAGAAGATTCAAACGGGTAAGAAGCACGTCGAGATAAAAAACTATCTCCCAGTGCCCACAGTACCGAAAGCTTTTCACTCTCAAGAGTCTGAGCCAGAAAATAATGTAAAGATTAAGGTTGAACGTCCCAAAATTCGTTCCAGTCTGGATATGAGTACTGCTGCTGCTCAACCCGCATTTGCAACAGGTGGAGCTGGGAATGGAGTAAGCAATACTGACAGTCCGATTAGTGAGCAGGAGTCCGCATCAGGATTTTCTTTGAGGTCAACGGCAAAATTTGGAGGGTTAAAGTCATCTGTTTCGCCAAATCCAGTGCAAAGTTCTCAACCTGAACGGTCGACACCCCCGCAATATAGTGCTCCCCGACCATCGACTCGACAGACTCAGAGTAAGCCTGTACAAAGACAAACTTCAACTGCACCACTTCCGGGAAGGTCAAGTACAACAGCGAACCCTCAGCAGCGACAAATGAAAAATAATTTACTGCAACGTCCAGCTCAGAAATCAGCACAACAATCAGGCACTGATCGTTCCAATTCCCCATTGCCAATGCGCGGCGGTTCGTCGTTGAGGACGAGTGTCGACCTCTTTAATTCCATGAGAAATAAAAATCAAGATGACAACTAAGCGATAAAATATGAACACCGAGTGGCAAGAAAAACAGAAAACACGATCTGCTAAAAAAGAGGCACGCAGGATCAGAAGAAGTCGTGCATTCGCACCCCCTGATGCGGACAAACAAGAGAACAAAAGATCCATCTGGGGGACAGTGCAACTCTTCGCTGGAGCATTATTGCTGGCAGTAGTTGGCTGGTGGGGATATACGCAGGTCATGAATCAGGTGTTCGGAAAATTCGACTTCTTTAACTTCAAGTCGCGTCCAATCATTGCATCCTTCGCTGAAACCGGTGAGGTACTACTCATCGACCCTCAGCGTACCGAAGACTTCATCAACCAAGTTGAACCGGATTCTACCTGGCCCTGGCGAAGGCGAGATAACGATTGGCCTTTAGCTGATACACTCTGGTGGGCAGGAATGCTCGAAAGGGAAAAACTTATTGGCGGGTTGAGTGCCTGGGAGCCAGGATACACTGGGGTTACGGAGGAGCCGGAAACCGACATGACCAGTTATTGGGTCGATATCCTCAACGCCAAAAGTATGATTTACGATGTGAAGCAGGAGCCAGCCCTGGCAACCGAATTGCATAAATACAATCTGGCAATTATTCCCGGCTGTTTACTTCTCTCAGAAGATGAACGCAAAGGAATTAAAAATTACATGACAGAAGGTGGAAACGTAATTTTTTGCTGGTCAATGGGGGTACGAGATGAATATGGCAGTTGGGAAGGCTTTGATTTTCTCTCACAATTGATCGGCGGTTTCAGTTCTACAAATGTAAAAGATCCCAGCGGTGGCGCCAGTGTTGTTCTACTGGGTAATACACCTTTGACTGCGATGATCCCACCCGGGTCGCATATTGATTTCTACACATATAACGACTACAGGAGTTTCCAGCTTGTTGAGCCGCGCTCAAACAACGATGGTTTTCTTTTCTATCCTTACTGGCGAGGTGCGGTAGATAGCCCGTTTAAGACGAGTCTCATGGTTCACGGCACATACATGAAAGGCAAATTTGTCTGGCTTGGATTCACTCCAGACAGTGTACAGCCGCGTGAGAAAAACGAACAGATCATGAAACAATTGGTCAACAATGCTCTCGACTGGCTCCAAGACCAACCTGTTGTCGCTGCCAGTATCTGGCCTAAAGGATATCGATCTGGTGGCTCTATCGTTCTCGATAATCTAGCTCGAGTTGAAGCGCGGGAACGTGATAGTTTAATTACCAATTACAGAGACAGGAAGTTGTATCCGGATGTTCTACTTTCTCCAGCAGTACTGGATGACAATTTCGGTTATGATCCAGCCGATAAATTCAGCTTGATTCTGACCATGAATCCAGGTGACCTGGAAGACAAATCAACGTCGGAAGTTACTGATTGGGTTCAATTCAATAATGAAAAGATTAATCGTACTTATGGAAGAGGTGCAAACGGTATTTATATCCCAACATGGGAAGAGAAAAAATCACTGGTTACTGCAGCAGGGAAGCATAACATAAAATTCCTGCTCGGGGATGATACTCCGGTCTTTTATGGCACAGAAACCAACAATATAAAGACTGGATTTACCTCATTTCTGTCAAAAACGAAAACGGTAGCAACTATTCCGAAGATTCAAATCAGCTTAAATGAATGGTATAAATACGGCGGTGTACGCACGAGACGAAAATTGTTTAATGCGATGAAGTATGATTTGCATCGAGTTCACTATGCTGGTGGTATGTACGTCGGGATTTTTGACGCCGATTTCATGCAGGAGGAGGGGTTGTATGACCTCCCCAAACGTATGGCGGCAGAGATGGATTCAATTGGATGCTGGCGTGCAACGACTGGCGAGTTGGTAAACCGATTTGCCGGCTGGCGTAACTTAACCATCTCAAGTAAAATTGCAACACCAACGCGTGTTACACTGAAGATTTCCAATATCGGTGATATTACTGTCAAAAATGCATATTTCCAGGTATATCTTCCCGCAAATATTGAGAAAATTGAAATGAGTACCGAAGTTGTCGGTTTTTTCCCCTTCAATATGAATTGGAACTCAAAAGAAGGGATATTTTCCTTTTCGGTCACTGAAATAGGTCCAGGAACCAATGCCGCGTTAAACTTGGATATTGTTTCGGGAACCATGCTAAGCTCAAATTAGCAATACTACCGTAGTAAGCAAAATAAGAAATTCATGCTTTTTCAGATTCTATAATCATCAGGAATACCAATAAAATGCGTACCATGCATGTATCTTTGTACCTCGTCATTGTGTTGCTTTCTGCTATGATCTTCTTCTCATCATGCGTAACCGAAAGTACAACGCCATTTGATGAATCAACTGCACCGGAAATTTACGACTGGGAAGTTTGGCCTTCGGATTCAGTGGGTTATGGTGACAGCATCCTGTTCAGGTGCAAAGTACGTGATTTTGATGGCGATCCTCTGACGTACAGTTGGTATGCAGACCATGGCACCTTTGATGCGGGAACTGAAATAGATAACGCGATGTGGCGTGCGGATTCGGTGGCAACTGGTGTCCTGATAGAACTGAGAGTCTCCGATAGTTATCACGAAATTGTAGAACGTGACTCTGTACGTATCCTCTCACCCGAGGAAGCCAACCGTGCACCAGTTATTGATGACTTTTATGCAGTTGATGATGAGATGGGATCGAATGACACCACTGATGTGTTCTGTGAAGCCAGTGATTTCGAAGATGATACTTTGAACTTCGTATGGACTTCCACTAAAGGCGAATTTATCGGAAGTGGCGAGGAAGTACGATGGACTCCCGCTGGTGAAACCGGACTCTGTTCTCTGCGTGTGGCAGTATCCGATGAAAATGCGACAACGAATGGTTTGATTACCATTGATGTTTACCCGGACACACTGATCCTGCTTTCTCAGGAATTTGAAACGGACCAAGTTACGGGAAACTGGGAATTTACCGGGCTATTGACCGGACTGGGAACAGACAGCCGTTTTGTGGAAGTCGGCTGGGACAGTACACGTGCCATGATGACGATTACAGCTCGTGCTCTATGGGCGACACAAGGTTTCAGTTATACCGGTCGTAATTTTGGTGATGGCACTTTCAGCGCACATATCCTTGTACCAAATACGCAATATGGTGGTGTTGGATTTATACCCAAATATATTGATGGGGACAACTATATTTATTTCGGGATCAACTTTTACCAGCAAGCGTGGTTTGTGCTCCGTTGTGTGAATGGCACACTGCAATATCTCGAAGATGACTGGGCAACATTCCAGGCGAATATCCGTTATGAGTTAAAAATGGTGCAGGCGGATGGGATGTACACCATATTCCTGGCAGGTAACCAGGTCTGGCAGAATACAGTTGTCGCACCTTTTGATGGCGAACTGCCGATGGGTGTCGGTATGTATGGCTTGGAAGACTCAAATGCCGCTTACTTCGATAATATCGAAGTAACTGTTCCCTGATTTAACGATAATCCACTTTCGATACACTTATGGTTGGCAGTAAAGACACATTCCAGACTTGTAAATTTAGTTTTATCTGAATACTAAAACTTTGGTCGGACCCATCAAATCCAGGTTTATATGAATGACCAAATCAGATAGTACTACCTCGTATTGCAGTATATTACCCGTTGAACAGATTGATATTTTTAGCATTGAAAAAGGGTGATATCTTTTCTATTTTCTGATCTCACAATAAGGACACCAGTCACTATGGAAACAAGTGTAATTGTTAATGCCCTTCAGAGTTTCGCAGATGAAGTCAAAAGTAAATCATCGCAGATTACTTCTGGTAATCCAGAAGATCAGTTACGTAGTCCCTTTGAAAAGTTGATGATTTCTGTGGCGGCTTCACTTGGATGGAAAATCGTTTGTACAGGGGAGACTCCGCTACCTGAACGTTTAGGTCGTCCTGATTTTGCAATCCACCTTAATGATCTTCTTTCTGGATTCGTTGAACTCAAGGCTCCTGGAATAGGTGCTTCTTCCAGGCAGTTCAAGGGACACAATCTCGACCAGTTCAAACGATTCTCGGTTACACCTAATATCCTTTATACAGATGGGAATGAATGGGCAATCTATCGCAACGGTAATTTGGTAAACACAGTAGTTCGACTTTCTGGAGATATTGTTACCAGTGGCGCTAAAGCGGTTTCGGTAGAAGATGCCTGGGCGATTGAGAATTTGCTTCGCGACTTTTTCTTATGGGAACCTTTCATCCCTGCGGGTAATGATGGGAAAATCGACCTGAAGGCATTTGCAGAACTTCTTGCCCCAGTAACTCGAATGCTTCGAGATGATGTCGTTGACGCACTCATGGATACGAGGTCTCCACTCGTTGAGCTTGCATCAAATTGGCGTCAACTCCTTTTCCCGGAAGCGAGTGATGAGCAATTCGCGGATGCCTATGCTCAAACAGTTGCCTTCGCACTGCTTCTAGGGCGTAGTGAAGGTGCTGAGCCGCTCACGCTCAACCGAGCAGAGGAAGCACTTGAGGCACAACACAACCTTCTCTCTCGTGCCCTTCAAGTTCTCACTGATTCGGGCATACGATCAGAGCTCTCTGCTCCGATAGACCTACTCATACGGGTAATCGCTGCGGTACCGCTATCCATGTTTTCGTCGTCTGAAGATCCCTGGCTCTATTTCTACGAAGATTTTCTTACAGTTTATGATCCTAAATTGCGAAAAGATGCTGGAGTATACTATACACCTGTCGAAGTCGTCCATTGCCAAGTTCGTTTAATTGATGACCTTTTAGTCAACCGCCTGAACAAATCACTGGGGTTCGCAGATCCTGATGTTGTCACATTGGATCCCGCTGCTGGTACTGGAACTTATCTACTTGGTGTTATAGAACATGCACTCGAAAGAGTCGAAATCGAACAGGGTCCAGGTGCTGTTGCAGGTAAAGCTACTGAGTTGGCGAACAACCTCTTTGGCTTCGAACTTATGGTTGGTCCTTTTGCTGTTGCTGATTTGCGAGTCAGTCGAGCCTTGCGAGATCACGGTGGGACTCTGCCGGCTGATGGTCCACATGTCTATCTGACCGATACCTTAGAAAGCCCAGACGCAGAACCGCCTCAACTCCCACTCTTCTTACGCCCCATAGCAGAACAACATATAAAGGCACTCAAGGTCAAGAGCGATGTACCTGTTATTGTCTGTCTTGGAAACCCTCCCTACGATCGTCACCAAGCCGCCACGATTGCGAACAAGGCAAGTACTGGCGGGTGGGTACGCTGGGGAAATTCAGGAAGTGGGAAAGATTCAATCTTTCGGGATTTTGTAGAACCCGCCACTCATGCTGGTCATGGAATCCATGTGAAATGGCTCTACAACCTTTACGCATATTTTTGGCGTTGGGCACTTTGGAAAGTGTTCGAATCAAAAAATGCACAAGGACCAGGCGTAGTTACTTTTATAACTGCTGCTTCATACCTTTTTAGTGATGCCTTTGTAGGCATGCGTGAACACATGCGAAGGCAGTGTGATGAGATATGGATACTCGATTTAGGCGGGGAAGGGCGTGGCGGCAGGAAAGACGAAAATGTTTTCGCTATACAGACTCCTGTTGTCATTGCAATTGCTTTTCGTTCCTTAAGAATAAGTCATGACAAACCTGCAAAAGTCAAATATGCACGTATTGAGGGTAGCCGAGACACTAAACTCGCTGCTCTAGATAACATTACTGATTTCAAAAAAGTGAATTGGCAAAACTGCCCAAACGACTGGCAATCATCGTTCCTCCCAGTTGGAGAAGGCAATTATTTTAATTGGTTGATAATCCGAGATATTTTTCCATGGCAGCATTCAGGACTCATGTTAAAACGGACTTGGCCCATAGGTCCGGAAAAGAACTTGTTAGAGTCCCGCTGGAAGGCTCTTCTTGCTGCAAAAGATCGATCTGTTGCTTTCAGAGGATCAGGCGACCGAGAAGTTAGCGGACACTATAAGGTTCAACTTACGGAAGGGTCTGATACTCGTCCTCTTGATCGGCTTTCAACTGACACTCCGGTGCCTCCGGTTATGCCTTATTCGTATCGTTCATTTGATCGTCAGTATTTAATCGCCGACAACAGATTGATTGCAAGACCAAGAACCGAATTATGGAATGTGCATGGAAATCCCTCTGACTCCAAACAGTTGTATTTGGTAAGTCAACTCTGGCAAGTTCTTGGCAGCGGTCCAGCATTGACCGCCTGTGTGGATATACCAGATTTTCACTTTTTTAAAGGTTCCTATGGTGGCAGAGACTTAATACCATTGTATCGCACAGCCGATGCTTCTGAAGTGAACATCCTGCCCGGTTTACTCGAACTGCTCTCTGCTCAGTTCAAGAAAAGTGTAACTCCAGAGGATTTTCTAGCTTATGTGTACGGTGCCCTGGCGCACCCGGCGTTTACTGCACGCTTCCACAGAGAACTTGAAACACGTGAGCTTCGTGTACCAATTACTAAGGATGCGAAACTCTTTGAAAAAATGGGTGATCTTGGTGTTCAATTGCTCTGGCTTCACACATACGGTGAACGCTTCGTCCCGGATGGAAAACAACAAGGACAGGTTCCGCAGGGGTCTGCCAGATGTATGAAAGCTGTGCCCGGTCAACCCGATGGTTACCCCGAATCGTTCGACTACAATGAAGCAACAGGAACCCTCCATGTCGGCGAAGGTGAGTTCGCCCCTGTTGATTCAGGAGTATTCGAATTTGAAGTGTCTGGGCTGAAGGTCGTTCAATCTTGGCTGAAGTATCGCATGAAAAAGGGTTCTGGAAAGAAATCTTCCCCGCTGGATGATATTCGTCCTGAACGCTGGTCCAGCCAATTCACGACTGAACTATTGGAACTACTTTGGGTTCTCGAAGCAACGCTTAAACTCTATCCAGAGCAAGCGAATTTACTCGACGCCATTATTGATTCAGAATGTTTTAACGCCAGTGATTTCCCCCCTGTGCCAGATAGGATGCGGAAACCTCCCAAACAACCGAAAATCCAAAAGGATCAAATTCCAGGTCTTGATGAATAAAAGTAATAAAAATAGATGAGGATATCCTTAATCTGTTTTCGTGACAGGTCATTCCCTTTGATCGGCTGTTTTCCACCACCAGAATGTTGCGATCAACCCGAGAAGTGATGTCACGATAACAATCGGAAAACTGCCGGGGAAAAGAAAATCAGCTCGTGGGCCCGCCGCACCACTGTACAGAGCAGGAATTGCCCAGGGAACATAACCACCCCATCCCAAAACCCCGCTGATCTGACCGAGGAACACCGTAAAAATGGCAAAACCAAGCGCAGGAAGATAACCTCGTCCATAACTCGCGACAAAGGCAACCGGGGTGATGAGGATGATTGTCAGGATCGAGGTGATGCTGTACTCTTTGAAGGATAGCAGCAGAAAGTCAATCTCTAGATTCTCCAACCCCACAAGAATCCCACCCATTGTTCCACAAAAGAAAACCCAGAGCGACAGAATAATTGACCAAACCGTTGCTACAATTAACTTTGCAGTCACAATTGCAGGACGAGGGGTAGGCACAGCCAATAAATATCTCACAGTTCTATTGGAGAATTCTCTACCAAATATCCATGCCACAAGGAATGAATAAACGATCGTTCCACCGGTGCTGATGATCTGCGGCAACAGACTCAGATGAGTTTCCCAATCAGCACTACCGGCAAGTTGCGCCTTCGTCCCAATGATGCCCATCTCTTTCGCATGTTCCGGATCTTGCAGGATAATCATGAACAGCGATCCAACAATTGGCCCCAAAGAGATTGCCAATAGGCACAAAGAGGGGACTCTGGAACGTCGCATCTTTAGAATTTCCACCTTTAACGCCCGGCTGATACTGTTCATTGCTGAGCCTCCCGTGTGATACGGAGAAAATGTTTTTCCAGATCCTCCTGTTCTACTGAAAGATGGGTCGGTGGAAGACCTGCTTCTACGAGGATTTTTGCTATCTGCTCAGGGTGAGCAACAGCCTTCTGATCGGTGATCGTAAGCATTTCGAGATTATTTGCTGAGGTATAAGTCGTAGCAGAAAATCCCCTCTCTGAAAGAACCAGAATTGTCTTCGTTAGATTATTGGTGTGAAGATGTAATTCAGGTTGACGTCTCGCCTCAAGGTCGCCAGCACTCATCTCTTCGATAAGCCGTCCCTGATGAATAATTCCTATTCTGGATGCGAGACGATCTACCTCACCAAGTATGTGGCTTGACATGAAAATTGTAGTTCCTTTTTCCTTCGCAAGGGTACGAAGCAGTTCACGTACCTCGACTACTCCCGCTGGATCGAGCGCGCTTGCCGGTTCATCGAGGATTAACAGGTCAGGTTCAGAGATCAGAGCGCGAGCAAGGCAAAGCCTTTGAAGGTTTCCGCTGGAAAGCGCATGTGCTTTACGGGATTTATATCGCCCCAGGTTCAGTTGGTCTATTACTCTGTCTACTACATTTCGATCTTTCAGATTATGCAGCAGACGGACGACTTCCAGGTTCTCACGCACAGTCAACTCAGGATAAGCGGTGGGTGATTCAACAAGATGACCGACCTGTTGCCAGATCGTTGAATCTGCTTTCACCTCATGCCCGAGCACATTAACTTTTCCTGAACTTGGGGTGATCATTCCGAGCAGCATACGGATGGTTGTTGATTTTCCTGCACCATTCAGCCCTAGAAAAGCATAGATTTCACCCCGTTCGATTACTAAATTCAGCTTGTCCACAGCGGTAAAGTCACCGAAGCATCGTGTAAAATTTTCTGTCGTGATAACTGCTTCACTCATCTCCGCTCCCTTCACGAACACCTAGCCCACGGAGAATAAACTGGTTCAAATCCTCAAGAATGTTATCAATCTTATCAAATTCATCCATAACCCTATCCAAGGCATGATAAGCGCCAAGAACCCAATATGTGGCTCGTTTTGCGTCCGAAACATCGAACTCCCTCATTGATACCCCTTCAGTAATAATCTTCTCCATGTAGGGACGGATTTGTGCTCCAGCCTGACGCTGCAACTCATCATGAATAGAGCGATTTTTCGGATTGTGTATAATTTCAGCCAAGTCGTTTGCGTGAGGCTGCATGCTGATTTCGACAAGCGAGCGACTCATTGCTAACAATTTTTCGCTGGCAGTCAATTCAGATGATTCTGCAGCTTCCTTAACCTTATCTACAATGCCCTCAGCCATTTTTTCGACAATCGCATGGAATACCTCATCCTTGGATTTGAAGTAGAGATAGAAGGTACCCTTTGCCACCCCTGCTCTTTTCACGATCTCATCAACAGAGAGATCGATGTTTGCAGATTCGAGGAAAAGTGTGTGCGTTGCCTCGATGATCGCTGTACGTCTGCCTTCTGGGTTAAATCTCTTTTTATGATTCATGTAGCTCCTTATGAACGCAATATGACTGACCGTCAGTCATATTGTCAACAGACTAAATGAGAATTGCTCCGAGTAACATCTCAGGTGGCTTGTGGAGAGTGACAGGAATGATCTTTTCTAGTGGATCAACTCACTTACTTTGACTGTTGGCATTGGACTTGTCCAATGTTTAATAACTCTGGTGATGGTGCTATTAGACCCTGGATAAATCCAGGGCCAATCTGTAAGTCCATTTGAATCAAACTACTACAATTCAGCTCTGACAATTAGAGAAGCATTTTTTCTGGCACTTAACATTTCTACATCGTTGAATCCAGCCTCTTTCAGCACACTTGTCAATTCTCTCAAAGAATAGCTGCGGTTGTAACCATAATTTTCTGATTGCCAGGATTTTTCACGGTTACGATAGTGAAAGGTGTATTCACCCAGAAAAAAGCGTCTCATGAGGGAGGAATTACGATGGATCACACTCAGTAGCAGATTCCCATCGGGTTGTAATACTCTGGCAGCTTCCTTAAGCATGTTCAATCGATTTTCCTCACCGGGAATAGGACCCAGAGTGTTTCCCCAGATGAGTATGGTCGAAAAGGTGCAATCAGGGAAGGGAAGACAACACCCATCTGCACGAACGATGTTCTGCAGATCGTGCGCCAGGGCTTCTCGAATCATCTCAGCGACAATTTCCACCCCAACAGCACGCTCACACCATTCATTCAGAATATCGAGCACAACCCCGCTACCAGCACCCAATTCAAGAACATAACCTTTTCCGATAAATGGTTTCAGGGGGAGCATTTGCTTTTCTATAATATCCCGTTGCTGCCAACGATCCGCAGAATAGTATGGTGCGATCTCTGCGATGAATCGACGTTGATCCTCGAGTCTGATAGATTTGACAGCTTGAATGATTTTATTCGCCATAAGGGAAGGTATAAAAAGATGTGGTTCTCGTCATACTGCTTTTTGCAAATAGAGACAATGAAACATTGAGTTTGGGATTCTGAGGATTGGTAATCTAACGTTTATATTATCAGAAGTTTCCTGGATGCCAGCCCAAATCATCACCGGGATGACGCCAATGAGGTCGTGTTCTCAAACAGAGTGTGAGTTCGCACTCTTACATTATCAGAATGAACCACTCGCATCCATCCTCTCCAGCTCTGGAGCATCAAACGCTCTGAGGAAAGAGCAGGAGATATTTATTCCAGATTATTGAATTTCATACTTCTGCCAACTATCTTAGGCTAACCTAACAAATTGTATCCCGGAATGATTTGGATATTTTAAATGCTCATACCGGGAATCTTACTATCGGGGGAACACTTGAAGTCCGATGCTATGAACACAACATCTTTACGTTTTGATAAAAAACTGCTGGCATACCTGGCATTGACTAAGCCGACCATCCAACTCCTGGTCGTACTGACAGGTGCAGCGGCGCTTGTCTATGAAGGAAGTTTAACAACTCAACCTTTAAAATTCCTCTGGGTGATGGTTCTGCTCGCAATGGCAGGTGGTGCGGCAAATGCTTTTAACCAGGTGTTTGAAAGGGATGTGGACAGCAATATGCGACGTACTGCCAAACGTCGTCCACTACCACTTGGACATATCTCCCTGACTGGAGCTTACCTTTTTGCAGGTTCTCTGGCGGTTGGATCGACAATTGGATTCTGGCTGAGTTTTAACTGGCTTTCTGCGGTACTCGCTGGAGTAACCATACTCTTCTACAGTCTGTTTTATACCCTTTACCTGAAGCCACGTACACCTCAGAACATTGTGATTGGTGGTGCTGCAGGATCAATGGGACCTGTAATCACATTGGCAGCAGCAACTGGCGAGGTATCGCTGGCGGCATGGCTGATGTTTGCGATTATCTTTTTCTGGACTCCTCCACATTTCTGGAGTCTGGCAATCTATTACAAAGAAGACTACCGCGAGGTTGGCTATCCGATGATGCCCTTGGTTATTGGAGAAACCCGCACCTGGGCAAGCATCATGCGCTATACCATTATCACCATCCTCATCAGTGTCGGATTGTATTTTACAGGTGCAGGAGTGCTTTACCTTCTGGCAGCCCTTATCCTTGGAGGATTTCTGCTGCGTAAAACAATCGAAGCTCAAAAAACAGGCAGTCCGCAGGCAGCGCGAGGGGTTTTTGGAATCTCAATTGTTTACCTGCTGGCACTATTTACAGCATTAATCGTTGATCACAGCATTTATATTTCCATTTTCTGATTATTGAATATAAAAGCGTTTGAGCCGGGTAGAAGCCGTATATGAATTGAATCGCCAGGTATAACGGTTGGTTCAGAAAGGAGTTCCACATGGGAGCACCAGTAGTCTGGTTCGAGATTTTGGGCAAGGATAGTGAAGGTTTGCGTAATTTCTACTCAAAAATTTTGGGTTGGGAATTTCAGACAGCCCCAAATATGGATTACAGCATGATCAGTGCGCCTGAAGGCGAAAATGCCATCGGTGGTGGCGTTGGTTCAATGCCGGAGGTTGACAAATTGGTCACCATTTATGCACAGGTGAAAAGCATTGATGACACACTTGCTGAAGTTGAAAAGAACGGTGGAAGAACAATAGTTCCCAGAACTGTAATTCCAGAAATGGTCACATTCGCTCAGTTCATGGACCCACAGGGTAATATTGTCGGAATTATCGAGGCAATGTAAGTTATAGGCCGTTGAATGGAGAACAGTAGCAGGAAAAGTTTGGTTGATTCATTTTGTTCTTTATTCGACGGCGTTCTTATTCCCACAAAATCCACTTGTAGATATAGAAGTGTTTATTTGTAATACCACCAGTTTATCGTCACACGGGTAAAGGCAAACATACGTTTTCTAATGCATACGTATTTATTTTCCACCCCAAAACCACAAGAGCTATCGCAACCATTTTAGTTCGTCAAGTTCCATTTGGAGTTTCATCATGACCGAAACAAGAATCGTAGAGATAAATGTTATTATCAATAAATCAGCCGACAGTGTGTTCAAAGCGCTTACCGATGCAGAGCAGTTAAAGAGTTGGTTTGCCACTGAAGTCGAGAACAATCCACGTCCGGGATCACGATTTTTGTATACCTTCCGGTCACGTGACACGGGAGAAGTTGAATTTGTACGAAAAGGTACCTATTCGGAGGTATTGGAGAATTCTCGTATCTCACATTCCTGGATCGCAAATGACTTGCGGAAATTCAGCATGGTCAATTTTGTGCTTTACCGTGAGAGTGAATCACGTACTGCGGTAACACTACGTCACTGGGGATTTTTTGACGATGAAGAGTCCTTGCAGGAGTACGAACGTGCCAAAAAACAGTGGCCATTTTTCATGAACAACCTCAAATCATATCTGGAAAGAGGTGTTGATGAACGTGAGAGCGTAATGGGTATAAAGGGAATTACAGTAGCATGAGAATTGCAAGATTTAGAGCGAAGCGGGATTATTTCTAGTTTTCTTTTATAGCCAATATCACAGCCTTCCTGGTTCCCGGCTCAACTCACATGCATTGACCTTTGGCATTGGACCTGTCCAATGTTTAATGAATCCCAAAATGGACGTATTAGACCCTGGATAAATCCAGGACCAATCAGCGATCAAGTCGATCCATCAGATTAATGCTACTGAGGCTGAATATGAACACCAATTTCCTACCAGAATAAATCCACCTGATAAGCCATGTGGTCGCTTCCAAGCAAAGGGTCAATGCGTGTGTTAGCAGCTTTTTCAAAATCTCGATATAAAATTTGATCAATTCTGAATAATGCTCGAGAGCTACTCCAGGTTGCTCCCAAACCTCCTCCACCCTTAATCCATGAATCCTTCAGGTGTCTTCTGAGTGGTCGAATAGATCGATCTGTGGGAGTGGAGTTGTAATCGCCAAGAACCAGGAAATACCCATCATGATCTTTTACCTCTTCACTGAGAAGTTTCGCCTGGGAAGTTCGGAATCGCTGGCTCTGAACAATTCCCGCGAGGTCTCGTTTTCGGTCAACTGATTCCAGTTGGATACCGATAACCTCAATCGGTCTACTATCAATGGTGGTTTCAACTTTGGGGAATGTACGCCAGTTCAGTCCGGCGGATTCAGTTGAAATTGAATCAATATGTGTGAATGGATTGGTGCTCAGGATAAGGATACCCATCCCGGCATCGCGTCTCAAATGCTGATAATGACCATGATAGCCGTATTCTGCTGCATTGGCGATAAAATCTTTCTGACGGTAGACATGTACTTCCTGCAGGCATGCCAACTCGACCTTTTGTTTATCGAGATATTCGAGCAGACCATCCATTTCCTGCTGTTCACAATTCATTGTCAGTACACGTAACGTTCTCGCATCAGGAACATCTGCAGTTTTTGCTTTGAGGGGAATGTAGACAAACCCTTCGATGATAAGTATGATAATACCAACAGCAGCTAGATTGGCTGCGAGTGAACGTTTTCTTGAAAAATCGAATAGGAACAAAACAATCCCGATCAATGTCAAGCCTAGCCGGAAAAGCTGGTTGCCATTAAACCATTCCAGTTGAATGAAAAAACTGGCAGGAAAATACCTTAGAATAGTTAGAAAGAGAAAAATACCGAGGAATGTATCCACGATAAAACGCATCTCATTAGAAAGCCGTTTTTTACGATTCCCTTTGGAATGAGAACCACGCCGTTTATGGTATTTTTTTGATTTACGTGATCGATTCATTTTAGCTGGCTAATTCCTGAATTCATGAATTCTAAATGGGAAAAGTCTTGCAGAATAATAATCACGAAAGTTAGCGGATCGAATGGAGTGAAGCAATAACCATATTATAAGTTTCAAATCCTTGACTCATTATCGGGTATTAATCCTCAAGTCACTGAGAGTAGGAGGAGAAATGGAACTTACGTCTGTTGCTGGAGTGGGAATTGCTTGAAAAGCCTCGTGTAATAGTTGTCAATCATGACTGCTTTCCTGACATTTGTTGAATGACAACTGTCTTAAGATTAACCAGTGAAGTTTCAGAAAAATATATAAGCAAAACAAGTTTAGCTGTTTGCTATTTGGTATATGATAAAGTACCATCCCAGAACATTATTAACTTGAAAAACAGTGTGGGAGTTGATGGATGGATCATGACATTACTGCAGTAAGTGAGAAGATACAGGCTCATGCCGCACCCATTCGTGCCTTGACTGAAGAGATCGGCAAAGTATTGATCGGGCAGGCATACATGGTAGATCGTCTGCTGGTCGGTTTGCTTGCCGATGGACATATCCTCCTGGAAGGTGTACCTGGGCTCGCCAAAACGCTCGCAGTAAAAAGCCTGGCGGAAGCTGTTCAAGTAGATTTCCACCGTCTGCAATTTACACCAGACCTGCTGCCTGCAGATTTAATCGGAACTCTTATTTATAATCCACGCGATGGCTCCTTCGAGACCAAAAAGGGGCCAATTTTTGCTAATTTTATCCTTGCGGATGAAATAAATCGTGCTCCGGCAAAGGTGCAATCGGCACTTCTTGAAGCGATGCAGGAGAGACAAGTAACACTTGGCGACACCACGCACATGCTTCCTACCCCTTTTCTGGTGCTGGCAACCCAGAATCCCATTGAACAGCAAGGGACATATCCGCTGCCGGAGGCTCAGGTTGACCGTTTCATGCTGAAATTGAAGGTTGGCTACCCGTCACGTGAAGAGGAACGTCGCATTCTTCAACTCCATAGTATATCCGATATTCCGAAAATTGAGACGAAGCTATCCCCTCAGGCGATACAAGATGCGAGAAAAGTGGTCGAAATGGTCTATGTTGACGAAAAGATTGAGAATTATGTCCTCGATATCGTCTTTGCGACACGTGACCCCGAAAAGTTCAAAATGCCAAAATTAAAAGACCTGATCTTGTATGGTTCAAGCCCACGTGCCACTCTGAGTCTAGTTCGAGCTGCTCGTGCATGGGCGTTTTTGCAGGGTAGAGCTTTTGTAATTCCTGAAGATATACGCGCCATTGGACCGGATATCCTGCGTCACAGAATCATTCCCTCTTTTGAAGCGGAAGCTGAGGAACGAAGCAGTGATGATCTGGTTGAAGAAATCTTACATGGCATCGAAGTCCCATGATCTTGAGAGAAGGAATTTACGCAGAACAATCGTAAATCTTGAATTTTATGGACACACGAGAACTCATGAAAAAGGTTCGTGCCATCGAAATCCGTACTCGAGGGATGGTGAGCGAACTTTTCAGCGGTGAATACCATAGCGCGTTCAAGGGA
Organism: bacterium; assembly: GCA_019912845.1. Lineage (GTDB taxonomy): Bacteria > Electryoneota > Electryoneia > Electryoneales > Electryoneaceae > JAIOHU01. The sequence goes on from JAIOHU010000101.1 coordinate 28,401, forward strand.
CGTGGTATGGAGTTCAGTGAGGTGCGAGAGTACGTCGCTGGGGATGATGTACGCACCATTGACTGGAATGTAACTGCACGAGAGGGTCGTCCATTTATAAAGCTGTTTGAAGAAGAACGTGAGCTGGTTGTTATGCTCCTGGTGGATGTATCAGCGTCAGGAGAATTTGGCAGTGTATCAACCCTGAAACGTGAAATGGCTGCCGAGTTGGCAGCAGTGCTGGCTTTCAGTGCACAGAGAACAGGCGATAAAGTTGGGATGATCCTTTTCACAGATAGAAAAGAGGTCTATGTACCGCCAAAATCGGGGACATCCCACACACTGCGTATTATTCGTGATCTCCTCGCTTACAAACCTGAAGGGAAAAAAACTGATCTGGGCAAGGGGCTTGAGTTTATGCTTCGCGTGCAGCCGAAACGTTCGATTGTTTTTCTCCTCAGTGATTTTATTGATCCGGGCAACTGGCAGGATGCCGCAAAGATCGCCTCCCAAAAACATGACCTGGTCGCACTTCAAATGCTCGATCCGAGAGAGCAGGAAATTCCCGATGTAGGTTGGATTGCAATGCGAGACCCCGAAACCGAAGATATTGTCTGGGTGGACAGCCAGGATAAAGGGGTAAGGGACTCATTCAAGAAGCACCGTCTAAGTGAGGAGAACACGCTTCGACAGTTCCTGGCGAAAAACAATATCGATCGTGTGAAGGTTGATCTTACTGAAGAGGATCAGCCCTATATGCGTCCACTGGTAGAATTTTTCAAACGCCGGGAGATGCGTCGATGATCGGTTGGCTTCGGAACAAGTTATTTCAGATAATTTGGGTAGTGGTCTCAATGTTGGCTTCAGCCTCGGTGTTTGCACAACAACCGAGTCTGTCCATTGCACCCGAAACAGCACATATCGGTGATGCAATTACTCTAACCCTGATTGTACCCGGAAACACTCCAGAAGAAATCAATATCCCCGGAACTGCAAATCAAATTGGCGACTTTATCATTTTAAATTCCGATACCAGCAATGCAAAAGAGTTGAAGAGAACTGGAGAAGCTCGTATTACCTGGACTGTTGCAGTTTATGATACCGGCAGCCATTCTACAGGTGAACTGACCATCACAACAAAAGATGGTGAATTCACACTTCCTGAGCAGAAAGTTTACATAGAAACAGTTCTCCAGGACACAACAGATGTAGACCTTAGACCATTGAAGGCGCAGGAGGAATTACGACTTACTTTCATGGACATCGTCAAGATGACCTGGATGTGGGTAGCTGGAATTGTTCTGTTATTGGGATTATATCTGCTCTATAGATGGTGGATGAAGAACCGCAAGGGTATTCTGGATGGTGTTGATTATGTCGAACCACCTCCACCACCCTATGACGAAGCATGGGTGGCATTCAACGCACTCCGCAAGGATAATCCTCTGGATCGTGGTGATATGAAAGAATTTGTGACCCGTATTTCGGAGATTTTGAAACGTTTGCTCGAGCGTATACATAACGATCCTGTTCTTGAAATGACCACCTACGAGGTTGGCAACTGGACACGGCGGACAAACATCCGAGGTAGTCGGAAAGATTTGCTGGCGATCCTGCGTGAAGGTGATGCAATTAAATTTGCCAAGGCGGTTATGACCCCACTCCGTGGACGTGAGCTGATGGAAATGACCGGTAGCTTTATCGAGGAATATAAACCGAAAGCTGAGGAAGTCGAAGTAGTCGAAAATATCAAAAAGTCGGAAAAAAGAGCAGAAAATCAATTAAATCTGCCGTTAACAACACCGGAGGAAGATTTAACTGAGAAAACGGACGTTGCAGAGAAGGGAGGTGAGCAGGTATGACATGGGGCTCACCCTGGTTTTTCCTGGCTTTTTTGATTCTTCCTTTGATGATCTGGCAATATCTTCGGAAAGAGAAAAAGCCAGTGCCAACGGTAACCTATCCTCTGGCACAGGCATTTGTTCCGCTCATGAAATCACCAAAACGTTACTTGCGTCATTTGCCATTTGTTCTACGCTTTATGGCGGTAGCTTTCATCATTGTTGCCCTTGCAAGACCTCGACTCGCCCTTGATGAGGAGAAGGTTCATACACAGGGGATTGATCTTATCATCGCCATTGACATTTCTACCAGCATGCTGGCGGAGGATTTGGATCCGGACAACCGTCTCGAAGCTGCTAAAATGGTTGCGAAAGAATTTATCTCCGGAAGAGAGAGCGACCGGATCGGTCTGGTGATGTTTGCCGGCGAAGCGTTTACCTGGGCTCCTCTCACCCTCGACTATGATGTCCTCGCTTCCCTGATGGATCAGGTGGAAGCAGGTAGTGTTACCGATGGAACAGGCATCGGAAAAGCAATCGCGGCGGGAGTAAATCGTCTGCGTAAGAGTGATGCAAAGAGCAAAGTCTTGATCCTGCTGACCGATGGCGTGAACAATGTTGATCAACCCGATCCCTTAACCGCCGCCCGTGCTGCAACAGAGCTTGGTGTGAAAGTCTATACCATCGGTGTAGGTACACGGGGTCAGGCACGAGCACCAGTTCAAGACCCATACACTGGCAGGGTCAGGATGGGTATGGTGCAAGTTGAGATTGACGAAGAACTACTCACAAAAATTGCCGATATGACTGGCGGGATGTATTTCCGCGCAACCAGCACAGATGCATTACGAAATATCTATAAACGCATCGATGAGCTAGAAACAGTCGATATCGAAGTTGAACATATCCGTCGATTCAGAGAACTATTCTATAGATGGGCGTTGCTGGCGTTTGTTCTGGTTGTGCTGGAGCGAATTCTTGTGCTGACAAGATTGAGGAATCTGGCATGGTAAAAGGAGATAGTAAAGTATCATGATCCGATGGAGAGAACCACTCTGGCTATTCGCACTATTGATTCCGGCAGGATTACTGCTCTGGGATCTGTTCCTTCGTAAAAGTCGTCTTATGCGGAGGAAACAGTTCGCTTCTCTCTCCCTCTGGGAAACAATCGCACCAGATCGCAGCGACAGCATGCGACGTTTGAAACGCTGGCTGTTCATCATCTCCCTGCTCTTCCTTGCAATTGGTCTGGCGAACCCGCAAGTGGGTACACGGTACGAGGAGGTTACACGTCAGGGAATCGACATCTTCATTGTGGTGGATGTAAGTAAATCCATGGACACGGAAGATATACGACCCAGTCGTTTGATCAAGGCACGATATGAATTGAGTCGTTTCCTGCAGGGATTAAAAGGTGACCGCGTGGGAATCATTCCCTTTGCGGGTACAGCTTATTCCCTGATGCCATTGACATTAGATTATTCAGCAGCAGCCATGTTTCTTGATATTCTGGAGACCGATCTCATTCCAAATCCCGGAACGAATCTTGAAGCAGCAATTGGAACAGCCCTGGATGCATTCCCGTACGAAGAGGGTAGAGGACAAGCGATAATTTTGGTGTCGGATGGTGAAGATCATGAGGGCGGTGCTCTGAAAGCTGCACAAAAAGCTGCAGAAAAAAATGTTACGATCTATACTCTCGGGATGGCACTATCTAAAGGTGATCCAATTCCACTTACCGATGAAGAAGGAAATCAGATTGGCTGGAAGAATGACGATGAAGGAAAAGTTATTACCAGTAAGTTGAATGAAGACCTTCTCCGTCAAATCGCCAATGCAACCGGAGGCAGCTATTTTCGTGCAACACAGGGTGGTGAAGAATTTCGAAAAGTCTATAAACATATGTTTGGAATGGATCGGAAGGAATTGGAAGCGAGACGAATCACTGATTATGAAGACCGTTTCCAGCCTTTCCTGATCATCGCTTTGATCCTGCTGCTGCTAGAATTTATCCTGCCTGCCGGGAAGACAAAGCTGATGTTAGACAATAAATTCAGGAGTCACTCATGAGGAAAGCAGTATTTATCCTCGTATCAGCCCTGTTGATCTATTCGACCGTGTTGGCTGAATCCCCGCACAGTCTGGTCAAAAAGGGAAACACAAAAGTAACCAATGGTGAGCTTGATGAGGCGCTGGCTGATTATCTCGAAGCCGCGGTGAAGATGGACTCGCTTAGTCCTGAATTATTGTACGATCTGGGTGGTGTATTTGCTCGAAAAGGAAATGCCGGACGTGCGGACTCACTCTTTCGGGCTTTACCTCCAGATACACGAAAGGATCTGCTATCACGTGCGCATTACAATCGAGGAGCAGCATTCGCTCAACAGCAGGACTATGAGAACGCCGTTAATGCATTTATCCAATCTTTGCAACTCAACCCTGAAGATGAAGATGCAAAACATAATCTCGAACTATCCATGCGTATGATGCAACAACAACAACAGCAGCAGCAGCAGCAAAATCAGGATAGTGAGAATCAGGACGAAAATCAGGAACAGGAACAACAGGAAAAAGAGCAACAAGAACAGCAACAGCAGGAAGAACAACAAAAACAGGATCAACAGCAACAGGGTGAAGAAGAGCAGCAACAGGATCAAATGGCGCAAAACGAAGAAAATGAAGAAAATGAAGAGAAACCGGAGGAAATGCCCCAGCCTGAGCCCACTGAGGCAGCACAGGATTCAATGGACAAATTGCTTGCAGAACGTATCCTCGATAAGCTTCAGGAGGATGAAAAGGGCTTGTTGAAGAAGGTCGTACAACAGCAAATTCCTGCAGAACGTAAGAAGGCGAAAAAGGACTGGTAAGAGCTTCCTGATAATGAGTGCGTGCTTCAGCGCGTCATGCCAGCAGGGTGTTAGCTGGCATTCAGGATCGCGTCATTCCAGCATGGTTTTAGCTGGATTCGTAGAACACAACCTCAGGTTGAGCATCCAGGGTCGCGTCATTCCAGCATGGTTCTAGCTGGAATCCAGGAAGGTATTGATATTATAAATTTTAGAAGCACAATATATACGATTTTTTCCGTGAAAATTTGATTTGTTTCATTCTCAGACAGACTATGAAGCTCGCACTCGACTGTAATTCGGTTTCACACTGCTTCATTCCGGTGATGAATTGAGCCGGATTCGAAGAACCCGACCGCAGGTTGAGAATCCATGGCCGCGTCATTCCGGCAGGGTTTTAGCCGGAATCCAGGAATGAACTGATTTTATTAATGTTGGAAAAATTAGAGTATTCACCTTAGAATAAAACGACATGCGAATTCGACTACTCACATACCTGACTGCTCTGGCACTTTTCGTCAGCCCCCTTTACGCGGCTGATGTGACGATTCGTGCCGATGCGACACCTACTCGTGTAAATACAGGTGAATCATTCGTCTACACGGTCGAGGTTACCGGATCGGCAATGTCGTTGCCGAATCCTCAAGTCGATATTCCAGGTGATTTCTCTGTTCGCAGCGGTCCAAATTCCTCAACCAATGTCAGCTATGTTAACGGTGCAATGACCGCTTCACGCACCCTTACCTATTATCTCGTTTCATATCGAGCAGGCAGCTACACTATTCCTTCACCCACTGTTAAATACAAACGCCAGACGATCACAGGAAACGCTATCACAATAACAGTTGGCAGCACTACAGCACAGCAGCAAAAAGGCAACCAGGGTTCAGGAAATAGTGGAAATTCCGGAGCAACAACAAATTCAAGGGATGATTCGAGTGCGAGAGATCGTGCAGGTGAAGATATCTTTGTTGTCACCGAATTGAGCACTGATGGAGTTTATTTTCAGGAAGCTGTTACAGTTACTTTCATGCTCTATTTCAAGGAAAATCAAAGAGTTCGTTATGATATCAGAACGCTGGCGAGTACTGAAGGTTTCTGGACAGAAGAATACAAACTCCCACAACGTCCCGATCCTGTTCAACGGATTGTAAGAGGGCAGAAGTACAATGTTGCGCCGATCCATCGCCTGATTCTATTCCCCACAACAACTGGTGAGCTTACAATAGGTGGGATGGAAGTAGTTTGTGAAATTGAAGTACCAAGTAGAAGGCGACAATCTCGGAGTTTATTTGACAGCTTCTTCGATTCGCCTTATGACCGTGTACAAAAAATTGCCACCTCTAATCCGGTAACTTTGACTGTAAAACCATTACCAAAAGAGGGTAGGCCTCCCGGTTTCCAGGAAATTGTTGGAAAATATAATGTACGCGCGGATGTAGACCTCGAAGAGGTTCAAACCAATGAATCGGTTACTCTGACAGTAAAGGTTTCTGGCGAAGGAAATATCGGATTCCTGCCTGCCCCGAAGCTGAAGATTCCACCGGATATTGAGATGTACGATCCCAAAGTTGAGGAGTCTCATAAACCAGTTGCCGGTGAAATTCGTGGTGTTAAATCGTTTCAATACCTGTTGATTCCAAGACGTTCCGGGGAACAACGCATTCCACCCATCGAATATAGTTACTTTGATCCGAAAGCAGAACGCTACATCAATGCAAAAACCGACGAAATTATATTGAACGTCCGTCCTGCGACTGGTTGGGCAGCTTCGGAGGAGGAAACCTCACGTGGCAGCCGTGAGGAGGTGATGTCCCTCAACCGTGATATAAGATTTATTCATGACGCTGCTCAAGATTTGAGACGGCAGGGTCCCCCTGTACAGGAAAAGCTGACCTATCAACTGGCATATCTCTTTCCTCTCGCGATTATTGGTTTGGCGTTCGGTTTGAGACGACGATTTGATCTTCTCGCGGGAGATGTTGATGGGCAACGTAAACGTAAAGCCGCAAAAATCGCACTGGCGGTGCTTCAGGAAGCCAAAGGCTTCCATCAGGAATCGCAAATTGAGAAAGGTTATAATGCTCTGGCTGCAGGTATACTCCAGTACATATCAGATCGAACCGGGGTTGCAAGATCAGAGTTGGACAATCAACGTGCCAAACAAGTTCTTCAGGACAATGGAGTTGATGACACGAACAGCAAACAGGCTGGTGAGCTGATTGATCGCTGCAATATGGCTCGATTTACTCCAGGTGGTATGAAACCTGAGGCGTTAGGTGAATTAATTGATAGCGCACAGCAGTGGATACAAGAAGTTGAACGATTGCTCGACAGCCCTGTAAAAAGGGTGGATAAGTAGTGTCGTATATGATGTGGATAACCTGTGAATAATGTGATAAAGATTGCGGTATGAGCATAGAAATATCGCTTATGTCTATAAATAACAATTGCTTAATTTAAGTTTATGTTTTTGAAGTGTTTAGTCGAAATGTACAATGTTTTTCTGTATTGAACTAACTAAATTTGTGGATAAGTGTGGATAACTCGACACTCAAATTACCTTTTCACTTGCACTTGTCCCTCGAGGAGAGGTTCGCAGTTTTTCTCCTGCTTTGTGCACTGCTTCTGCTGGTTTCATCGATCAGTGTCCAGGCAGCGGCGATTGATGACCTCGCCGAAGAAGGTGATATCGCATACCGTAAAGGTGAGTATGAAAATGCGATCGAAGCCTATCGTATAGTTCTTGATAGCGGCTATACCGGCGGGAAAATTCTCTATAATCTCGGGAATGCGTTTTATAAGAATGGCGATTTAGCCGAAGCGATACTCTATTATGAACGTGCACTGAGGGAACGTCCACATGACCACGATGTCCGTCATAACCTGGAACTGGCTCGGACCCAGACAGTCGATAAGATAGAATCGCCCCCACGTTTACCAATCTGGAAATGGGTGGATGCATTACGTGATCTCGTAGCTCCGCGTGTATTAGCGTGGTGGTCTTGGATATGGGCATCCATAACTGCCCTATTTTTTGCTGCCATTTTACTCTTGCGTTTTCATAAACATGTCCGCCTACTGAAAACAGCCGTGTGGATCAGCCTGATTATTTTCCTCTTGCCAGCAAGTTTGCTCACCCTACGAGTTATAACTGACCGTGGACCTGAACAGGCGATAGTGATGACGGAAAAAATTGTCGTCCGCAGTGCCCCAGACCCGGGAGCCAGTGAAGTATTTCATCTACACGAAGGCACCAAAGTGACGATCCTTAAATCACTGGAAGATTACCGCGAGGTTCAACTCGAGGATGGACGGCAGGGCTGGCTGAGACGGCAGGTTGTGGCGACCATCTAATTTGGATTACCTAGTGTACATTGACAGTTGGCTTACTAACGGCGTTCACTGGACGCTTGTAGAAACCACAGTGTAGTGACATTTATGGAGTTTCAGTACAGGCTGATTTTTGTCAACCACATGCTCTTCGTATGCTTCTACTATACTTTTGAACCAACCCCTTGACAGTTTTAAAATTGAGATCCACTTGAAATTTAAGCTTGATCCGAAATTCGGATCCATTCCTGATTTATATCATGATATGGTCAAACATAGAAAATGGGCTACGGCATTTTCCGTAACCCATTGTTTTTACTGTGCCGAGAGGGGGAATCGAACCCCCACGGGGTTTAAGCCCCGGCGGATTTTGAGTCCGCTGCGTCTACCAATTTCACCACCTCGGCAGGGTGAGCAAATATAAATACGAGCATGCCCTGTGTCCAGTGTCCACAAACGCCGTTCTCCGCAAATGAGCAATAGTACAGTCGTTCGGCAATCACCTAATTTTATACGATTTCTGCCTGTTCCAGGTAGCGATAGAGTGTGCTTCTGGCGACACCAAGCAGTCTTGCGGCTTTGGCACGATTGCCATCGGTTTGGCGCAATGCGGTCAAGACATCATCTCGCTCCAGCTTCTGGGGACGACCAGTTTTGGTTTCGTTATTTTCTGCGGAGTCGATATTCAGTTCAGGTGGTAAATGATCGAGGGTAATTTCACCTCCACGGCACTTGATCATGGCATACTGCAGGGCATTGCTCAGTTGACGTACATTTCCATGCCATGAGTTTTGCATGAGCTGCTGCATGACTTCTGAGCGGATACCTTCGCAGTGACGGTCGGTTTCACTGGCAAACTGCTCCATGAAGTGCTGAACCAGAAGAGGAATATCCGATTTTCGTGAGCGTAGCGGAGGAAGATGAATCGGTACAACTGCCAGACGATAATACAAATCCTCTCGAAATTTACCTTCTTTTACCAATTGTTTCAGATTGCGGTTCGTGGCACAAACCACTCGTGCATCGGTCTTAACTTCTTTTTCACCACCGACAGGGAAATAAGTGTGTTCTTCAATCACGCGTAATAGTTTAACCTGCATAGCGGGTGAAATTTCGCCGATTTCATCAAGAAAAAGAGTACCATGCTGAGCCAATTCAAACCGTCCCTTTTTATCTCGTATCGCACCAGTGAACGCACCTTTTACATGCCCGAAAAGTTCACTTTCGAGTATACCTTCTGGCAAGGCTCCGCAGTTTACAGGTACGAAGGGATTTTTGGAGCGAACACTCAAGCGATGCAATGCTTCCGCAACGAGTTCTTTTCCCGTACCGCTTTCTCCCTCAATTAATACAGGCACCTGCTCATCGGCAAGCTCGGAGATTGAATTAAACACACGATGCATACTGTCATGATTACCAATAATGCCGTAAAACCCTTTGCTGCGTTGCAGATTGCGTTTGAGACGGTTGACTTCGGTGACATCCTTGAATATCACCATGGCTCCAAGATAACGCTGATCGGCTGTATGCAGGGGGATTGCGGACATTTCAAGGTCGAGCAGTTTCTCGTTTTTGTCACGGAAACGTTTCGGATACTTTATTTTCTCTTCGCTCTCCAGTGTTCCGTCGCAAAAAGAACAATTCCCACCGCAAAACATTCCGGGAAATACGGCGTGGCAATCTTTGCCAATCACTTCGTCAACTGAGTAGCCAGTTATCATTTCAGCAGCACGATTAAATACAAATATGCGACGATGTGAATCATGAGCCAGAACTCCATCGGTCAGATGATCGATGAGCGCACCAAAGGTGGAACGAAGTTGGTTGACAACATCCAGGCTTCCGAATTCAATCAATGCGGATACACGGGTTTCAAGGATTGCGAACAGGCTTTCAAGGACAGCTTCAGATTCCAGAGGGTTTCCATCAATCATTTGGTCCAGGGGCCAATGGAAACGTGCCGGCAACCCAGAAAAGGTTGGGCAAAGCCGCACTGAACTTTCACAAAAGGTTACAACTGCATCATATTGACGTGCCTGAAGTTTTTTCGGGGGAGAGGGTTGTGTGTCGGGAATCGGCAGACCATGGCGATGAAGCAGCTTGACTGCAGAGTCGTGCAAGGGAAAACTGGAATCGCTGGAGTATTCTACTTCCCACGACTCATCTAACTTCGCACGTGCCAACATTGCCGCAATGACGCTGGTTTCAGCGTTGCCGGAACTGACAAACAAGAGGCGATGTTTTATTTTTCCGGGCATTTTCAAGATAAGTTCTTGCCTTTAGTAAATTGGAAATTTGGGATCCGGAAGCTGGTCTGCCTTGTGGAACCAGAATAACTGATTTCAGATTATTCAAGGAAATTACTTCTATTATATTTTCCGACGGCAATAATATCAATTCCTTCCTGGATGCCAGCTAACATCCTTCTGGCATGACGCAGTGAATAACCTTTCTGGATGCCAGCTAAACCCACGCTTGTCTGAGTCAGGGTTCTAATGCCACACTGGAGTGTGGCACTTCTTTGAACACCACGCCGGTATGATGCAGCAGAAGGAAAACACGTTTCAGGATTTAGTTGTCCTCCTGAACTGAGTATTCCATCTGTTCCATATCGAACTTTTTTACAACCCACTTACCTTTATCATTTCTGGTCAAATGTCCCGCTTTCAATTTCGGTCCGTGCTCGAAAATCATGAGGTAGTTGCCTTCATGCACCTCAGGAAGAAAATGTGTTTTGAAGTCCATGGTCTCCTGTGGATAGAGGTCATATCCCATCACATAGGGTACGTGTACATGGCTGGCAGTGGGGATCAGATCAGCATTAAAGACGGCGGTGTGACCACCTGATTCAATGTAAACAATCGCGTGATGTTTGGTATGACCACCAGTAACACGATATCGAATTCCCGGCACAACCTCAACATCCCCGTCCACCAGTTCAAGAACCTCGGCATCATTCAAAGGGTGAAGATTTTCCGGTAGATAGCTCATACGATCCCGTAAGTTCGGATTATTGGCAATCTCCCATTCGCCCCTCTGAGCATAATATTTTGCGTTGGGAAACTGAACCTTCAGCTCACCATCTCCATCAATGTATGTCCCGCCACCAGCGTGATCGAAGTGCAAATGGCTCTGCACAACATGAGTCACATCTTCTTTTAACACATCGCAACGAGCAAGTTCGCTCATCAATAATCGAGGTTCCGCTACGGCAAACATATCGCGTTTTTTATCATCCCATTTGCCACCGAGACCAGTATCGATCAGAACAGTTGCCTCTGGTGTTTTAACCAACAGGCAATTAGCAGAGAGTTGGATACGGTTGCGGTCATCGGCTGGATCAGATTTCTGCCACATCATTTTGGGGACAACCCCGAACATGGCTCCACCATCGAGGCGAAAGTCGCCATCTTCAATCAGGAATATTTCAAAATCACCAAATTTCATACGAGAATCCTTTTGTGTTATTCCAAATATACTGATTCTTGGAATTATTGTCTCATACTAAACTGCTATAAGTTTGTGGTGTTGTAATTACCGCCATCCAATCAGTCCTGAAATCAATAATATTAATACCTTCTTGGATGCCAGCTAACCCCACGCTGGCATGACGCGATCGGACAATACTTTCGAGAAACGCTATAAACGAATAAGTTGAGGGATATATACGAGTATATTTTTGATGGTTCAAGCGTGAAAATGATGCAGGGATACAATTTTCTGAGATAAAGAAAATGGCTTCTCACCAAACCTGAGGTTGTTGATCAGGAGCTACGAACGAACCCGCTCATCGAGTTCATGTTTAAGTGCGATCATCTGTTTTTGTAACTCGGTTCGATAATTCTCTACCTCATCACCCTTGAGCCGAGGTGGTATGATCATTGGATTACCATATCCAATTACAGCTTTGGCAAATGGCTTTGGCAGTTGAAATTTATCCCACGACTTGAATGTCCAATTCGGGTAGGACGCCCCCATGATGGGAACAATAACCGCTCCTCCAGACCTTGCAATTGCTATTGTTCCTGCTTTTGGTTCTTCAAAGGGACCACGTGGCCCATCCACCATCACCGCAGTTGTTGTACCCTGTTTTTGAATTTTTACCATCTCTCGAAATGAGTCCAATCCACCTCTGTGACTGCTGCCACGTACTGTTTTATATCCCATCGCTTCCACCAGACGAGCGACTGCTTCGCCATCGCGAGATTGAGAAATCAGAGCAGTAACGCCTTTTCCTCGTTGTTCCCAAACCGGACAAAACATCCTGCCATGAAAACAGGCGAGCAATACACGACCATGCTCCTGCGCAATCGCCAGTTGTTCTGTACCGACGAGGGAGAGACGTAGTGTGCGATTAATCAGTTTGAATATTTGCGGACCAACGCTTCCCGCAATCCAGTACAGTGTCGAATCTTTCATATCAATATAAAGGAAACATAATCAATTGTTTAAGGTTAAACAGAGACAAAATAATTTCGGGAATGCTGTTTCTATTGTCTCCAGAAAACAGACTACCTATCTTAATACTCTTGTAAGATAGGAATTTATCAAGGAACGGTAAACGAGATTTGAGATTGAGTTGGAGGATATGATGAAGAGAAATGTTCTGGGAATACTGCTAATTGCTTTGTGTCTACCATTTGCTGTGCAGGCATCACTTTTTGAGCTTGAACTACCTGAAGAGCGAAGGGCACAAGTAGAGTTCGATGAGTTTGTTTCATACCACATAAATATGACAAACCTCGGTGCAGAACTCGATTCATTTCGGGTTTCACTAACTGGTGATGATGTACCGGCGGATTGGACAACCTCAATTTGCGTTGGAGTATCCTGTCTTCCTCCATTTGTTCGTTCAACTTCGTTCATTATAAATGGTCTGGCGACTGATAGTATTCTGGTGGATTTCCAGCCACTTTCTGAAGGTCGTGGGTCAGTCTGGTTGCTTGTCGAAAGCCTGAATGAACCATTCATGGCTGATAGTGCTGAATTTGTTGTCCTTGCTGGTGAAATTGATGAGGCAGGTTTCGAATTCGACCCCCCCGAAGAGATTGAAGTAACTGTTGAAGTAGGGGAGTTTCATTCTTTTCATTCTGATTTGACGAATACAGGAACTTTGCTGGATACATTCGATCTGTTTTTATATGGCGATGATTATCCCGACGATTGGACAACATCACTTTGTTTTGGTCCGCTCTGTTTACCTCCATTCATACGTGAACACCCGGGCATTCTTGAAGCCGGGGCGAGTGACACCCTTCTGGTAGATTTCAGTCCAGGCTCCGAGGGTACAGGCACACTATGGCTGAAAATACAGAGTCGTTATGATCCCAGTGTTGTTGATAGCCTTCAGTTCATCCTTCACGCTGTTACGAATGCAGTGCAAGAGGGTAGTCAACAGTTGCCTCAGGAACTGACCATAGAGACAATTTATCCGAACCCGTTTAACAATGCGACAACAATTCATTATTCGTTGCCGAAGGCGGGAAATATTTCGATTCAGGTCTATGACCTGGCTGGTAGAACGGTCTCAACACATCTGGTTGAAGCTGCAAGCGCAGGTCGTTACACCTATGAATTCCAGGCAACGGCGAATATGGCATCCGGTATTTATATTCTCCAACTTCAATCCGCTTCCCAGAGTATAAATTCCAGAATGATCTATTTGAAATAGTTTGATTTCATGTTTATCTGTTGGTTTGTAGTAAGGAGAAGAAGTTCGACTGGAAGCTCATTGAAAACTGGGATCGGGAAGGTTGGCAGGATGAATATAAGTTTCAAAGTAAGATTGATCGGTGCATTGGTGTTTGGTGTGGGTATGGCGATATCACTTGAATCACTTGGAACACTTCCAACTGTTTCAATTATATTACTGTATCTAGGCATGCATATTCAAGCTCATGGCTTTAAGTCGCTACGAATCAGTTATCCCAGTGAATTGGATAAGATAAACGAATAGTCAAATTTTGATATTGAGGGTTGTAACCACACGGTTTCAACCCTCTTTGTTTTTATCAGTTTTCAGGCAGTCATTTATATTTGTGATGTCGATCTGTCTCGGGA
>JAIOHU010000102.1 GCA_019912845.1 bacterium
GCTGGAGGTCTCTGTCTCTACAGTAATCCATCCACCCCAGGCGTACGACCAGTCGTGCCTTTTTCCGTTACGACCACCGGAACGTCCAGGTGTAAAGTGTCCACCGCCCTGCTTATCACACTTCAGAGCAAATTCTGTGGCAAAGTCATCAAGGATATCCTGATCGGGTGCCACTTTGTCACCATCTCCGCCCCAATCCCAGGGATAAAATATCTTCTCGGATAAGCCACCTTGACGTGAAGAGTGGATAGTGGTGCCAAACAGTGGTTGAACCAGTTCATGGGCGTAAACCATCGCCTGAACTTCTGCTTCGCTGAACGGCGAATGTCCTTTGTAGTAGTCCAGCCATTCATTGTGTGGACGACCGGTATAAAGTGAGTCCCCTTGAATCCAATTGGGTTCAAAATTACGATTCAAATCAACACCAGAGGTATCATTTCCACCATCGCCAGATATCTGGTAACGAAATCGCCCATCACCAACATTATCTCGTTTGTTTTTTCGATACGAATAATCCGCACCCAGAATTAGCTCCTCCGGGTCTCCTATACCGTGAACAACATTTAATCCTTCTGGATTCATTGTCACAATAAAATAAGTTTCCAATTGTTGTCTGGATTGACGAAATTGGGGACGATCATTGGTGACAAGATCCTGGATTACATCTAAGCAGATTTCAATACCCAGAATTTCTTCACCATGGATGTGACCTACGAACAGGACTGTAGGACGATCCAGGTCGACTTGCACATCATCAGAAATCTTCACTAAATATATCGGCAAACTGTCTTGCTGGCTATGACCAATAGAATCAATGGCGATACGATCTGGATATTCACCCTGAAGATCAAACAATAGCTCGTGAATTTCAGGAAGAGTATGGTATCGTGCGTCTAATTGTGCATGAGCGGAAACCGAAATTAAGAGTAGTGCCAGAATCAATAGTTGGCGCTTCATGGTAAACCTCTAAAGTTGTCTTCCCTGTATTTGAATTTTATGGATGATCCCAGGGAAATTAGTTAACTGGAAAAATAGTACTATTCATTAAGATATAGTCACACATTTAGCCGGACAAGGTAAGGGAGTTCTTTTTATAATCCAAGGTACCTGAGAGAAAATTGAAATCTTGCGATTGCTCCTATTGAGACTTACGTTTGCCCAATGCCATCTTCTATCAATATCCCGAATCGCACAGGTACGGCAATCGTCTCTTTAATGCTTGCAGTTATAGTACTCAGCGGTTTGGCATGTGGACGAGATTTGCCTTTTGACCCAATTGGTGCCAGGGGGCCTGGAATGGCTGGGGCAACCACTGCACTTTGGGACGATCCAACTGCTATTTATCATAATCCAGCTTCGCTTGTTTGGCAGACATTAAGCACTGGCGGTGGGTTTCAGCCATATAGCTGGCGTTACCCCGCTGGAGCCTGGTGGTTTCATTTTTACAACAAGCAAACTGATTACAATATACCTGCTGCTCTAGCATTGCAGGGGTGGCATGAATTTCGAGGCTTGGATCACTATCAAAATATCCAGATGGGGCTACCGATAGCTTATGGATTTCATCCCAAAGCACCGGCCGCAATCCATATTAAAATGGCTACAGAAAAGCAGCCGAGTGGCAAGTGGATCTTTGGTGTACCGATAGATATTGGCTTTCTTGGGAAAACATATAGAGGAGCAACCCTGGGGCTCGTCGCTCGAAACTTGGTGATTGGAGGGAATAGATTCTCAACATTACCAAGAAGGTTTGATTATGGTGCTTCTTACAATCTTGGTATAGGGATTGTTAGCTCTTCAGTGTTTCTCGATGACTGGTATGATGTGAATGACGCGCGAGACAACTGGAGAGTCGGAATTGAATGGATTCCAAGTGCTGCCTATCGTGTGCGAACTGGTTATGCTGAAGTTCAATCTCGGGAGATATATACAGGCGGGCTAGGGTTACGCAGTCCGAATGGTCCATTTGAGTTTTCTTACTCTCTGGTATACGATAAGAGTGCAGATGATTGGTATCATTTTATTCAGTATTCGTACGTTTTGATGAAACAAAGACTGCCCTGGATTCCAAAGAATGCCGTACAGATGCCTTGATTGATATCTGGGACGTGGTGTCCTATTTTCCAGAGATTCTCACTTTTAATATATAAATACGATTGGTTACAAAGAATAAGAATGAATAATATGAAACACAGATTTTTTGCTGTTGTCACCTTGGTTTTTGTCCTTTCAATTGCCTGTTTTGCACAAGCCGATGTGATCGTTCCGGGTAAGACCATTACCATTACAGTTCTCGGTCATCCTGAATTATCTCAGATTGTCAGAGTTTCACAGGATGGCACCACAGATTACCCGCTATTGGTGAATGTGCCCATTGAAGGCATGACAGTTAATGAATTAAGGGATATCCTTTCACCCATTCTGCAACGTTATGTTGAAAAACCGCGCCTCTTCATTGATGTGTCCATTTATACAACGATTGATGTTCGAGTGTTAGGTGCAGTTCAATCTCCCGGCTTGAAGGAATTGGTTCAGCCAGTCGATATCCAGTCAGCAATAGTGCTTTCTGGCGGAATGACTGCAGCAGGAGATGAACGGAATGTACTGGTGGTGCGTACGAACAGCCAGGGTAAAAGAGAAAGATTTACAGTCAATCTTCTTGAAATGTACCGTCTGGACAATAATATTCTCAATATCTTTGAACTACAATTTGGTGATATTATTGTCGTTCCAGTGAAAATTCGCGAGTCATTTGTTCAGGTGCTTGGATCAGTAAGAAAACCTGGCCCGATTGTTCCAGGCTTGGAGAGTACACTTCTTGATGTCATCAACGTAGCTGGTGGAGTAGATGAATCAGGTCACCTGGGACGAGTTACTTTATATAAGAAGGTTGATGACCACCTGGTAGGTGAAAAGGTAGACGTCAGGCGTCTAATTAACGATGGCTTGGAAAATCAGATACCACGGGTCTATCCGGGTGATGTAGTCGTTGTTGGCTCCTATAAACTTTATGAATCATGGGAATTTTGGGGTAGGTTCTTTCGAGATCTTGGTTATGTCCTGACAACCATTGTCCTTATAGATCGCGCTTTCCTCTGATAATTAAGATTAGACTAGAGAATATCTGAATGCAAGAAACTACTATATACAACGAGACAAGTTCAACTGATGCTTTTGATAAGAAGCAACAGTTCCGTCAAATAACATTTCTGTCAGCATTATTTTCTGTACTCAAGCGACCGTGGATTCCCATACTGTCGGTTGCTATTATCACAAGTATAGCACTCTATGTTTTTTTGAATGTAGATCGTGAGTATCAATCTGAAGCTGTAATCATGGTATCCATCAAGGATAGTGGGGTTTTGGGGTTTGAAGCCCTGAGTGGTGGTGGAGGGTCTAAATCAAAACCTGAACATTATTATATCTCAATCCTGAAAAGCCATAACTACAAGCAAGACATCGGTAGAGAATTTGCAGCAAATTACCCGGAAGTAGCCAAGGGGGACTCAATCTATAATGCTGCAGGACGTGCTATTTCGTTTGTGAGGGATCCACGTCAACCCGGTTTGTTTACGATACGTGCCGTATCGACAAAGCAGGAATATACCCGAGCATTTGCTGAAACAGCAATTGATGTCTTTCAGGACAGGATAAGTACCCTCGATCAGCAGGAAACTCAGGCTGTTGTCGAGTTCCTTGAAGATCAGTTAGAAGTTACAAATCAGAAAAGCCTCGAGGCCGAAGAAGACCTGCAGAATTTCCTTAGAACAAATAACTTTCATGTCTCGGATGTAGATGCCGGTGTAGGTAAAGAACTATTTGATATTGAGCAGAACCTGACTGAAGCTGAAGCGAAGCTTGAGATGATAAATCTCAATATAGAATCCTACGAAAACCAGATTCAGGGATTTCTGCAAAATATTTCTGATAAAACCTTGACACCTAATGCAGAAAGAGTTGGTGAACTAAGACAGGAACTGGCAAATATCCGTAGGCAACTCGGTGAGGGAAATTTGTCGGTTAGCGACAGCTTGAACTTGCATGAGCGCAGAAACGAAATTGTCTCCAATCTGGTCGGGATGCTTTCTACTTCCTCAACAGGTACTGGATCAGGATTGCCCGGGTTTACCTTGCAGAATCTGGAAGGTGTGCTCGAATCTTCAATCCTGGAACGAAAAAAGATAGAGAATCAAGTTTCTTACTATCAGATTCAACTTGATAGGTTTGAGAGAGAACATCCCAATATCTCCAAAGACATTCTGGAGTACACCAAATTGGTGCGTGCCAGAGATGTATTAAAGAAAACCCTTGAAATTTTGCTTGAGAAACGTGAAGAAGCCAGAATTCGCCTCGTTTCCCAACTCGGTGGGTTAAAAGTTATTGACCCCCCAAGAGATGCCACTCCTATTGCAAGAAACACCCCGTTAAAACTGCTTCTAGCGCTGGGCTTTGCGCTTTCAGCAGGTATTGGTATTGCAATATTGTTTGATCTGATTACATATACCATCGAAGAAGAACGAGATGTAACCGAGAACTTCGGATTGCCAATTCTTGGTACAATACCTCATTTGGACAAAGATGCGAAAATTTCCCTGCCAAAACTGGGAAAAAATAAAAGAGATACGAATCCAGAAACAATGGGCAAACGCAGATTAACACAGTTCGAAGAAAAATCTCCCACTGCGGAAGCCTATCGTGCAGCAAAGACTTCATTGTTGTTCATCGCCAATGATCGGAAGGAAAAAGTGTTTGTCGTCTCAAGCGCTTCTCCCTCCGAAGGTAAATCCTTGACGACACTGAATATCGCGATTTCTGCCGCTCAGGGTGGTGCTAAGGTATTAGTCATTGACTGCGATATGAGACGTCCAACGCAGCATAAGTACTGGGGTATGGAACGTAAACCTGGTCTGACAAATTATCTCTTCGATGAAGTTGGGCTTGATGAGATCATCCGCCCGATGGAACCGGATAATCTGCATATCATTTCAGCGGGCTCCTCCCCACCAAATCCGGCAGAACTGCTTGCCTCAAGAAAGATGAAGGCGGTTATCGCAGAATTGCGTGAACGTTATGATCTCGTCCTGATCGACACACCTCCGGTCATTCTTGCGGTTGACTCACGGCTGCTTGCTTCAAGCACAGATGGATTGATCATGGTGGTCAAATCAGAATTTACAACGGTTAAGAGTATGGGGCATGCGGTTTCTGTGCTACGCAACCTGAATGTCCGTATCCACGGTGTGATTATCAACCATGCTCAAAAACGCTATGGTAATGTTTATTATTTCTCATACCGATACAAAAACCCATATAGCTACTATTATTCTTATGGGTATTCGTACTACAAACATTATGAAGATAATGAGAAGGAATAGCAATCCTATTGGGAGTCTTCCGGGTGGCAACAATCCATGATCACAGTATCAACGCCATCCTTCTTCTCGACACCGATTTTCGGGCTTACATAGGGAATACCAAGCGATAATCCTCTGAGAATGAAAAGCGTCGCCAACAATACCGCTCCAATTGGTATGAGACGATGCACGAATTGTCTTAGCGGTGCACCGAGGATATTTCCTGCAAATGCAGTTGCAAGCATGATTGGAATTGTACCCAACCCGAAGAACGCCATGTAAGTTGCGCTGGAAAGAATCCCACCTGTAGAGATAGCACCTGCCAGGGCGAGGTAGACGAAACCACATGGCAAAAAGCCGTTCAGAACACCAATCGCCAGCATCGAGGGGGCATTTCGATTGCTGAACAAAGATCCCCAGATACGTTTTACGCGAAAAAATGCACGATTCAAGCCGACTTTTGAAATAAACTTCTGGCTGATACGATTTGGTGTCAGCACACCCGCCAGTATCAGCACTCCCAAAACAATGGAAAGGTATTGCTGGTAGCCTGCAACTCGTATCGATTTACCTATGAGTCCAGCGATGATTCCCAAGAAAGAGTACGTAATCACACGTCCAAGGTTGTATATCAAACGGTTCACCAAATAGGGTAGCTTTCCACGAGCATCATTTGACAGGGCAAGTACGATTGGACCGCACATCCCCACGCAGTGAAAGCTCCCCAAAAAACCCAATACAAAGCCTGTCCAGGTGTCCATCAGTTCCTCACGCTGTTTGGTATAAAGCTAAACGATCTTTGGGGGAAATGCCAGATGGACGCTCCAACAACGAATTACTTTTAAAAAATTATCCAGCGACTTTTATGAGGAGATGGACTTTTCTACATTCCAGCAAATAACAATTCAAGCTCGAGTTGAAGAATGCCCGTCATCGAAGTAAATAATTTACGCAAAGTATATGGAGACATCACTGCGGTAAAGGATATCTCGTTCAAGGTAGAAAGCGGTGAGATATTTGGTATTGTTGGTCCAAATGGTGCTGGCAAAACCACTACCATCGAAATGATGGAGGGAATACGTACTCCCGACTCCGGCACGATCTCTATCCTTGGCTTACATCCCCTCAAGGACAGTAAGAAATTACGGCAAAGAGTTGGGATGCAATTGCAGCAAGCAGCTTTACCCGATCGTTTGAAGGTTTGGGAAGCGTTTGATATGTTTTCTCAGTTTTATGAACGATTCGTCGATGCGCAGGAGCTGTTGGAATCCGTTCAGCTTTCAGAAAAACGTAATGCTTATTTCTCACAACTTTCCGGCGGGCAGAAGCAGCGTCTTTTTGTCGCTCTCGCACTGATAAATGACCCAGAGCTGGTCTTTCTCGATGAATTGACCACAGGGCTAGATCCACATGCAAGACGTTCCATGTGGGATATGATTTCTGGTCTACGTGAACGCGGTAAAACAGTGGTTCTCTCGACTCACTACATGGAAGAGGCAGAATTTTTATGCGATCGTGTGGCGATTTTTCATAAGGGTGAACTACTGGCACTGGACAGTGTAAACAACCTTATCAATGAGCTGGATGAAGATAAGCGTGTAGAGATCACTTTAATTGAGGCGATTGATACAGCAAAACTGAATGAACTGGAAACTGTTTCAGAGGTAACACGGAAAGGAGTGGAATTGATTGTACGCGGATCCTCGAATCGTTTAGTAGTCGATGTTGTGGAAACACTGGCAAACATGGGAGCCGAGATACGCACGCTTCGTATTAAGGAAGCCAACCTGGAAGATGTATTTCTCACCAAAACCGGTTCATCCTATCGAACAGTGAACAATCATAGTTCAAATGCGGGAGATACTGAATCGTGAAAGGATTTCTCAAGCTCACACAAATTCAACTCAAATTATTTCTACGTGAACCCGCAGCATTTTTCTTTACGCTTATGTTTCCAACAATGCTGCTTCTCCTTTTTGGTGCGATCTTTGGCAATGGTAACAAACCGATCCCTCAACTGAATGGATACGGCAACGTAGATTTGCTGACCGGTGGATTTATCGGGATGATCATCGCAACAGTAGGATTAATGAGTATACCGGTTAATGCCGCTGCTCAACGTGAACACAAGATCCTACGACGTCTCCAGTGCAGTCCGATACGTCCGATCGTTTACCTGGCATCGGATGTTTTCGCTAACTTCATAACGACTTCAGCGGGGATGATTCTTCTCATTATTCTGGGCAAGCTGATTTACAACCTCAGGCTACCCGGTGACCCGTTCGGAGTAATCGTCTGGTTTGTACTCAGTGCATTCTCATTTTTTGCGCTGGGTTATCTTCTCGCTGCGATTGCCCCCACAGCACGTATGGCTCAGGTTGTTGGTAACATACTCTTCTTTCCGATGCTCTTCCTCTCAGGAGCTGCGATACCGCATCAAATCCTGCCGGAATTCTTAAAGAAGGTGTCAGAGTTTATACCATTAACCCATGTAATTCGTATAATTCAAGGCTTCTGGTTCGAGGGCAAATGGAGCGATTATTACATTGAAATGAGCGTAGTTATCGGTACAATGTTTGTCTGTCTATTGTTAGCAGTACGTTTGTTTCGCTGGGAATAATCGATGTCTCTCATTTGATATCAAGAAATTTCTTTTTCATCCGATAATAGTATAGCGTAAGAATACCTCATTTTTACTTTACCTTTTTCTACCAGCATGCTTCAACCCCGCATGCTCCTTCCTTCTCATAGGTTTCCATCAATGAAAACCGATTAAAGGTCTTACCCCATTCTGCCGATAGAGAAAGTGAAGGAAAGTCTTTGGCAAGAGGCTTACAGTCGCTATTTGAATATGTGGGAGCATCAACTCCCCGCTGGAGAGGTGAATTATGACTGATCAACAAAATCAGGACTCCAGCAAGGTGCTCTATTCAATTTCTCAAGTTAACGCCATTACGGGAGTTGCGACACCGACCATCCGAAAATGGGAGTTAGCGTTTCGGGACTACTTGCAAGTTGCAAGGACCAAAGGTGGGCAGAGACGATTCAACCATGATGCGGTTGAAAAAATCGAAACCCTGAAACAACTGATTTACGAAGAAGGTCTTTCACTTGAAGGTGCAAGAAAACGTCTCGAACGAATTGACAACCCTGAAGGATCAGATGAGATGGTCGATCCGCAAGTTGAGAAATTGGCTGAAATGGTCACCAACATGCTGTTGAAACGGTTGTTGAAAGACAAAGGCAAGAATACGTCGGAGTGACCGACCCTGCACCTTGCCAACCGCAGTCCAATATTAACATTCTGAGCCCAATCCAGATAGACTGGAAAACGGTAGCAATCTTACTCCGCCTGGTAAGAGTGCTATCGTTTTGTCTATTATTTCGGAAATGTGTATGTAGGATAGCCTGTAACTAACCAACAAATCAGCCAGGAATAATCTCTTGGCTGATTTGTTGATGTAGAAAGCTATGACTATTGAAGCATATCATTTTCTAGCTAAGATAACCTTAAGCTCCTGCGCTTTTAACTGTGGATATTTCTTCTTAATAAAGGACAAATCTTTTTCGCTCGCATCCAGTATATTTACATCAAAAGTGCCCCCTGCAAATCCAGAGGCAGCTTGATCTATCAGTGGAAGTACCCCGCCAGAGCGTGGTTCCCCATCTTTGCGTGTACGGTTGATCATTTCAATCCGTCCCAGGTAGACAATAGAATTTTCCGGTACAGTAAAATGGAGATGAATATTAAATTTGAACTGTCCCAGAATAAGAGTTGATCTCCCAATCCCCTGAACCTCTGTTATTCGATACTCTCCAGGTGGTAAATCCGCACTGATGAGGAAAGAATAGTATAAATTTTCCTGAAAATCATAGCTTCGTATGACCTTGTATTTCTTCTTAAATCCTTTAACGTTCTCAATTGTAACAAACTTCACTTCCGGCTCGTATGATTCTGCAATTTTATTCGCGGTGTGCAGAGTAAACAGTACTATCGAATTTTTATTTACATCCAGAGACGGTGGAGTGGCATCCAGTGGCATTGTATACTTTGTCGCACATCCCGAAAAAAGTACGATTAAAACAGCGCATGCAATCAATGTACTTGAAAACCTTGTCCACATTATTTCTGTCCTCATCGTAACCCCCAATTATAACAGTATGATTTCAGATTATTTGATTCTGAACACTTACACTGAAAGTAGATCCAACCTTTATATCGTCCTATGATAATCAGAATCTGAATGATAGACACACTCCTACCCCATCCCGATACATTTGCGGATTCAGAGACATCATCATTTTCTTATGATTAAGAGCAGTGATACGGTCCTTCGCTTTCGAACTCTTTAACAATCCTGCAGTTAGAAGTGTGGCACCACCTATTTCAAGTAAGTAATACATAGGTGCATTGCCATGCTCCTCTTCGCGTAGATTTTCGTCATAGGTGGTATAAGGGATAAAAGCAAAACCGACAGCACAGGATACACCTCCCAGCACTGCCATCATCGTTCCGCTTGACTTCTGCTGCTCCGCTTCCATAATCTGACGATCCAGCTCCTGAATAGATACACTTGTTGTATCTAAGGTCTGTGTTGGGAATTCACTCTGTGCCAGTCCAACTGACACGAGCAATAAGGTGAATAGACAACAGATAAACACTTTCTGACTCATTGGAATCTCCCCATTTTAGTTTAATCTACCCTTAAAACTGCATAAGTACGCCTTTATTGTTTCTTATAATTCCACTAAAAATGATATGATAATCGCAAATTGAAGGGAAACAATACATTAAGATCGGCTGAATTCTCTACAAAATCACCTCCATAGGTTTTGAAGGTGACTTTGGGATTATCCCATTGAAGTAACATAGTTTCCACGCCAACTTTCAGATTTGGTTCAAGAATTTCGTAATACATCCCAACTCCAAACAGACAGAATCCCATGGAATTCTGTTCCAGTTCAATATTCTCGACAAGGAATAAGTAGTCTTCAGTTGGGTAGTAGAGATAATAATTTTTATCCTGGCTCACAGTACCACTAAGAAAATTGAATCCGATTGGATTTACTTCAATGCTTATTTTTGTATGCTTCAATTTTCCATGTAATATGAATGGATCAATACGTATAACCCTCGCATTTAGTTTTCCTACCTCCATTCGGTTCCAATACTGGAAATTGGCTTTGTAAGAGTTGTAGGATAGCCTGAGCGCCATAGTAACATCTCTAAAAATTACGTTTTCTTTGTAATCAACACTCATAGAAAGGAAATAGCCAGTATGTCCTTCAAACAGCCAGTCAGGTTGGTAATCCAGACTTAATTCATCATCATGAGTAGTCCAGGCATGGTCAATGCCTGCTGAAATCGCAAAGCGATTGTTCGAAGTATTTTCGGAAGCACAAGTGATTGCTGACAAATTTAACAACAGTAGTGACGAGGCTACTATTCCAGTTACGATTCTGTTTTGAAGAATATATTGAATACGATGACCTGGCATGGCTGCCCTCCCAGTGTAAAACAGCACACGGCTGGAAATAGTGCGAAAGCAAAATTGAAGTGCTACTCTACTATTATCTTGAATTTGATCAACTACTTGCTAAACTTGTGATAAAAGCTGAGTCCGATTGAAAATTCAATAACATGCCCGGATTTCAAGTCATCAGAAGCATTCTTACTTTTATAGACGTCGAATGTATATTCCAGCAATGGTGAAATACTGACCCAATCACCAAGTGGAACGAAATAGCCTACCCCGGCACTGATAGATGTGTACACGATTTCCTGCTTGAAATAGGTGTTTTCGTTTTTTATATCACCATTACTGAAAGTAAGTTGACCAAAAGGATTGCCGTTTCCAATTGGTTTATGATAAATAGCCCCAAATAATCCAAAACGTAAATCTCTTGACTTGTACGTACCCTCTTCACTTGTGTATAACTCTACTTCTGCACCAACTATAAAACGATCTGCGATTGAATATCCAACTTGTGGAGTAAATCGAACATTTACACCATCATTGTTCAGGCTTTCATGACTTTCGCCACCTTTTGATTCATACTGAAACGAGCCTCCGAATTCCCAGGTATTTCGCTCCAACATTACCTGCGAATAAGCACCTATATTCACAAATAAAATAAAGAGTATGGCACGACAAACTAGTTTCATAGCACAAATCCCTCAATAAAATTGTATCGTAAACACTCTATAAAACTCATGTTCAGGAATAAAGCCTTTTTTATTGAGCTAGAAAGGACGAATATATCTTAGTTTAAAGCACTACTACTTATTAGTCAAGATTTTTCAACGAAATATTAAAGTAATAAATGTATATTTGCTACATAAAGATATACTAGTAGACTATTTGAATAAGAAAATCATACTCACCAAAAACAGAAAACCCCTCAAGTCATTAAACCTGAGGGGTATTAGAGCTGTAGCTGTAAATGATTTAACGGTTTCCACCGCGGTCGTTCGAACCTCTTTTGTTGAAGGGATGGTGTGAACTGCAGCTTACTACTGGTTTTCCTGCTTGGATTTTGATAAACTATATGACTTGCCAAGTATGTATATTTTATGTCTATGCAGGCACGTGGTTTTTCTCAAGCCAAAAAATTCGTTATCTTGAAATAATAGAATTTGCACCAATTGATGGATTTTCAAATGAAATACCAGCTTCTCCTTGTAACAGTATTCTTCTACCTGCTTTCATCCAGTGTGTCTGCCCAGTGGTCGTCACTTGGTAACCGCGCAGCAGGCACAGATATTTGTGTCACAGGTTCAATGAAACTTGCTGCTACAGAAGATGGTGGTGCCTGGATTGGCTGGAATTGTGGGTATCAATCCTACATTCAACGAGTAACAGCGGATGGTTATCTCCTTTTCGATTCCTCCGCTGTCACACTCACCCCCGACTCGCTGGCAGTTACAAATATCCTGATGGACATTCTCCCGGTAGAAGGGGATGAATTGATGGTGGCATATTCCAATTTCGGTCTTCATCCCAATGGACGAATGTGCATATATGGTCAACGGTTCACTGCAGAAGGGGAGAGGTTGTTCGATCCGTTTGATTCACGAGTGTCCTGGACAACAAATGGCAATGAAAGTGGATGGCGTCGTATTGTCACAGACGGTAACAATGGTTTCTGGGCGTTTTACTTCCGTGATTTATCAACTAATCTTTATATCTGCGGGATGAATGCTGATGGCACCAAAAAAATGAGGAATCAACGTTTAGTAGGGGATATAGGTACTATTTACGGTCCTGAACCTGTTCCTGATGATTCCGGCGGTGTCCATCTTGCCTGGGGTTCGGGTCCTGGTACATACTATCGTCACATGCTTCACACGGAGGATTTTGCCAATGCTCAACCCCAGCTTGTGGTTGATGGCTGGAGTGGTGGATATCATGCAGTAAAGGACCGTACGGGTGGATGTTTTGTGATTGGAAGTACTGGAGGTGTGCAGCATGTCATGTACAATGGCGATCTCCCCTGGGGCTTGGAGGGTCAGGATAATATCGATTTTGCTCACGGTAACTCCTCCGCTGTTTCAACCCCAGACAGTGGTTTTGCTAGAGCTGGAGCATACCGCTCAGGAGTTTTCTTGGTCAGAATCAATTCGGATTACTCGGAATATTATGAAGATTTTTCTATCTTATTGAATAATCCGGATGAAGAAAGTGTGGATTCTTATGTGGATCCAATATTACGCTATGATTCTTCCAGTGATGTATTCTACATATGCTATGTATCTATTGGGGAAGTTCATGATTATTACTTGACCACAAGAAAAGTTGATGGTGCCACTGCTGAAAATCTCTGGGATGAACCGGTGAGAATCGGTCCACTCACTGATGGATCTTCCAGTGGAATTCTTGCTGTTTTGACTTCGGATGGTTCGCTAATCCTGTCAAATTTGTTCAGAGATCATGGAAGTATGTTGCTTCTTTACAAAATTTATCCCGATGGAACTCTTGCGGGCAGTGATCAAGCTGTTTCACCGGTTACACCGTCTGAAATGGTGAAGAGTTTCAACCTGCTTTCCACCTTTCCCAATCCATTTAACGGTACCGTTACATTACGGGTTTCCCTTGAATATCCCGGAACTTACAAGTGGTCTGTATATTCATTGACAGGTGAGTTGGTTTCCACCCAGCATTTTGTGGCAAGCCGGTCTGGTACATTCGAACAAACCTGGACACCGTCTGCGGGGTTGGCTGGTGGAGTCTATTTTGTACGTTGGACGAAAAGCGGTCAACACCTTGCAACCACGAAAGCTGTGTATATGCCCTGAGTAGCCCTCACTCCATTGGTGTTCCTTGTGGGGACCGGTGGCGCACACCGTTCCGCAATTGTTGTATCATCTAGTCACGGAATGGTATAAATTTATGGTTCCTCGCTGTTTCTTATGGGTAATAACTTGGGCTTCTGAATGGACGTCATTGCGAACGTAGTGAAGCAATCTCGCTTTAGGTTAGCGTGAGATTGCCGCGTCACTACGTTCCTCGCAATGACGATGTTTACACTCCTAATTCTCTACCCACACAAAATAGCGAAGAGCCAATTTTATTCATACTCGCCCAAAAAACAGAAAACCCCTCAAGTCAGAAGACCTGAGGGGTATTAGAGCTATAGTTGTAATTGATTTAGCGATTTCCACCGCGGTCGTTCGAACCTCGTTTGTTGAAGGGACGATTGGGACGTCCACCGCCGCCGCCGCCACGTGGTGGTTTGGGCTTTTCAACATATCCTTCAGGTTTTGGAAGCAGAACCCTGTGTGATAAATCGAGTTTTCCTTCAGGAGTAATTTTGATCAACTGTACTTCTACCTTATCGCCGACAGCGAGAACATCACTCACCGCATTGATACGTTTGTAATCAATTTCCGAGATGTGCAGCAAGCCTTCCTTACCAGGGAAAATCTCGCAAAACGCGCCGAAGTCCATTATCTTCTGGACTGTTGCATTGTAGACCTTGCCCACTTCCGGCTCTTGAAGCATGTTTTTCAGTGCCAACATTGCGCCTTCGGAGGACTCATCACTGGTGGAAGAAATACAAAGTGTACCGTCATCATCAATATCGATGTTGACGTTATGCTCCGACTGAATTTGACGGATGTTTTTGCCACCCGGTCCAATCACCAAACCAATCTTATCAGGATCAATGGACATGAAATGAATACGAGGTGCATTTGCGGCGAGTGTCGGCTTGTGCTCGGCGATGCAACTATCCATGATGTTCAGGATATGCATCCGTCCCTCTTTCGCCTGATCGAGTGCCAACGCCATGATGTTTTTCGGCAAGCCTTCGATTTTGATATCCATCTGGAAAGCAGTGATACCATTTTTGGTACCGGCTACCTTGAAGTCCATATCACCAAGATGATCTTCATCGCCGAGAATGTCAGAGAGGACAGCGAACTCCTCGCCCTCCATGATAAGCCCCATGGCGATACCGGCGACAGATGCCTTCAGGGGTACACCAGCATCCATTGCACACATTGAACCAGCACAAACCGAAGCCATTGAAGATGAACCGTTGGATTCGAGAATATCACTGACGATCCGCACGGTATATGGAAATTCTTCCCAGGGTGGGAGTTGATTCTTCAGCGCACGTTCGGCTAAATGACCATGTCCCTGTTCACGTCGTCCAGTACCGAGGAATTTTTTTACCTCGCCTGTGCTGAACGGCGGGAAGTTGTAATGGAGCATGAAGGTTTTCCAGTAATTTGCTTCAAGATCATCAATCTTCTGCTCATCCATTTTAGTTCCGAGCGTACATGCTGCGAGAGATTGGGTTTGCCCACGTGTGAAAAGCGCGCTGCCATGAGCCTTGGGGAGAACGTCAACCTCGACATTGATCTCTCTGATATCTTTGAGACCACGTCCATCAAGACGAACTTTATCTTTGAGAACTCGAGCACGCATCGCTTTTTTGAGAATCTTTTCGAGTGCCCACCCGATCAATTTCTCCTGCTCGGGAAATTCTTCTGCAAGAGTTTCACGTATTTCATCTTTCAAAGCTTTTTGAGCTTCTCTTCTTTCGGCTTTTTCCTGAATTAAAATAGTCGCATCAACCTTTGATGCAGCCAGTTCATTCACACGATTCTGAATCTCTTCAGGAATGACAAAGGCTTCCCACTCACGTTTTGGCTTTCCAATTTCAGCGGCAATATCTTTTTGAAGCTGGACAAGCTGCTTGATTGGTTCGTGTGCGAAGTTGATGGCATCGAGAAATTCTGATTCATCGACTTCCTGCGCTTCACCTTCAACCATGACGATTGCATCTGCTGTACCACTGACGAGCAGGTGCATATCACATTGATCCTTTTCCGATGAGAGTGGATTCAATATGAATTTCCCGTCAATCCTGCCAACATTTACCGAAGCGACAGGTTCAAGGAAGGGGATGTCCGAAACCATCAATGCTGTACTTGCACCCAACGCGCCGAGAATATCGCCTTCATTTTCGCCATCATGACTAAGTACGCTGATCAAAACCTGCGTTTCATTGTAATAGCCATCAGGGAAAAGCGGGCGAATGGGACGATCGATCAAACGTGAAACGAGGACTTCCTTCTCGTGAGGACGTGCTTCACGTTTGAAGAAGCCTCCGGGAATTTTCCCGCCAGCGTACATTTTTTCGCGATAGTCGACAGATAAGGGGAAAAAATCTGTATTATCACCACGTTCTTTTCTCGAGACAACCGTTGCCAATACAACAGTGTCCTCGTATTGAACCCATGCTGCACCGTCAGCCTGCCGTGCAACTTTGCCGATCTCAACGGATAATTTCCTGCCGCCGAGTTCGATCTCTTTCTTAATTACCATTTTTATCCTCCATGTCAGGTCTGCCAAGCGGAGTGAATTGTATTCTGGAGGAATTCAAGCTGAATAATTTGTTGTCTCGCAAGAAATAAGTTGCCATTCCAGCGGAAACGGGAACCCACATTGTGGATGCCCACCTTCGCAGGAATGACGCTCGCTGGTAATTCGGACAACGCTTCACAGTATGTCACAGCTTGAACGCACCAAGAAAATCTTACTGCACCATGATGCCTGGAGACCTGGATTAGTCGTAAACCACCTTTGTGGGTTTAGCGACGTATACCAAGTTCCTTGATTAAATCTCTGTACTTCTGAACATCTTTTGATTTGAGAAAGTCCAGCAAACGACGTCTCTTACCAACCATCTTGAGTAATCCACGTCTGGAATGGTGATCCTTGCTGTGGGTACGGAAATGACCGGTTAACATATTGATCCGAGATGTAAGGAGTGCGATCTGCACTTCAGTTTTTCCTGAATCTTGATCATCCTTCCCGAACTTCTGGATGATCTCCGCAGTTGTTTCTTTTGACAGCGCCATTTTTTCCTCTTACGCTATGTTGGTGTTCTTTTGTTGTATTCGTATTAAGATTTTAATGTTTAATAACAGGGACGTTGGTCTGTCTGACCATTATATGTTTCATGAAACTGACGAGCATGCAGCTCATCTTTTTGCATTTGTTTTAACAGCTCCTCAACGGACTTGAATTTCACTTGCGGACGAATGAACTCCAAAAATTCAACGGCAATCAATTTGTCGTATAAATTCAATGTTTCGTCAAAAATATGCGCTTCAACAGCCAGGGGATGCTCTCCAAATGTTTCGCATCGTCCGATTGAAGCAATTCCCGGATATCGTCGACCTTCATGATAAATGGCGCAGGTATAAACACCTTCACCCGGAACCAGCAGATGATCCTCAGCCAATTTCAGATTTGCAGTTGGATATCCCAGCCCTCTTCCCCTGCCGTCACCATGGACAACGTTACCAAACAACCGGAAAGGATTGCCAAGATATTCATTCGCCTTTTCAACATCACCATTAGCGATGGTTTTCCGTATCAAAGTGCTGCTTATTGTCGTCGTATTTAGCGTGAAAGCACCAACAACCGAAAGTTGAAAACCGTACTCTTCAGATTTTTTCGCAAGAAACTCGGCGTTGCCTTCACGATTTTTCCCGAATGAATGGTTAAAGCCAATCACCAGGTGTTTCAATCCGATCGTATCGATCAGGATGTTCTTGAGAAATTGTTCTGCTGGAATTGAAGCAAATTCCTTGCTGAATGGGATCACAACAACTCGTTCGACGCCCATCAGTTCAAGCTTCCTCACCTTTTCACTCAACGGCGTAATGATCGGCACCCCAGTCGGGTCTTCCCGAAAAACATGCTGCGGGTGAGGTTTAAACGTCACCAGCGTCGCATGACCGCTCTTTAAAATCTTATCCAGAATCTGACAATGACCTCGATGCACACCATCGAATGTACCGATGGTGACTGACGCTTCGGGATCACGTTCGATTTTATCTTTACCTAGTGTATATACCTTCATGCCCTTGACCAATACTCTTTCAAGGTATCAAGTGAAATCGCATCATCTATTTTGTAAGGCTGCACTTCAGTCCGTCTCAAGCTCTGCAACAATGCCGGAACTCCCAGAAGACAGCCAAGATCATGTGCAATCGAACGAACGTACAAACCACCACTCCCCTCAACATCAATAGCAACTTGTGCCAGTTCGGGGTTGTACTCGAGATAGTCGAGACGTTCGATATTTACCTCTCTCTTTTCACGTAGAATCCAAAAACCTTGCCTGGCGAGCTTGTAAAAACGTTTCCCGGATTTTTTTATCGCTGCCATCATCGGCGGAAATTGAGTTTCCTGTTTCTTGATTTCAGTAAGACATGCACAAATCGTCTCTTCAGAAAACTGTGGGATATGCGCCTTTAGAATGTAAGAAGCATCAGAATCCCATGTTGGGCTACTCGCACCAAGCTGTATTGTACCAGTATATCGTTTGCTGCCACTCAAGCCACCAGTCAGCGTTTTGGTCGCCTTTCCACCAGCCAGAACCAGTAGACCAGTTGCCATTGGATCAAGTGTACCAGCGTGACCAATTTTTTTTATTCCGGTGATTGACTTAACCTTTTTTACAACATCAAAGGACGTCCAGCCTTCAGGTTTATCAATCAAGAATATCCAACCATCCTGTTCCGGAAAAAGTTCATCCATCAAAGAACAGCCTTTAATGCCTTGACGATTGTATCTCTTGCTTCAGGAAATGGACCATTTAATCTGCAGCCGGCAGCTTTTTTGTGTCCGCCTCCCCTGAATTGATTTGCAACCATTGAGACATCGACATCTCCATTGCTTCTTAATGAGACTTTGAAGTAATCTTTCTCCACCTCATTGAAGATCGCACCGACCTCGATTGTGTTTATACCCATCAATTCATCAACAAATCCGTCAGAATCAGCATCCTTCTCATCCAGGGAAATATAGGTTGTTGCGATCTGCTCAGACTGAAACAATTCGATACGCGACAACACCTTACTCAATATTTCTAAATTCCTCGGATTTGTCCTGTAAAACACTAATTCAGCAATACGTGAAGGGTTCGCACCAAGTTCAACAAGCTTTCCGGCTGAAACCAGGCAGCTTGGTGAGGTGTTGGAAAACCTGAACCTGCCAGTATCGGTCATGATCCCTGTGTACAACTGATTTGCTGATTCTTTGTCGGGGATGATTTTTATCTCCCGGTAAAGCTCGAGCAACATTTCAGCAGTCGCACATGAACTGGAACTGATCCATGCAGCATGTCCGAATCCGTTGTTTGATACATGATGATCAATATTTACAACTCTTGTTGAGTCACTAATTAGTTTACGAACATCACCTATGCGCTCAAAGTCACCTACATCAAGGACTACAGCGCAATCAAATGGTTTGAAATTCTCTGCCTCTTTTACGGTTTTCACCGTTTCACTATCAGGTAAAAAGCTGTATTTATCCGGTGTCGGATCATGCATGACTGGAATGGCATCTTTGCCAAGGGCATGCAGTAACCGAACCATTCCCAGTAGCGATCCAATTGCATCGCCGTCTGGACGGATATGGCTTGTTACCAGAAAAGAATTGGAGGACTGAATTTCCCGGATAATATCAGGAAGAGCCACCTTATTCCTCTGTGGGGGGGGATTGGGAGTTGTTTATGTGGTTCAACAACTGCTCAATCCGGTCAGCACTTTTCATTGTGTCATCCCAGAAAAAGCGGAATTCCGGCAATTTTTTCATACGGACTTTGGTCGCAACCTCTTTCCGTAACTTACTTGCCGCTCGTAATACGAGTTTTTTCGCTTGTTCTTCTATCTCTTCTTCGTGAGGGTGGATTGATATCGCCAGTTCTGCATGACGTAAATCATCAGACACCCGTGTATCTATAACAGTAACTAATACATTGCTCAGTTGAGGTTCAACCACTCGCCTGATAAAATCACCAGCTACCTTTTGTATTTCACTTCCGAGTCTGATCGCTCGTTTTGATGTCGGTTGTTTCATAATTTTTTTTGGATTCGCAGAATGACCTGATAAAAAATCATCCAAGAATGCTATGCCGAATCCTGCTATTATACAAGTTCACTACAAACTTCACGGGTTACAGCCACTGAATCATCCGATCAATTACGACTGCCCCGGGAATAGAATCTGCTATTTCAATTACTAACCGCAGACGTTGATCCGCGCTGGCACGATCGGTTGATACAGTCACAACCGCGATATGTGCGCGATTCCAAACTTCCTGTTGACCGACTTCTGCGATTGAAACATTCAATTTATTACGAACACGATCCTTAAAAGAGCGAATAACTTTTCGTTTATCTTTCAGCGAGGCTGACTCGGGAATTGAAAGTTCTAGTTCCAGTAAACCAATGGCAGCCATATTCAAATCATTTATTTATCGTGCGTATCCATCTCAATTTCGCGTTCGACTTCAACCTCGACCAGAGACTCAACCACATCACCAACTTTAATATCATTGAAGTTCGCAACCTTGATCCCGCACTCAAATCCAGTTGCAACCTCTTTCGCGTCGTCTTTAAAACGTTTCAAGCTGTCGAGCTCGCCTTCATAGATACTGACTCCATCACGAAGTACACGTACACGATTGCTTTTCTCCATTTTCCCACTGGTGACCATACAACCGGCGATCACACCCAGACGTGAAATCTTGAAGAGGTTTCGTACTTCCGCTGCACCAACAACTTCCTGTACAAATTCTCGTTTGTACATGCCGGTCAGGATATCAGTAATATCCTGGATCAGCTCATAGATAATGCGGTAGGTTTTGAACTCAACCTCATCACGCTGAGCCATTTCACGAGCTTTTTGATTCGGATGGATATTAAATCCGATGATCATCGCTTTTGAAGCACTCGCCAGCAAAACATCATTTTCGTTTATTGGTCCAACACTACGATGAATAATTTTAACTGACACTTCATCAGTGGTCAGACGCATCAGACTGTCTGCGATTGCCTCGACTGAACCATCAACATCACCCTTGAGGATAAGTCTGAGCTCACGTCGATCTGTTCCATCGATATTTTGCAGGAAGTTTCCTTTGAAGCCTTCACGCAGTCGCATTTCCTGTTCACGCATCTGTTGTTGACGGTTTGAAGAAACTTCTTTGGCTTCGTGCTCGGTTTTGTACGCAACAAGCTGATCGCCAACGTGTGGTGCCGATTCAAAACCTGTGATTTCTATAGGTTGAGCTGGACCAGCACTTTTGCGTTTTCCACCCACTTCATCATACATCGCACGAACACGTCCGAAATAAGGTCCGGCGACAAAAACATCACCAACTTTCAATGTACCGCGCTGGACGAGAACCGTACAGACAGTTCCACGTCCCTTTTCAATACGGGATTCGATAATAATCCCTCTGGCAAGAGTGTTCGGGTTGGCTCTCAGCTCCAGAATCTCTGCGGATAGAAGAATTTTATCAAGCAGATCATCAATGCCTGCACCAGTCTTGGCTGAAACCTCTGCATTCAAGACATCACCACCATACTCTTCAACATAGACATTGTATTCAGAAAGCTGGCGACGCACTTTATCAGCATTTGCGCCAGGTTTATCCATTTTATTGATAGCAATAACCATCGGAACATTTGCAGCTTTAGAGTGATCGATCGCTTCTTTGGTTTGCGGCATGACCAGATCATCAGCAGCAACAACCAGAACTACGACATCAGTGGCTTGAGCACCTCTGGCACGCATCGCTGTAAATGCGGCGTGACCAGGAGTATCAAGGAAGGTGATAACCTGATCTTTGTGCTTGACCTCATAAGCACCGATGTGTTGAGTGATTCCGCCCGCTTCGCCTTCAGCAACGCGGGTTTCTCTTATATAATCAAGGAGAGATGTTTTTCCATGATCAACGTGACCCATAACTGTAATTACCGGTGCGCGTGGTTCAAGATCTTCCTCTTTGTCCTCGATCTCTTCTTCTTGTATCAGCTCTTCTTCGCCCACCTGATCGACAAACTCTACCTTATACTCATGCTCCTCTGCGAGAATCTGAATTGTATCACGATCCAAACGCTGATTAATCGTCACGCGTAAACCAAGCATCAGACATTCACGGATGAGCTCGCCTGTCGGAACATCGATCAATGACGCTAACTCCGCAGTAGAGATAAACTCAGTAACCTTCAGGAGGTTCACCTCTTCATCAACAATTCCGACATCACGTTCAACACGCCGTCTTTTCTTCTTCTTGCCAGAATCTTCCATCGCCGCCATTGTCAGGCGGATTGACTCCTGAACCTCTTTCTCGTCAACTTTCTTTCTCTTACGGCGATCACGCTTTTTCTTCTTTTTTCCGCCACTGCTTTTATCTTCTGTTCCTGCCCAGGGCTGATCTTTCGCGACTTCAGGCTCACTGTCCTTCTTGCGAGTTTTCCGCTTCCTCTTCCGTTTGCTCTTGTCCTTGCTCTCGTCCTTCTCATCTTCAGAGGAACCAGCTACAGGAGTATCCTTTTGCTTTTTCTTCGTAGATTCTGGCTTGGGTTTCTCAGGTGTTTTTTCAGTAGGTGTATACTGCAAAATGTCGTCATTGCTGACCGCACCGCGAACAGAAGTCTGTTTTTGGGCTTGTGGTGAAACCTCCTCAGCGGCAACTTCAGGTTCAACTTCCTTTTCTACTTTAGCTGCTGGCTTCTCTTCCTGAGGAATTGGACGAGCGGAATCACGTACGGAAGGAGCAACCCTCTTTCTAGGTGCAACAGGCAAATCTGCTTCTTCAGTTGAAGATTCAGCTTCTAAATCAACCGAAACAGGTTCTTCCTTTATATCCTTCTTATCTTCTATTGAATCTTTTTCAGGTTTGAAAGAGGGGTCATGCTGACGTACGGTCGGTGCGGGTTTCTTTGCAACTTCCTCTGTCCCACTCTGCAAGATAGCTTGTAAATCCGCCTGTCGAACTTCCTGGGTTTTTCTAGCTTTTTCGGCAGCTTCAGCTTGATGCAGTTCTTCTTTGTGGCTGGCATACAACTTGGGAGCAAAGTACTTAAGCAATTCTTCGTACATTTCCTCCGGTACAGGGGTCATGTGTTTTTTGGGCAGAGAATAACCGCGTGACTCTAATTCTTCTATTAAAGTCTCGTGGGAATGGTTCAGCTCTTTTGCCACCTGATACAGTTTGCGGGATTTCTTTGCCGCCAAATCCTACTCCATTTTTTTGATTGCCGGCAGCCATCTATTCGAAATAGATGTTCAGCGTATCCAAAATCTTACGTCCCGTCTCTTCATCAATTTCCGGGATATCGAGTAAACCCTCTAATCCAACATCAAGAACTTCTTCTGCTGTAGCATAACCAGCTTCTTTAAGTTTCGCAAGGATTTCAGGTTCAAGTTCTTCTACTTCCTCTAAGGGCAGATCCTCAGAATAATATTCGCTCTCACGTACGGGTTCAATCTGGGAACCAGTAATTTCACTAGCCAAACGAATATTCTGTCCTCTTCTGCCTATTGCCATAGACATCTGATCGTCCTGAATCACAACAGTCACCGACGTTGGATCTTCCGGGCTGTAGATAAGCTCGAGTGGGATAACTGGCGCCATTGCTCTGCGAATCAGTAATTCGCGATCAGAAGTCCAATGTATAATATCAATTTTTTCATTGTTCATCTCTCGAACGATTGCCTGGATTCGGACACCCTTCATCCCCACACAGGCACCAACTGGATCAACTCGCTTATCATTCGATGTTACTGCAATTTTCGTTCGGTCACCAGGCTCTCTGGCGATCGTCTTTATTTCAACAATACCGTCAAAAATCTCAGGAACTTCAATTTCAAACAACCGTTGGACAAACTTCAAACTACGCCTTGAAACCACGATCTCCGGTTCACGGCTGGTTTCTCGAACGGTTTCAATAATCGCTTTAATTGATTGCCCACGTTTGTAACGCTCATTATAAACCTGCTCAGAAGTGGGCATAATCACTTCAGTCTTATCTATGTTTATGCGAAGTTCACGTTTATTGATCTGATGGATATCTCCAATAATGATTTCGCCGAGACGTTCTTGAAATTCATTATAGAGGTTTTCCTTTTCAATTTCCTTGATTTTCTGAATCAAATTCTGTTTCGCAGAAATGATCAGACGTCTTCCAAAAGATTTATAATCTATAACTTCCACAAAATCATCGCCGATTTCAATATCTTCATCGGTTTCAAGGGCTTTGCTGTATTTTATTTCCTGTGATTCATCTTCAAGTTCATCATCTGGAACGACTGTTTTTTCGGCATAAATCTCAATATCACCCTTATCAATATTAAAGATAACATCAAAATTATCAGCGGTACCGTACCTTTTCTCAATCGCTTTCAAGAAAACAGATTCGATGATTTCCTGAAAAGTGTCGCGATTAATATCCTTGTCCCGGATAATCTGGGAAATCGCTTCAACAACGGCTTGATTCATACTTTTTTATCCTTATTTACCAGGGAAGTTGCACTTTTGCTTCAGCGATTTCCCGAACCGCAAGCGTGGTACCATCCTTGAATTGCAACTCCTCACCAGAAACACCGGTTAATTCACCATTAAAAGTGCCTGGTCGTCCTTTTTCATCTACCTCAACAAGATTTATTTTCAACTTTCTTCCGATATTCTTACGAAACTGCCAATCATATCTGAGTGGGTGTCCAACACCGGGTGATGTAACTTCCAGTGCATACTCGCGAGGGAAGTTCTCTGCCATATCAAGTAACTCCTCGATCTGACGGGAGAACATTGTGCATTCCTTCAGCGTGATCCCACGTTCAGTATGATCGAGAATGATGGCGAATCCAATACGCCCTCTTCCGCCACGAAGCTGAACATCCAGCAACTCAATCAAAGACCCTGCAAATAACGGGGTGATTAGTTCACGTATCCCCTCTGGCGTAATCACATTTTCACCCGTATTATTCATTTCCCATACAATTCAACAATTTCAATTAACTGCGAAAAGACGAAACTCTCTGAAATACTTCACGCTTATCAGGTTTTATTCTTTGCAGAAGCAGGATTAAGTTCCTGATTATCTTAAAATTGGCGAACCAATGGTACTACCTTATAAGTATATTTAATAGAAAGAGTGGGTTTTTGACCCACTCTTACAGATTCTCAATGTACCAAGCAGACAGTAATGAGTCAAGTCTACTTATTTATCCTTTGAGATCAAGCAAAGCCAGCTCCCTTTCAGCTTGATCTGCTGTATCATCATCCTCATACTTATCAATCACCTGCTGATACCGATTTTTTGCCAGATCAGTCTTTCCAGCAAGATTATAGCACCTGCCAGCGTTATAAAGAGCGAGTGGCTTCAAGTGACCGATCTTATCTTTAGCAACCAGTTTGTCGTAAGTCTTCGCAGCTTCTTCAAACCGTTCAAGATTCTCGAGAGAAGTGGCTTTTCCATCTAATGCTGATAGATTCAGAAAAAACTCATCGCCGTATTGACGTTCAAACTGATTAAATAGTTCGAGTGCCTTCTCAGTGGAATCAGATGCCAGATTCAATTCTGCGAGGGTGTACAATGCTTCTGCTCCACCTTGAGTTCCTTTGTAACGGTCTATCGTCTGCTTCAGAAGTGTTTCCGCCTGCTCTTTATTATCCTCGGTGAGCAGTTTTCTAACCTTGGCAACATTCAGCATGGCATCTGCATTGGCAGCTTTTTTCATGTTGCCGAAAATCCCAATTCCAAAGGCGATTACAACCACTGCAATAACAGCGATTGCGGTTGTTTTTCCATGAATCGCCAACCAGCCCTGGGTCTGTTCAATGGTCTTCATCAATGGGTCTTGACGAAGTTCCTTTTTGGTCAACTTCTTTTGTGCACGAGCCATTCTTGTCCGCTCAGTAAGATTTCATTCAAAAACTGCAAACACAGATCACGAAAAAAACAGAAGTATCTGTTTTCGCATCTGAAGGTATATAATAGAAAAAAAGTTATCCAAAACATGTGCGTCCCGCCTTTGCTACATGCTTGCTTTGGACAACATCGGCTGAATGTAATAAAAAGAGTTCGAGAGGACAAGCGACTCTCTTCTCATTCACAAACACTCTCTGCTCTCGGAAATTAGAGAAGGAACTCTAAAAATTATAGGTATTTACTCAAAGTTATCGTCCGAGGTAGGATCGTAATTCTTTCCCACGTTCATTCACACGTAAACGACGAAGAGCGTTCTCTTTGATCTGACGGACTCGTTCGCGTGTGAGATTGAACTTCAAACCGATCTCCTCCAAGGTGAGCGAAGATTCCTCCTTCAAGCCGAAGTAGAGTCGGATGATTTCGGCTTCGCGAGGGGAGAGGGTTGAAAGTGCACGGTCAATTTCCTTGTTAAGGGATTCCTCTATCAAGCTCTCATCGGGTTGAGGAGTATGTTCGCTCGATAATACATCCAGAAGATTATTATTCTCTTCATCGCGAAATGGTGAATCAACTGAGAGTGTGCGATTGCCGGAACGGATGGTTTCATCAACTTCGAATACAGATATTTCAAGAACGTCACTAATTTCATCAGAAGTAGGTTCACGTTCAAAAATCTGTTCCAGAAGGGCAGAGGTTCGGCTGATTTTTTTAAGTGTGCCAACACGATTAACAGGCAAGCGTACCATACGGCTCTGTTCTGCGAGGGCATGTAAGATAGATTGACGTATCCACCAGACAGAATACGAGATGAACTTAAACCCACGAGTTTCGTCGAAGCGTTT
Source organism: bacterium (assembly GCA_019912845.1). Lineage (GTDB taxonomy): Bacteria > Electryoneota > Electryoneia > Electryoneales > Electryoneaceae > JAIOHU01. The sequence goes on from JAIOHU010000102.1 coordinate 26,448, forward strand.
CGCCGCCTTGATAAGCCCCAGGTTTCCTTCATTGATGAGGTCCTCAAGACCTATTCCCTGGTTTTGATATTGCTTGGCTACGCTTACGACAAAACGGAGGTTTGCACTAATAAGGGAGCGGAGTGCTTCTGTGTCGCCTTCACGCACACGTCGGGCAAGTTCAATTTCTTCTTCAGGAGTGATCAGGTCAACTTCGCCTATTTCCTGCAGATATTTATCAAGGGAAACCGTAAAACGTTTACTTTTCTGATTGGAAGAGTCACTCATTCGGTCTCCTGATGCTTTGGGATCAGCCGCGAACAAGTACCATCTGGATTTCCTCCGAACCCCTCGGATAATATCCAATCAGAATCGCAACGTCCCGTTGAGGTAATTGCGCTGTAAGACGTTTCCAGTCAGCAAGGGAATAAACTTCTTCACCACCAATTGACACCAAAACGTCTCCACGCTCCAAAACCTCTTCTACAGCACTGCCTTCTATAATATGGGTTATAACAACGCCACGGTCAACCTTAATCTTATATTCTTTAATAGTTTGATCATTTATCTCCTCGGCTTCAATACCAAACCAGGGTGAATCATCACTATTCACTCGAGGTTGACTTCTCTCTTCCCGAAGGTTCGCAAAATAATCTTTTCTGCTGGACAGGGTGAAATCCAGGGTTTTTTTCTTGCCATCACGTAGGATTGTCATGTTTAGTTTTTCGCCCGGTTTGTGCTGAGCCACCCTGTAACGGAAATCGGTGACGGTATGTACAGCTTCATCATCAATCTCAAGTACGACATCCGAGGGATGCAATCCTCCAGCTTCGGCGGGAGTGTCTGCAAAAACATCCTCCACAAAAACACCCTGCATATCTTCAGGGATATTAAGAGCTTCACGTTTAAGATTATCCAGTTCGCCCGGGTACATTCCGAGGAAGCCACGAACGACTTCGCCGTATTCCACAAGGTCAGCAACGACATCCTTTACCATATTCACCGGAATCGCAAAGCCGATGTTCTGCGCTGATTCGTTGATTGCTGTGTTAATACCAATGACTTCGCCATAGATATTGGCTAGAGGTCCACCGGAATTACCATGGTTAATGGACGCATCAGTCTGTATGAAATCCTGGTAGACCGGGCTGCCGCCGAAGATGGAAAGTCCGGATCGACCAGTTGCAGAAATTACTCCAACAGTTAAAGTCCAGTCCAAGCCGAGTGCGTTTCCCATGGCAATTGCCCAATCGCCGATATGTATGCTCTCGGAATTTCCCAGAGTAGCTACCTGGATATCTTTTACCTTGCCGATCTTTAAAAGTGCAATATCCGTATCGGGGTCGCTGCCAATCAGCTTTGCATCCCTCTCGTCGCCATCGGCGAGTAACACTTTTATGATTTCTGCATTTTCAACCACATGGTTATTTGTTATCACATAGCCATCATCGCTGATGATAACACCTGTTCCGCTGGACTCCGCTCTTTTACTGCGATTTTCTTGTTCAAACTGCTCCTTGAAAAGCTCCCAGAATGGACTGTTCTTTTTAAGGTTATCATGCTCCGAACCCAGCAATTTGTAAACCACAGAAATGTTAACAACTGCCGGTTTCAGCTTCTCTGCAACATCAGCGAACGGGCTGGTAAGAGGGGCTCCTTTGCCAACTTCTTTCGGTGCGAACTGAATGGGGGGACGTTCGGATTGACTAGACTCTTTAAGCGCAATATCCCTGTCAGGAGTTTTTCCGTCAAATGCAGCATGGTTTAACCAAAGGGTCAAAACCACGAACAACACCACAATAAAAACAGTGGCTACCGCATTTCTATAGGAACTGAAGGGGTCTTTCGACACGAAAACTCCACACTTGAATATGATCTTATTAATGTTCGACTCCAGGAAAAGTAAAGTTGTTCCTGAAATCCAGAATCATCGAATTTATCTGACTTCGTTGTTTCACCCCTCGTCATGCCAGCGAACCGTTAGTTGGCATCCAAGAGGATACTGAAATGAGTATTGCCAATGGATCAACTCAAATGAATTAACTGTTGGCATTGGACAAGTCCAATGTCTAATAGCTTCAGAAATGGACTTATTAAACCCTGGATAAATCCAGGACCAATCTGTCATTCCAAGTGAATCGAGCTGACAGGAATATAGTTAATACGATTGCAAAGCCAGAGTTTACTCACTCAAGAACTACCAGTGTTGCTGGAATGAGAGGTAAGAAATTCTCCCCCTACTCTTTCTTTTCATCTGCAACAGTTTCTTTTTCGAGGGCTTTGAAATAATCACGTATCACAGGTCGCCAGGGTTGTGCATATCCAGCATCTAATGCTTGCAACATCCGGGCACGCAACATATCCTCTCGCTCCTGGCGAAGCGCATCTGGAGCATTTCCGAATAGTTCAGCACCGGATTGGGATTGACGTTTTCGTGAAAGTTCACGTTGCTGCAGTGAACGTTGTGTGTCGAGCAACCGTTGCAGGATACGTTTTTGAAGTTGCCGTGTACGGTCAGTTACGTTTCTGTTCTCCATATCTTTAGCAACTTCGTGCATGGACTTCCCCATTCCATCGAGGCTGCCAAGCATCTCCTCCATGGATTGCGATTGTTTTTCCATCTCCTGCATCGCTTGGGCGAGGGCTCTCTGTTGAGCTGCCATTTGACTAAGCTGATCTCCACCTGGCATGCTCCCGGGACGTGGCATGGGGGTTGGCATGCCTTGCGTACCTTCATTTATACCCTGCTGCTGTGATGCCATCTGTTGTAACTGTTCCATCATCTCCTGGTAACCAGTTCCAGAACCAGACTGCTGCATATTATCACGAGCCTGACCGAGGCGTAAAATGCTACGATGTATTGCAGCCAGTGCAGCTTGCTGTTCACCAGAAACCTCACGTGGACGTCTGCCGGTATAACGATCTATCGCGTCACCCATCCGTTGACGAGCGACACCGATTTCTCCTGCTATACTCGCACCGACGAAGAAGGTCTCTTTGGAAATTTCAGCAAGTTGACGTTCGATTACATCGAGTGACTGAAGCAATCCATTCTGCTGCGCTGCCAATGCACGATACCTGGGACTGGAGACACCGAGTGATTCGGATTGGTTGCGCAATTCCTCCTGACGGCGACTGAGAACCAATAACTCTTCATAAAGATAATCCATCTCTTCTGTCAGTTGATTCTTGTTCTGCTGTTTGAAACCCTGGTTCATTTTCTGCAGGCTCTGTGCCATTTTCTGCAATTCCTGCTCGCTCTTTTTTGCGCTTTTAGACGCCTGCTTCATCTGGTTATTCTGCATCTCATTTCGTGTCTGCTGAAACCCTTGTTCAAGATTTTTTTCCGCAAACTCTTCATGCAAGGAATTCAATGAATCGGAATATTCAGGACTCGCGGTAACCATGTCATCTGCAGTTTTTTCCAGGTCTTCCATCAGGTTTTCATAGTCTTCTGCAACCTGCTTCTGTTCGAAATCGAGACGGTTCTGGTCTTGAGAGTCAGCGTCTTCCATCCGTTCAGACAGGTTTTTCTGACGTTCGGCAAGTTCCTGCGCACGTGTTGCCAACTCTTCAAGACGGCGTTCCTGCTTCAGTTGCTCCAGAATTGCCATGGAACGATCCATTCGCTCGATGAACTCCTCCTGGTTCATCATCATGTTTTCCAGGGCTTCACGTACCGCCTCGCCATCCTGCTCTTCAAGTGCTTTTTGCAGCTCCTCCATCGCTTTTTTCATTTCTGGTGAAGCTACCTCTTCAAGTAGTTCCTGGAGTTTGGCATACTTCTCCATCATCTCCATGGTCACCATATCATGTTCTGCAAATTGTTGTTGAAGCTGTTCCAGGGTTTCTGTGGCGGCTTCCATCTGCTCCATGATCTGTTTCTGGGTTTCCAGGCTCTGTTCGAGGGCGACTTTTTCTTCCCAGCTCAGATTTTCCGGATTGCTCTTCAACCGTTCGAGGGTTTGCTCGAGTTTTTCCTTAACCTTTTTGGCTTCCTCAAGACTTTGGATGATCTCATCTGTGGCGTCCTGCTCTTCCTCTGCAGCACGAGTGAACATATCTTCGATGCTGGGAAAAACCAGCTTCCGTAACTCTGTTCGGGTGTATTTATTACCATGCCAGGCATCATTATCCCATACCTCCACGAAGTAATGTACTTCATCGGTGGGAAGAAGCGGCATTGTCTGAAGATTCCACGCTGACTGCACAATCACCCTGCCCGCTGTAACTTGTTCTCCCTGCAAAGGAACGGTGTTGTAGTATTCATCTCCCACAGAATCAGGTGAGGTCAATTCATTGTAGATTCGGAAACGGAGATTCATTTTACTGATACCAAAATCATCATCCGCAATTACGACAAGCGGTACAACAAGCGATTGAGGAATCTCAGCGCCATCCTCCGGTTTACGTACTTCAACCTGGGGTGGATAATCCTCAAGTAGATCAATATTCCATTTCAATGGATTATCGCTTGAAATACCATCGTCCGCATAAAGCTGCAACCACCAGTTTCCAGAGGCGGCAATGCGAAAATCTCCCTTTGCCAGTCGTCCCTCTGCGGCAATGACTGTACTGTCAACCTTTCCCTTTCTTGTCTCACGATACAATAACGCTCTCGAAAGCGAGCGGTTTGATTCCGCTTTGAGGTAGATATGGCTTCCTGGCAGCGCAGCGAAATCGCCAACTCCTTCGGGAAGATGAATGGTTTCCAACCCGGTGTAGGCGGGAGGCAGAACACTGATGTTCAGTCTAGCGATACGTGGACGAGGCAGAACTTCCACCCAACTGGTATCGCTGTTTGAGTCTAACGTGTGTGCAACGACCTGAAAGCTGCGTTCCAGTTGTTTCAGTTTGGCAATGTATCTTGAGCTGTCGGAACTATCCTGAATTGCCGGGATGTTTCTCGATACCCCTGCACGTTCAGAGAGCAGAAAATTCAATTCTCGTGGAAGACTATTTGTCGCACGAACAGCCAGCTCAATGGATTCACCCTGAATTACCTGAAGGGTGTCAGCCATGTCGAGCTGCAACAGTACGGTACCTGGCTTCAGATAAGACTGGAGTGGATTTGCGAGACGATCCGCTGAGGCTCGAAATGGCTGAAAAAAGATTACTCCCAGTAAAATCACAGACCCAAAGGTGATCCCCAGCCCCTTCAACGCAACGTTTAATTTTTCACGACGAACATAATTTGTCGGATCAAGCTCCTCAGCTTTTTTGATACTATTGGCAATTGCCGCAAAACGCAGACTTTCACTGCTCTTTGAATGTGGGGAACGAGCAAGTTGGAGACTGTTCAGGATTTGATCGCGAACATCAGAATCTTTATTCCAGATTTCACGTGCCAGAGATTCGTCGGAAGGGTACTTTTTCAGCAAAATGAATACAAGTGCGATGACCAGTGAGGCGAGAAAAGCAAAAGCACTGATGCCAACAACAGAACCCACAAAGGGTACTCTTGTATGAGGATCAAACCAGGCAATGCTCTCTACTACTATCGCTATAAAGAAGATCGACACAACAATAGAAATCCCACCAAGCAGTAGTGCGAGTGCCCAACTGGTTAATTGTTTTCGACGTACTTTCCCAAGCAGATTTTCAATCGTTGTAATCGGATCAGACATATATTTCAGTAATCACTTTGTTGACTTCGTTTCGATCTACAGAAATCGTACTCTTTAATGTTTTGCTATGTATGGTACTCGCAGTAAAGGATTGCGTTTCAGAGATGCTCTATTTTTCCTCTTTCCTCTGAGACAACTCACTCCAAGGGTTCAGTTATTGCGATAACCCACTGATCTGGTTTCCAAAAGGTATGTGAACGGTTAAAATGGCTCCATCCCACAACTCGTTCTCCACCAATAGTCCCCATCCCGGGGGCGGGATCAGCCAGATATTGGTCGAAGCCTTCAACCTCATCCAGCATTAAACCAGCAATTTCCACAAGTTCAATATTATACATGGTCGAATCCAGAAGCGATGTTCCCCATAGATCGATATTGGAATCGTGAATAATCATACCATCCCAATCAAGAACGAAAATATCTCGTTCCACCGAATCTTCTACTGTCGAATAGGAAAACGCATAATCGATAAGCGTATCAACATTAACTGTCATCCATAATATACCCACAAGGTCAGCTCCATCCTGCAAACTTACAAGATAGTCCACAGAACGGTTACCCACGGTATCAATGGATAATTTAGCCAATGAAAGGCTGGTTGGATCATCCAGAATCGATTGAACTGCCGATTCGCCGCTTCTGTCTTCCCCTTGCATTATGGTGTCATATTCGGTGGGGTAGACGCGTCGAATGATCCCATCGACATCCATCACACCACTCATTGTCACACGTCCCCCGAGTGTTGTGTGAATGGATTCAAGATTCTCAAAAGTTTCGTCACTGGCAGGATCGAAGGGTACAAGACGCAGCCGCGTGAAAATCAATGCATCTCGGAGGGACAGAAACTGATTCCCCATTGCCTGACCGTAGTCCTGAGCAAGACTTGCCAGAGCTACTCCTCGTACCTTTTTCGCCTCAACCGGTGAAGCAGGCTCTTCGCACCCAAGAATAGCAAAGGTGAGGAACACTACCAGGAGAACATTCAAAGTATTTCGTGCAAATACAATCATGTGAACAACCCAAAACTGAATCCGATGTAAGAGATATAACCACTGAAGAGTATGATACCACTCCACCGTGGTAATTTATGCCAGACAATAAGTAGAAAAACAGGAAATATTGTCATGATAAGAAAGACAATCAGATCAAATTTAATGGGATTTTCAACCTGTATCGGTTCGATTACCGAACCAATGCCAAGCACAAAAAGCACATTAAACGCATTTGAGCCGAATACATTTCCGATAGCCAGCTCACCCTTACCTTTGGCAGCGGCAGTTACTGAAGCCGCGACCTCTGGCAGGCTTGTACCAACAGCGACAACCCCTATTCCGATCACCCATTCAGGAACTCCCAGGTGACGAGAGATCGTAGTCGCTCCGCTGACAATCACATTTCCACCGAAGATCAAAGCTGCAATTCCGGTGAAAAGGAAAAGCAGTGAAATTGGAAGTGAATATTTGTTTATTTCTTCGTCGCCAGAAGTGTCGAAGCGATGCGAAAGGATTGTAGTGACAATTAACGTTACCATTGCTACGAGTAGGACGATACCTTCAAAGCGTGTTATTCCACCATCCCATCCAAAAACGATGAGTAAAATTGCCACGACTGCCATCATGGGGACTTCACGTCTCAAGGTTCCGCGAGGCAGAATGAGTGTGCTAACCATTGCAGCGAGTCCGAGAATAAGCCCCAGGTTCGCAATATTGCTACCCACCACATTGCCAAGTGCCAGGTCTGGTGAACCGCTCAAAGACGCCGATATGGTAACTGCCAGTTCAGGAGTGGAGGTGCCGAATGCGACAACAGTCGCGCCGATTACATAAGGTGAAACCTTAAACCTTGTCGCGATTGAACTTGCACCACGTACTGTGCCTTCACCGCCAAGCAAAAGTAAGACAAAACCACCGATAATCTGAAATGTAGCGAGGAGCATTTATTCTCTGAATTTATTATAATAGTTAGCCGTCTTGAACACTGGTTTCACCTGAAACAAGGGTTTTGCCCTGGGTTGATCCATGGTTTAATCGTTCCATCACTAAAATTATTCTCTTCCAATAAAAATTGCTCGTATATAAGTCTCCTGGATTCCAGCTAAATTCATGCTGGAATGACGCGAGGAGTGAACAGCCTCCCTGAATGACCGTCCTTCGGACGTTTTCTGCGAATCCAGCTAAATTCATGCTGGAATGACGCAAAATAATAAATCGTACCAGAATTACTAAACTTTGGACAAGTCCAAAGCCAACGATCAAAAGCAAGTGCAACGAATACTAATGAATCTTATATCCCTCGATCACGCGATGATTGTTAGGATCAAATGCTGCTCTGTGGTAAAAACCCTCCAGAACAGGAATCCCGAAATTAGTGAAAATAGTGAAGTCATCAAAGTAAGAACGGTATGCACCACCAACACTTAATGTTACAGGAGCACTGAAAAAGAGGTGTCCATTAAACGCGACTTCCATCCCACTGCTGTACACCCCATTTTTCTGAATCCACTTTCCAAATGATCTGCTGTAACCAAAACCAGTCGATACCTCATGGAAAACATTTCCACTTATTGATTTCAAAAACGCAAAACCAAGTAACGCTCCCCGATCAGGATATGCAATGGGAAAATGCCAACCTAATCCCAGTTTTGCAAGATTTCCCAGATCGTGGCGATATGGCAGAGTTTTTGTCGGATAACCCCGGGGCAACACAAATCTACGTGAATAGTTAAGGTCGCCATCCTGCAATTGCATGGAAAGTTGGGCTGAGGCAACATGATGAGTAAAAGGTAAGGGAGTATGGTAACGAATTGCGGAATTCAAAACCTCTCCAGCTACTTGTGAATTTTTCCCCAGATCGTGCTCGTAGCTGATATCGATACCCTGATAATGACTAATAACGGGATCTTTTGCGCTTCCATAATATCTTGCCAGTGAAACACCACCATGATAACCGTGAAAACGGCGGTGGTGAAGTGTTGGAGTCGAAACTTCAGTTGCTGGATTATACGTGTAGTTCCAAAGACTGATTTCTCTGCCAATATATCCGAACCTCGGTGTGATGTAGCTCCACCAGCGGTCATGGTCAAGATAGAGTGTTTTGAAGAACGTGGTGCTTCCCTGCCAGTGACGTGAAAATATTTTGGTCGTATCCCAGGCGACATGATACCCATCTGCATTAAACAGTGGCTCGTATTCGACATCCATATAGGTGCTTAGTTCCAAGCCCAAATGCACAGGAAATTGACGCAGAGTTAATGATAAATCAGCACTTGGCTTTTGAGATTGGATACCGTACAAAAGCGAAAATCGGTATGAAGTCAGCAATAGAGGGTCTTGCCCATAGAGAAACCCTCCCACCAAAGGCTCATCATTCTCTTCGATGGTTGGAGACCAGGTCAAGGGACGTACATGGTGAAAGGTTTTATACTTGCCGACGGATATATCTACTTTATCTGATTTTACAGTAATTGGCTGTTCGCTATTGCTCCAGGATTGAATGGAAATATCAACTGTCTCATTAAGATAATCCTCACTCTGCAACAGATTAAGCTCAAAACCATCTGATGAATACCCTGAATAGACAATCCCCTTACCATTAGCAATTTGGGCAGCTTCCAGTGCGCCAAACTTCGATCTGCTCAAACGAGTAGCAGTTCTCTCCTCAAGATCAACCCTAAAAACATCGAAATATTTATCGGGATCTGCTGAAACCAGCAGACGGTTATTATCAAGGAATGAAGGGTCCCAGGTGCAGGAAGCATTTTGAATCATTATTTTAGTGAAAATCCGATATTCAAAATCATACACCAGAACAGATTCACCATTTCCGGCATCGAATGTAAGGGCGAGTTTGCTGCCATCCGGGTTCCATGACGGATCAGAAATGCTCCCGAAGTGCGCTTCAATCAGCACACTGCGATCATTCAACGCAATTCCATCACCCGAAATTGTACCAATGCAGAGTTGTTGCTTTGCGGCATCATCAACATTCACATACGCCAATCGCTCGTTGGCAGCATTCCAATCTGGTGCCCACCCTTCGCTGTTCAAACCTTCCAGTTCATGTGAACTGCCATCCCACCCCACGAAGATAAATTTGTTCTTGTCCGCTTCATCTGCGAGAAGATCACGTTGAAGTCTGCTGTAGATGATCCCTTCCTCAAGAACTGCAAATCCTTCATGCAACGATGCCCCTAATTCATGACCATTTAAAGCAACTCTGGATTCACCAGTTTCCAGGTTGAGTTCAAGAATACGTGAAGGACGTTCATAACCGGATTCACGTACTAGAATCCCATTTCCAAAGATTTTCGGATAACGATAATCTGTATTGGGGGAGTCCAGTAGAAGTTTTGAATTCGAAAGACCGGCATTCTCACGGTCTTCCATCTCACCAGCTATTTGCTGATACCATGCCTGCCTGCTTTGCCAGAATGCGTTTGTGGCATTTAGTGGATAAAAAGTTTTGTGAAAAGCTCGTCCCTGTAGAACGGGGATAGCTGCCATGTTGTCAATCCAGAATCCGAAATAATTCGCATTTCCTTTCATTTCAACAAGGTGCTTTGAGAGATATCCACCACCGATATAGGCTCGTGAAGCTGGCGGTTGTACAGTTCCTGGATTTCCCATCTGATTGATGTCCCAGAGCTTATTCTCCCAAATTGGAGTTACCCAGAGCATACGGTGATACGAGGAATTTAACCTTCCGCCATTCCCAACGCTCTCGTCGTAAACTGCCATCCCTTCCAGTGTCCAATTGGGCGAAATGCCTACTGGTGCAACTCCCTCACCGAACACTTTTTTCAGTGGTTTGGTGAACCCATCCACATTGCTCAATTGTATGATATGCGCTAGTTCATGAAGCAGTACGCGATCGAGATAATTTCCAGCTTGAGGTCGGATGCCCTTGTCCATGGTTGGCTGGATAGGGACAACAATTCGTAAGGGAAGAATCGTCACATGTGCACCATTCTGACGAAGCGAGGGGTTGAGGGTAACGTGAAAATGTGGCGGATGATGATCATATCGTTGTGAGAGCACTTCGAGGTGTATTTTGAGGCGTTGTACAGCATAGTTCGCGTACTCCTCGAATCCGGCAGGGTAATGAACCGAGAAATTGGGAGTATCCAACGTTTGCCATTTAAGCGATGCAGGATAAATATTTGCGAAAGTTTTATTGCTGCTGATTGACAGAAATACAATTATGCAATAGATACTTAATCGTTTTAGCGTACTCTTTCTCATCGGGATCAAATAGCCCTGGATTATCAAATTGAAAATGTTTTACTTACCGGCGAGACAAAAGTTGCAACTGAATTTTGTCCACCTTCAAATGAGATGTCTTGCCTCTCTTGATTGCAAGCCTCCCCCTTTCTACCTTCAACTTTAGAGCTGATTCTTATTTTACTATCAACTTATGCTGGATCAGTAGATTGGTTCACCTGGAATGGCAGATTGCCCCTGGTTTATCCAGGGTCTAATGGGTCCATTACCAGAGTTATTAAACATTGGACATGTCCAATGCCATCGGTCAAAGATAGAGAGCCTGAAAAGGCAAACAAACTATTTCCAAGAGTACATCAATCCTATGGCGCGAAAAAAGGGACAGAAGAAAAAAAGAGGAAAGAAGGGAACTTCCCGATGGACGGCGATACGTGTTGCCTTCGGGATCGCCTGCGCTACTTTTGCAGTGTTCTCTGTCCTGGCGATAACCTCCTACCATCCTGATGATCCCCCCAAGGGTACCGCTGATTTTCCACACAATACGCTCGGGACTGCAGGCGCTGAAGTCGCTCATTTTTTTGTCAATTTTACCTTTGGAAAATACCTCTCCCTGCTTTTCCCGCTTTGGATATTGACCTTTACAATCGAATGGATACGGCGAAAAGGGTATTTTTTCACTTTCAAGGTTGGTTCACTTGTTTTCATTGCGGCTATGCTGGCTTCTTCTGTGTGGGGACTCATTGAACTCGGGAGTCAAAATGCCTGGGAGGATGTTGGGCTTATAGGTCACTCGATATCGACTACCCTGGATAGCTTCCTGAATGTTACAGGTTCATGGATTGTACTGGTTGGTGTAATTCTGATCTATATCACATTGGTATTCAGAAATAGCTTCAGTTTTTTTGGAAAAATAATAGCTGTAGTTGTAAAGTTTGCACGTTGGATTATCAGTCTATTGAAACGCATTCAAATTAAGATACCCTCACTCCCTGAACGTACCCCGAAGCCACGTGTTGAGGAAGCTCCTATTATAGATGATGAAATTGAGGGAATTGGGGACGATGAAATTATTCCAGAGCCAGTTGAAGATATTCCTTTGGAAGAACTCTTTGAACCAGAAGAGGATATGGAGGAGGAGGAACTCACTCGGGTCGAAGATGATATTCCAACTGAGCTGGATGAAACTGATGTTGATGACGCTGATCTTCAACCGGAAGAGGAAACAGACCAGAAATCTCCTCCAGAATATGTCTACCCACCACTCGATCTGTTGATCGCTCCTCAACCGGAAGATACTCCTACTTTAGACGAGAAAGCGTTACGGGAGATGGCGGCAAAGCTGGAAGAACGAATTGGAGAGTTTGGAGTTGAAGCAAAGGTGGTCAGGATCAATCCAGGTCCGGTCATCACTCGTTTTGATCTCAAACCGGCAAAAGGGGTAAAAGTCAACAAAATTGTGAACCTGGCGGATGATATTGCATTATCCTTATCCGCCAATTCCCTGCGTATCCAGGCTCCGATTCCCGGCGAAGGTGCGGTTGGCATTGAAGTGCCAAATGAAAAAGCGGCTACCGTTAGATTGCGTGAAATCTGCGAATCACCTGCCTTCCAGAACAGTAAGGGCAGGTTGACCATTGCACTTGGCAAAACCGCCCAGGGAGATATGTTTGTAACTGATCTGGCAAAAATGCCTCATCTTCTGATTGCTGGAACCACTGGCTCCGGAAAATCTGTCTGCATCAATACCATAATCTCGAGCCTCTTACTTCGCAACAAACCTCAAGAAGTTCTGATTGCGATGGTTGATCCGAAAAAGATTGAATTGAGCACTTATGCTGAATTACGGAAACATCATCTCCTCTACCTCGAAGAAACCGATGAGGTAATCGCGACAGAGCCTAAAAACGCGGTAATGCTTTTGCAGAGTATTGTTAATGAGATGGAGCAACGATATGATCGTCTTGCGGAAACTGGTGCGCGAAATATCCTCGAATTCAACAGGTATGTTGAACAGGGTAAGGTTAAACCAGATGATGAGGGTAATGAACCAGTAAAACTCCCATATATCGTCGTCATTATTGATGAATTGGCAGATTTGATGCTGACAGCGTCTAAGGAAGTTGAAGAACCGATCGCACGTCTGGCTCAAATGGCGCGCGCCATCGGCATCCACCTGGTGGTGGCAACGCAACGTCCCTCTGTAAATGTGATCACTGGTGTCATCAAGGCGAATTTCCCTGGCAGATTGGCGTTTATGGTCGCAACGAAGATCGACAGCCGTACCATTTTAGATAAGCCGGGAGCGCAAGCATTGCTTGGGATGGGCGATTCACTGTTGCAGACAAATGCCTCTCCTCATCCGACAAGAATCCATGGAGCCTTAATCACCACAGATGAAGTGCATGCTCTGATAGCACACGTTTCCAGGCAACCAGCGTTTGTGAAAAATGTTAAACTGAAAGCACCGGAGACAAGTGATGGAGGCGGTGGCAGCGGACTGGACTTTGGTGATGAAGCACGTGACGCCCTGTTTGCGGAAGGTGTGAGGACAGTGGTACGAACGCAGCAGGGCTCTGTTTCACTTCTCCAACGCAGGCTGAAAATTGGATATGCACGTGCCGGTCGAATCCTCGATCAACTTGAACAAGCCGGCGTAGTTGGACCATTTGAAGGCTCAAAAGCTCGCGAAGTTTTGATTTCCGCGGAAGAGGTGGAGGAGTTCCTTGCGAAAGACTAAGAAAATATCAGGGATAATTATCTCTTTCCTGGTGATACTGATTGCGATATCCATCGCAGAGGCTTCCCCGCCAAAAGGAAAGAAGTTGATAAAAGAGATTCAGGAAGTTTACGCTTCGCTTGAAAATCTTACCAGTACATTTCGCATGGAGTTTCAATGGGAACTTGCGGGGGAGATGGAAGTTACTGAAGGCAAAATGATCTGGGGAATGGGTGATCGTTTCCGTTATGAAACTGAGCGGGAGATGATGGTTTCTGACGGAAAAACATTGTGGCGATACAGCTTGATAACCAACCAGGTAATTGTGGAAGATTTGAAGAAAGCAGACCTTGGATTTCTTCCGCGAGAAATCCTTTTTGAATTCCCGAAACTATTTTCCCCTCGTGAGGTCATGGAGTCTAAAATCGGGGATACTTCTGCATGGTTGTTGCTTCTTGAACCAAAAGAAGAAGACCTGGGTATAAAAGAACTGAAGGTATGGGTAAGCCAGACTGAAAAAATCACCCAAAGGATGGAGTGGATTGATCTGGATGGCAACCGAACCACTTATTCACTAGATGAAATTGAACTAAACAAAGAACTGAAAGCAGATGCCTTTACTGTGAAAGTGCCGGATGATGCCACAGTATATGATCTGCGTTGAAAATTTATGAAACGGTGGCAAACCTGGCTCGGCTTTCTGATAAGCCTGCTATTCCTCTACCTTGTGTTTTTCAAACCTCATTTCCATGAGCTGTTCAGTGGCGAAATGGGCGTGTTTGAAGCGTTGTTCGGACGATTACGTTTGGATATACGAGATGTCTGGAAGCTCGCATCCGAAGTTCGTCCCCTACCGGCGATTACCGCTGTCCTCATGTTAATTGGATCACTTTTTCTCCGCGCATGGCGGTGGAGGGTTATGATTTCGCAGCTTGGTACTGTCTCGTACAATGTTGTCTATCATGCGGTAAATATCGGCTACCTGTTGAATAATATCCTTCCTTTCCGTGCAGGTGAATTTCTGCGAGCTGTGCTGGTTGGGCAACGCAGTGGATTGTCCAAAATTTCAATGTTAAGTGTGTTGGTACTCGAACGAGTTTTCGATCTTGCTGGTCTGGTTGTCTTATTCGGGATCGTACTCGCGCTCTATCCGTTCCCAGAGTGGGTACGTATTGGTGGCGGAATCATGGCGGTGGTGATTTTTGCTGTGCTGATCGTTGGGCTGTTTATTTCCAAATCTCACGAAAAAATTTCATCTTGGATAAAAGTTAAAACAGCAGAGCGATCAGATTTTTTACAATCGCTTGGAAAGCATGCGATCAACCTCTTTCAGGGGTTGCACGTCCTTCGTAAAACCAGTGCGATGCTGAATGTGGTATGGTCATCTCTGATGCTGTGGCTGATATACATTACCATCATGAAATTGAGTCTGGATGCCTTCGGGCTGACCAATAACCCCAATAATGGCATTGAAGGTGCTGGTTGGCTTGCATCAGCAGTATTGACCGTTATGACCACCCTCGGATTGGGTATTCCATCGGCACCGGGAGCAGTTGGCACCTATCATGGTGTCGCTGTTCTTTCTCTTTCCTGGTTTGGCATCGAGGAGTCAACTGCGGTGATCTTCGCAACCTATTTGCACCTCTTCATGATGACAACTTTATCTGGAATGGGGTTGATCAGCGTCTGGCGGATGGGACTGAAGTGGAAAACGCTTTTACAAAGCGCACGTCAAATTGATAACTCCAAGCCAGAGTGACGGATGGATCAATTATCAGAGAACAGTAAAGATTTGGATATCCGAACAAAAAATGAATTAATTGACTACCTCGCACAATTCATCACCCCCCATAAACTGGAACTTTTCGATAGTGTGCTGGAAAATCGAACTCGAGATGTAACTGTTGTACTCGAAAATATTTACCAACCTCAGAATGCAAGTGCGGTTGTTCGTACCTGTGACTGCCTGGGCATTCAGGACCTGCATATCATCGAAAATTCAAATGCCTACCAGATAAACCCGAAAGTTACTCAAGGTTCATCCAAATGGGTTACTTTTCATAGGTATTCAAAATTTGAAGACAACACAGCAGAATGTATCACACGTTTGAAGAAACAAGGCTACCGTATTATCGCTACCACTCCGCATAAAGAGGATACCACCCTGAATGAACTTCCCGTGCATGGAAAAATGGCTTTCCTGTTTGGTCAGGAGGAACCAGGTCTCTCTGAAAGAGCAATTTCACTCGCTGATGAATATGTAAAAATCCCCATGTATGGGTTTACTGAAAGTTTTAATATCTCTGTCAGTGCGGGGCTGATTCTCTATCAAGTGACAAATCAACTGCGGGAAAAAGGGGAGCATTGGGGTTTATCCGAAGAGGAAAAGATCAACCTGAAGCTCACCTGGATACGTAAAATGTTAAAGAAATACCATTTGTTGGAAAAAGAATTTTTTGTAGCTCGTGGTTTGTAACTTTCCCTTAAAACGCTTTCAATGATTTTCTGGAGACCGTTTGATGTGTGCTCCAGAACACACCTAAGTCTGAAATTGCAATATCTTAAAAGATTATTGATCTCACTCTTGAGATTATGCTTATAGCTGGGTTCGTTCTGCAGCATCAGTCGCTACTGTTGCCGCAATATCTACGGATGTGACGGAAAACAGTTTTATTGACTGGCATTCTTGTTGCCTAACAGTTTTAACGGCTGGCACTCAAGAGAATTACAAGCGGGTTAGATGTTTATTCTGAGTTCGACTATCCATTCAACAGGGGAATCCAAATGCCACAGTATCAACGCTTATCTGACTCAGCGATGGAACACGCCAAAGTATTATTATCAAAACCGGAAAATACACTTATTGTTCAGACGATACTTGGGAGAAGGTCAAAGGACTTACTCCAGAAAATTGTTGTAAAATATGGTTTGACCGCAACGCAGTACGAGATATTGTATGGATTGTATATCTGTCCGAACTGCAATCAAAGTCAGTTAGGAAGTTTTTTATATTTGGACAATGCAGCGGTAACAAGGCAAGTTGTGGCACTTGAGGAGGGTGGCTATCTTGTGCGTGGCAGAGATGAAACAGACCGGCGCGCATCAACCTTGAAGTTATCAGAGGATTCCGAGGCAATTTTACCTGAAATAGAAGAGAAAATTTCCAACCTGAGAGTGGAATTGTTTGAGGGATTTAGCAAAAATCAACAAAAATCGTTATTGGAAATACTCGAAAAACTTCATAATAATCTTGACAGGTCGGTAGAATATGAATTCTAACTGGATAAAACTTTCGATTAAAATGCTGCTTAAAATCGGAGCAATAAAACAACGACTTACTCACCTATGATCTCCCCCCTCTTTAAACTTCTGTAGCTTAACTTTGTGCGATGCAGCTACTAATTTGTTATCTTCAATCACAGAGATTCAAATTCCCTGTTTGGGGTAGAGTCTAAAACATTGCTCCCGTAATTTCCAGGAACAATCACCATTGTTTGCAAAAGAGATCACTATGATCATTTCAAGTAACATCACCAAACTGATACTTCCATTGGCAATCACAATCCTTCTGATGGTACCCGCTTCATTGTTCGCGGTGGACTTTTATGTCGCTACAACAGGGATCGACACCATCGGCTATGGGTTGGAAGAAGATCAGCCATATCGTTCTGTCACCTTTGCCCTTTTTGTCGCTGATACAACAGCAAATCGTCCCCATACAATCTACATCGAATCGGGCAGATACACAGAATTCACAGAAACCTATCCGCTGCCTATGATCGACCAGACTTCACTGATTGGAGCTGGAGCTGATCAGACCATTCTGGATGCTACCAACAGCTTGTCGAATGTCATTTTCGCTGATTTCGCCAATGACTGGAGTGTGGAGAACCTGACCATTACTGGAGGTGTTGCCATTGAAGGTGGTGGAATCTCTGCCTATCAAGGTTCGGATGGAATGCTGAGAAACCTCATCATCGAGGGTAACCGCGCTGACTTTCCACTCTTCCCGAACACCCAGGGCGAAGGCGGAGGGGTTCTGATCTATGAAGTGGATGATATGACTGTTCAAAATGTCATGATCCGAAACAATTCCGCATACGATGATGGTGGAGCTCTGGCGATTGTTCGTTGTTCGCCATTGATCACGAATTGCACTATCGTTGCCAATTGGGCTGACCAGAATGGTGCCAGTGGGGCGGTTTATTACGACGGCAGTAACGGCGACAACCCAATTCTGGAGAACAATATTATCTGGGGCAACCCCGATGAAGCTGATCCGCGCACTTCAATCACTGCAACAGGCAATGGCACCTTGACAGTACGTTTCTCGCTGGTGGAAACCGATAATGGTCAGCCGTATACAGGCACTGGTAATGTTTTCGCAAACCCCCTGTTTGAAATTGCCGGTGAGGATTACCATGTACTGATGGGTTCGCAAAGTGTCGACAGGGGGAATCCACTATCGCAGTTTAACAACGAACCATTCCCCAATGGTGGACGTGTTAATGCGGGCTGGTATGGAAATACGGAAGACGCACAGTACAGCGGAGCAATACGTGCGTTGCGGCGCGATCAATTTACCTTGATTGGTGTACCAGTAAACGTTCCCAACGGCGATCCAGCACTACTCTTCCAGGATGATTTTGGTGGGGCACAACCGGGAGATAATAGCTGGCGTTTGCAACGCTGGGATAATGATTACGACGGGCTTGTCCGTTTTGGTGAACCCGAACGGGATGGCAGCGAACAGGGTGATCCGCCCGCAGTAGTCCCGGGAAGAGGATTTATTCTCAGCCAGAATCAAAACAATCGTACCAATGTTCATGTTCCCGGATATGCACTGAACCAATATCAAACATTCAACTATGCACTTGAAACTGCTGGGCAGGACACACTTTACCAGATGATCGCAAACCCCTATCCCTACCCGATTGATGTGATGGACACTCGATTCCAAACCTCACTGGGCTTGGTGGACATCGACCAGGCAGCGGAAGGAGGCTTGATGAATCGCTGGTTCTACAGCCTCGATGGAACTGGACGTTTTGTTCCTCACCTGGGACGCTTGCAGCCCTGGGAAGGGGTGGTTGTTGTAACCATGGACCCAAGTGTTACCCAATGGCAGGTTGAACCGGGGAGAAATGAATTCAACGGCGGAAATGTGTTTGATCGTTTGACCTGGGGATTGTACGCCGGAGTAACTGCCTATAACGACAGCGCACAAATCGTCGGCTCTGATGCTGGTCACTATTTCGGTATCGGTGAGGAGATGAGCAATGGGCTGGATGTTTATGATGCTGTCAGCCTTCCCTGGCTTAGACCGGAAATCAGCTTTGAGTGGAAAAGCCCTGCACATCCCCCACTTTATCACAGCTTCCTCTCAGATTCTCCGGGTGGTGATTGGCGTATCTGGTACATGGATTTCTGGGTGCGAACCTTGAACGATACGATTACGGCCGACTCCGCAGTCTTTTCCATTGAAGGAATTATCAGCGAGGAAGGTGAAGAGCCTTTCCCACCAGCAGAATATGATCTCTGGCTGACAGATGCCTGGGAAGAAATGCTCATTCCCGATTTAAGAGATACATCGAGCATCCGTCTCCCACTGGAAGATTTTGGAAACCAGGGAAGACGACTGCGTGTGATGATCTGGTGCAGCCGTGATGACTGGGAAGAAGTATCCGTGGACGTTAATCCGCTGGAAATTCCTGGCAAGTTCGAGATCGCGGGAGTATATCCCAATCCATTCAATGCGACCACGACCATCAGTTTCACATTGCCCCAACAACGGAATGTGATGCTGTCGGTTTACGATATTCTCGGCAGACAGGTGGCATATCACGATCTCGGCGTTATAAAACAAGGTTTACACCGCACGGTATGGAACGCTGGACAGTATGCGAGTGGTAACTATTTCATCCGTATGCAGGCGGGAGAGGATCAAACCATGCGACGTGTGATGCTGGTGAAGTAGGAATTAGAATTGGCCCTGGATTTATCCAGGGTCTAATAGTTCCATCACCAGAGTTATTAAACATTGGACAAATTTATCCAGGGTCTAATAGTTTCATTACCAGAGTTATTAAACATTGGACAAGTCCAATGCCAAGAGTCAAAGCAGGTGAGTTGATCCACTAATAGCTATTTTGTAGTAGCACTTTTGCTGGAGTCGTTCCGCAACATCCGAAGATGTTGCGGAACTTTTAACGTTTCAATAGCAACATGTGAGGATAACGCATTTGAATAAAAGCGCAGGACATGGATTTGGAACCGCCCCTGTTTTTCTTGCTGCAATCAGCACCATTCTCGGGGCAATTCTATTTCTTCGCTTTGGATACGCTGTTGGACATGCCGGCTTGCTGGGCGCGATCGCGATTGTGCTCATTGGTCATGCAGTAACCATTCCTACCGCTCTTGCAGTCTCAGAAATCGCTACAAACCTCAAAGTCGAGGGTGGTGGCGAATATTTTATCATCAGTAGATCTTTTGGTGCTACTGTCGGCGGTACAATCGGGCTATCCCTCTATCTCTCACAAGCTGTCTCAGTTGCCTTTTACCTTATCGCTTTCGCAGAGGCTTTTCGTCCCCTCTTCCCCTGGTTTGAAGGTGTTTCAGGTTTTGCAATGGACCCTCGATTTATTTCAATTCCCGCAGCGTTGATTCTGATAATTGCGATATTTTATAAGGGCGCGAATCTGGGCGTTGGGATGCTTTGGGGGATTTTTGTGATCTTAGCTGTAACAATCGTCGCCTTTTTTGTTGGTGGTCCCACCGACAAAGCTCCAGAAAGTGTCGCCCTGCTGAACAGGATAGAGGGTCATCACGACTTCATGAAGGTTTTCGCAATTATCTTCCCCGCGTTTACAGGCATGACAATGGGGGTCGGTTTATCCGGTGATCTGGCAAATCCACGAAAATCAATACCGCTTGGCACCATGCTGGCAACCTTTGCAGGATTGATTGTTTATATCCTGATGGCAATTAAAATGGCATTTGCCGCTTCGCCGAATGAACTCGCAAACAATCAATTTATCATGGGTGAAATCGCCATTTGGGGTCCAATTATACCCATAGGGCTGGGTGCCGCGACCATCTCCTCGGCTATCGGTTCCTTACTGGTTGCCCCTCGAACACTGCAGGCGATGGGGCAGGACAATATTCTAC
>JAIOHU010000103.1 GCA_019912845.1 bacterium
CTGTTATATATAAGGATGAAATCGAGTTGCTGGGAATTATCGATAATTTTTTTGTATCTAATGTTGATGATAAATACACATCACATTGACTCTTTGAAATCCTTCTCAAAACATCATTCTCTCGAAAATGATTGTCGTGAACATCGTGATATCGAAATACTGGAGTTTAGGAAGTATATACAATGCCTATTCTAGGTGGATTGCCACAGAAAAGACAGCAATCCCCATTTCTACTCCGACCAACTACTTCGTTTCACTGCATTTCTCTCCTTTGAGCCGAGAAAGCAGAGCCTTGCATGAAAGTTCCGCTTCTTGGAGTACATCCGCTGGTACGGCTCGGTGGTGAGCCATGGGGTTTCGAACTTTCATGATGTCCTGGAATCTCCTTTCCCAATCTGACTTTGCTCCGCCAAGAACAGCTCGGAACTTCTCCCATTCAGCGAAAACCATGTCTTTCAAATTGCCTATGTATGCATAGTCCAAGATGAAGTCCGATGCAGCATCACCGAACATCCGCTTTTCGCGGACTCGCTGCTGAACCAGCTTATCAAGAGCATCGGTAAGCTTCGGAAGTTTCTTTCGCAACTCTTCAAGCCAATCCCCGCCATATGCATCAACCATTCGGTCCTGAACCAAGAATCGGAGTTGGCGTTCAGCATCCCCTAACAGAACCCAAGAAGGCGTTGTCCTAGTCAACAACGTAAGATAGTTATTGAAATGTTGAGACATGCATTCAACTCCTCCGGCGGTCTCATCAGTACTACGAAGTAGGCCATAGTGCTTCAAGAGACAGACAATATGTGCGTCAATAGGCCGCCATTTTGGTCCCACTGCCAACTCGCACAGCGCTTCGAACATATTTTCATGCGATAATAGACTGTGCAATTGACGATATTGATTCGTGAACTCGTGAGACTGAGCATGCTGCGCACCCTCAATTGCCTCATTGCCGAGATTTGGATAAGCCTTATCAACAGCTTCACACATCACCACTTCCGCCAAGAAGGGATGACCACCAGTGATCTGCCACAAAGTCTCTCGTCCAGTATCGTCTATCGAGATGGGGCTTCGAGCTGCGAGGACATCAAGATCATCACGCAACAAAGGCTGCAAATAGACAACCTCGCATAAGCCGGCCAAAGTCGAGCAATCCACCTCTCCTTGAATCATGTCCAGTGATCGCCTTGATACAAAAATGAAAGTAACACCATATCGGTCCCGGTCATTGGCCATCTCCCGAATTCTGGAAATAAATAGCTGTGCGTCAGAAAACTCTTCACGTGCGATAGCGTCCACTTCGTCCAAGACGATCACTGACCTCAGGCCGGAACGATGCCGTTTTCGCAACAGGCGTAGGAAGCTTTCATAAGCTTCATCGTGGTCTTTGGTGCGCGCAATTAACTGGTCTTCTGACGCATCTGGCGAGATCTCCTCGAGGATCCTACTGTATGTTTGGATTGGCCCCCTATTCGCATCCAACGTTATGTATCCTACTGTCATATCGGTTGATGCACCACAAAGGCTTCGTAATGTCTCCCTTGCAACACTCGTCTTACCCATGCGAGGAAGCCCAACTATGCTACAATGAGCCTCGGAACGAGCTCTATCGATGAGACGGTCGAGCAGAGTTTGACGACCAACTAGACGTTCACCACTGACTGGTGCGCCTCGACCAATAAATGGATTGTTTCTTGTCATTTTATTTCACCCTGCATATTGGTTGGCACGTAGCCATGAAGCAAAGAGGCCAACGCGGATTCTCACTCGCTCGCCTTCAATAATTAGTATTTCCCTGTCAGAAAGATCTATTAGAGCCTCTTGGCTTCGGGGAAGCTCGCTTAGTGCTGCTCTGTAGCACCACCCCGAATGCAGGGACTCTCGAGCGACTCGTCCCAAGACTTGCCAGAGGTCATGCCGAGGAACAGATGCCACATTTTCTCCCGCTGCCGTTACGAGGGCATCGAACCTTTCCGGCGGAAGAGCGTCTGCGCCAAAAGTCAGCATACGTGCGACCTGTTCAATGTCAGCTTCAGTAATAAATGCCGCTTTTCGCTCATTCATGTGCCTGACAAGCCGGTCACAGAAGATTTGCATAAAGAAGGGACTCCCCGCAGTAAAATCAAAGAGACTAGATTGAGCCTGCCCGCGGTAACGAGAACGGCCATCCAACTGAATCGGGTTTGATGCCAATGCAGCAGCCTCCGCTTTGTCAAGGTAGGTTATGCGTTCATCATGTGTCACGCCAAATTCGTTGGGGAAAGTCTGTTTGAAGCGTGGCATTGTGTCTTGCCCAACTAGAAGTGCATTGAAAGCCCTTGCCTCCAGCAAAGCCTTCCATCCGCGCATAAATGCCTCTATATCAGCTTGACCACTTTCATAGATGTAGGTGAATTCATCTATGGCTAATATAATGCGAATTCCTTGTTTCGTCAGACTGCGCACCGCGTCCCGGATTGTCTCAAGCGGACTGGCTTCCACATCTGACCGGTTCGGCCAATTCTCGGGAATGTCAACATCTGCATCTTCAAGGCGAAACTGCAATTCCTGCAGGAGCAACCGAGCGAAACTACGCCACAGATTACCAGGCGAGAATGTTCCGGCTGAGATTGGTGCATAGATAATAGCCTCTCCAAGCCGGTGCTCTACTTGCTTCAAAACCGACGACTTTCCGGACCTTTTCTGCCCATACAACACGAAGCACTGCCCCATGGTTCCTGTTGATAAGTGCCGAATAACACGATCAATGAGGGATGCTCGGCCGAAAAACATTTCCTTATCTTCCACTGGAGAACCACCTGAGTAACGACCATAGGGGTTCAGAAATTCGCCAAAGGCAGGCTTGCCGAGACGAACTGCAAGCGGAAAAGCTCCTGAGCTCTGGATATTACCCTTTCTGTTGCGATAATCCACCTTAACGCTTACGCTGAAAGCACCATCCCTGATCTGTTCCGCAGTGGGTTTGAGCGTCAACTCTATCTCTCGTGCTTGCCCACCATATAGCGGGTCAGGCGAATGGCATGGTTCACCATCTCCATCTTCTACAGATAAACCAATAGCCTCAATTGGCGGAACGCCCTCGTCTTTTGATAAGAGCTGTAGCCTTAATGAAATGGTCCCATCGCTTAGCACATAGAAGTCATTGTCGAGCACATTTCGTAGTTCTAAATCTGGCGGAGCAATCTCATTATTTTCAAAATCGCTATCGACGAGTTTCCGTATAGTTTCCAGTGCAGGTTCCATTCTCTCTGTACATATATGCGTCGGATTGCGTACCACTTCTTGCGTTACTCGTGAAATATCGTCTATTAACCTCAGGAAACGTGTCTCCCGCTCGCGGAAATTTCTTTCTAATATATAGCTTGCAATATCATCGAGAATTTTCAAAAACTCAGACATGCGTGAACGATCAAGTTCAAAACATAGTGACGGTTGCATCTCCGACAAGTTTTCCCGCGCTTTGCGATATTTATCAACCGATAGGTTCTCTCTTGGCAGGAGGTCGAAGGCGTTTCTGAGCCCATTATTTTGGAGTTTTTCTGATGTAACATATTCCTCACCGGAAGGAATCACGTGAGATGTTTTAGAAAACGATTGCAATTGTCTAAAAGCTTCAGGCGCTCGAACAGCATAGAACCCGATATGTTGAAGAAATTCGTCCCATCCTTTCGGCGCTTCATTGAGTTTCTTAAGGACATTGGGCAACCTATTTCCAGTGGTTGGCTGTAACAGATCACTTGGCTCCACGGAGTTTGGCAAGTACGTCCCAAGAAGCAGTGTCCATGCAGCTTCAACACTGTTTTTAGCATCACCTCGTGGTTCCAATTGTGCTGGACAGAGCACAAGGGATTCTATGCAAAAACACCTTCCAACATCTGCTGGCGATCCATCGCTGAGTGCAGCTTCAGCAAGCGCAAGAAAATACCTTCGTAGATACTCATGCACGCTTCTGTTTCCGGTCACGCTAGATGCATGCTCGCAAAGCCATGCTAGTGACAATAAATAATCGGACCGCTCCCTTGGTCGTCTCCCTTTGACATTATCCAGTAGATATTGTACTTGACGCACATCTTTTTCTCTAAAATTTCCACTTTCTTTTGTCCGTGAATCAATGCCTCTCAAATCACAACTGTCAAGCTGTTGCCACGCAATGGGGGATAAGCCGAGTGCTAAACTCGAGAGAATGTCATCTTCACTAGAATCCACACCGCTCTCGGGAGAGAAGGGAATTTGACCGGTTTCTTTCGCATCCTTTGCTTTCGCCAATAGTGAAGTGCTTGCATTGTCCCAAGGCTGTTTCTTAATGATGGAATTAAGTAGTTTGATTGCCTCATCAAACTCGCCATTGGCAATAAGACAATATGCTTGCTGTCGCTGATATTCGAGACGCTTATTTCTTACTGTCTTTGCGAGTTTTTCTAATAGTCGTACTGCTGCAGTGAAATTTCTTGCCTTGACATGAAACTGTACACGCATCTGATCCAACGACACGGACTCACTTGAATCAAATGCACTTTTATATTTATCAAGAAGCTCAATGGCCACCTCTGGTTTCCCAATGCGATTCTTCAATGCAGCTAAATTCTTTACGGCACTTTTTATATGCTTGCCATTGCGAGATATTTCTTCCTGATAGAAAGATGCAGCTTTATCGAGTTGATCAAGTTGTTCCGCCTCCATTGCTTTGGAAAAGTAGCTTCCATCTCTAGGTATCGCCTGCAGACGTAGTTTGAGTGGGGCTCGCTTTGCAACCACTTCCTGGGTTGTGTCCTCTTCCGAAACAAGAGCTATATCTTTTGCTAGAGGATACTTCCCAGACCTTGCCTCGAAACTTTCCCTGAAGGTTATTTCTTGCCTAACCTGGCCATCAAGCAACCCGCCTAGGAGCAAAGAGCTGGTGATGGCGTTCTTATGGAAGAACCATGTTTGCCCTGTGTAATCTTCAACAACAAATCCAAAGTTACGCGCGGGATAATATGCGGAGATACGACCGTATCGACAGATGTCTTTAGGCTCTTGAGACGCGATTGAAGGGTGGACTATTTTTTGTTTCACAGGTGCAACGAACTCATCCTTCCAAGGAAATAAGTCATTACCTGTTTTCGTTTGTCGAAGTCTATTAATATCACCCAAAAGCGCGGCTGCGTATGATTCTGAATCTTCTCTAACTGATAGTGCCAAAAGACTGACTGCTAAGCGTCGTGCTTCTTCCGGTAGTTCTATCGTAAGCAAAAGTCCTATTGTCGGAAAATTCTTATTTTCCAATTGCCGGATACACTGCCCGATGCATCGAACAACCATTGCTTTGTCAATTTCTCCTTCTATACAAGCAGTCCAAAGAAGAAATTTAACTGCAGTCTCCCAATCGTTTGACCTAATCGCCAACGCTGCCATGGCAGCACTTGCTTGTTGATGGTTCTGATCCAGTTCAAGAGTCTTCTGAAAGCAAGATGTTGAGCGAGCATTACCTAAACCACTGTATTCTGACAATAAACCTGAAAGAAAGTACAATGATGGATTTTCCAGGGTTTCTGCGAGTTCTGCAATCTTTGCCACATCTTGAGTCATCCGGGATGGTTCACGAACCTTCTGTGCGTAGTCATACCTATTTTTCCATCTGTTTATATCCTGCTGGGTATCCTTGGAGAGCAAAGGAAAACTGAATGATGGCGCAGGTAAGGGAATCATCGGATCACCCAAGAAGAGGAGTTCGAGGTCAGCAGGGGCGGGAAGACTCTTGTCAGTGTCCGTTGGCATGTGCCCCAGTGAAAGCGGAACGGTAGTCTGAGTCGCTTCATTGTTGGTTTTAGCCGGTACTTCTTGAAGGGGCAACGAAGCCTGTGGAATGTTCAGTTTTTGGGAGGGCTCTGCTTGCTCCGTTTGTTTGGGGAGCCGCCATGATTCTATGCTCTGCGCTGAAATCCATTCGATTCCGGATTTGGTATCAATGACCATACCTTCCGAATTCTGTTCAACAAGAACACCACTCCGTTCAGGTGAGTCGGGAGATGAAGCTGTAGAAAAATATATAGTCTGTCCAGGTTTGGCGAGTCGCATTAATGCAGCGAATGCTGCAGTAGTGTTCTTTTCTTTTTTTTCATGTTGTTCAGACATCTGTGCCTCGTCTAAATTCCATCCCTGCATCACTATTGGCTTTCAGCGTTTTCGATAATATCATTCATTCTATGATGAATTCACTAAATATACTGCAGAAAACGATTCGAAATTGTTTCAGTTCTCGGAACCAATTAGTCTTTGAGAATTTTTTGCTACGGCATCAAATTGCCATTCTTCAACGTAATGCGAAAAAGCCTCGTTTGAAAAGATCAGATCGTGTAATATTCGTTTTAATTTCCAAATTCCTGAAGAGTTGGAGACAAGCTCTAAGCATAGTAAAACCCGATACTGTAATCCGCTGGCATCGCAAAGGATTCAGGATATTCTGGCGATGGAAGAGTACTCATGGGATATCTGGGAGAAAACCTATTGATCCCGCTATCAGAAAGCTCATTCATGATATGAGTTTAGCAAACCATCTTTGGGGAGCACCAAGAATCCATGGTGAGTTGCTTAAGCTTGGAATCAATGTCTCACAAGCAACTGTTCGCAGATACATGGTTCGACATCGCAAACCACCCTCACAAACCTGGAAAACCTTCCTGGAGAATCATGTCAATGAACTGGTTGCAATTGACTTCTTTGTTGTTCCCACAGTTACCTTTCGAATGCTCTATGTTTTTATCGTCCTTTCACATTCACGTAGAAATATCATTCATTTCAATGTAACTCAATCACCCACAGCAGCATGGACAGGTCAACAAATTATCGAAGCCTTCCCTTGGGATACGGCACCGAAATATCTGATACGAGATAATGATAGAATCTATGGATATGAGTTCAATAAACGATTAGACTCAATCGGTATAAAGCCTGTAAGAACAGCCTTCAAGTCTCCCTGCCAGAATGCATACTGCGAGAGGGTAATCGGGACACTACGTCGAGATTGCACGGATCACGTGATCATATTCAACGAGAAACATTTGAAACGGGTATTGCGTCAATATATTGAAGGATACTACAACGTTTCTCGTACGCATCTTTCCCTCGATAAAGATTGGCCTGAACCTCGTGTTATCGAAACACCTGAAATGGGAAAGATAGTGGGAATCCCAATTCTCGGAGGATTGCATCATCGATATAGTCGCAACGTCGCCTGAGTTATTCTGTCTTCTTCTTTCTTTTGGTTGAAGATCTGAGACGTATGCCCAGATTCATCGAAATCCCTCTATTTTCGTCAATTTCGTTCGCTAATGAATATCCCTTCTCCTCATTTTTCCATATCTATTTCAAAGATTATTCGTTTTCTCTGGAATTTATCGAGGAAATCACGTAAATTATACATTGGATGATAAAAAGACCAACGACAGGTATTTATATCAGGAGTCTGCAGGACTGATTGCCACTAGGAGTAAGAATAGTTGTGTGAGATTTTGCTCTTGTTGCTCCTACCCTAAGAATTAATCTTGCTTCAAGTATATCTTTATCTGACGGTCCATTAGCCTCGTTTCTAAGATATCGTCCACTCCGATATCCTTCTGACATTACTACTTCATCGAATTGTTTCCCTTTTGATTTATGAATTGTCATTAAATGAATGCCTAACGGCTTCACAACTGACATAGAGAAATGTTCTTGAAGTAGTGCCTCTGATACTGCTTCAGATGCACCCAGATAGTTTCCGTTCAATTGCCACATATCTCCTAGTTTTTGATTCAAAATTGCTCCCTTGTTTAGGAGTCGAATAAACCGGGCATCCGATATGATGTTTACAAGTGGTTGTAAGTCTATTAGTTCTAGTTTCCTAAGAACGAATCTCCAATCATCTGCTGGTTTTCCAGTCCACCTTCTATCAATGCATACATCCGTGATTTCCTTACAAAAACGCAAAAGTTGTTCACGTTTCGAACCTCTGATTCTTCCGCTATGCATCCAGCTTTCCAGGGAATTACACAATTGCGCATCCGATTGCGACACATTCCCGTTACCTTTCTTTCCTCGCATATGGTTAATTAAATACTGGACGGTAACCTTGTGAGGGGCAATCTGTTGGCTACTTTCTAGCAGTGATGCGATTAAAAGCGCGGCGAGTGCAGGTCCATTAGCATCTACAGCAACTTCATGGAATAGTCTAGGAAGTCCATCTCTCTCTGAGGAAAGATATTCAGATACAGTAGCCATCAATGCTTTTGTTGGTACAAACACTCCAATGGACCAATTTCTATTATCTCTCTGTTTACATCTCTTTACTGCATTTAATACCTGAACTTTTAGTGGAAAATTGTAATCTCTATCTTGATAATAGCCAGTACGTTCGATATTAACATCATTATAGTTCTTTCCACGGTTATAACCAGATAATATATCATTGCCAAATTGAGTAATATCACATAACGGACTTCGATGGTTTTCATCACTGAAATCAAAAGTAGTAGGAGTGAATTGATCGGCATACTCAGAAATTCTTTTTGGATCAGCTCCTCTGAAGTCGTATATCCTTTGATCTGGATCAGCAAGAGCTATCAGCGTCGAGAACTGACCAATAATCTTGATGAGTTTCCATTCATCAGAATTGGTGTCCTGAAATTCATCAAGAATAATAATTGGATAAGGGGAGAGAAGAAGTGAAGTAAGTTTTTGGGATCTGGCTAACAGCTCACCAGCTTTACTGGCGAACAAATCAAAGTGCAACAGTCGTTCTTCCTCTAATAGTTGTCGAAGGGCATTATCCGTCCCAGATGATTGAATTGCAGCTAATCGAGCGGATGCCTCCGGTGGCGGAAGGAGCTTAATAGGTTCACGCCCAAACGCAAGATATCCGTGACTTTTAATAATATTCCAAGTAAAAGAATGATAAGTAGAAAGTTCAATACGGTTTCTTATGTTTTTATCCAATAAACTTGATGCTTGATCTGCTACTTGTGCAACCGTAGCTCTTGCAAAACTTAGAAATATCACTCGCTGTTGACAAGATAGAAAACCTGCTTCTATTTCATGAGCGGCTTTTATTAGTGCAATTGTGGTTTTACCACTACCAGGTCCCCCAATCGCAAGCAGGTGTCCTGTACTGTCTAACATCCTTTTCTTTGATTCCGATAGCTCCATCGGATTTACCTTATTATTCGATTTCGTCTTGAATTGGATTTATTTCTTCTGTTGAATCTTCGTCTTGTTTCACAGTTTCTTCATCGAGTGGTATGATGGCTGAAGTAATAGCCTCCAGCGTATTGGTTATGTATGTCGGCATTTCATCTATACTAAGTTCAAGAAATAATTGACCGAGTAATCCATCACCTTTTGATCTACTTAGTATTTTTAGCATCGATTTCTTCAAATCACCGATAGTGGTAACTGAAGTAGGTTTTTGCGCGTTCATATCTGTCGGCCATTGCTTTTCACGAACAAGCTCTTCGGCAAAATCACGTAACCTCTGCTCTTTAATACTACTCAATAAAACATTTTCAAATCCCTTTTCTGGCGATTCATAGTGATTCATTGGTACTGCCTCAATGTCAGCC
Organism: bacterium; assembly: GCA_019912845.1. Lineage (GTDB taxonomy): Bacteria > Electryoneota > Electryoneia > Electryoneales > Electryoneaceae > JAIOHU01. The sequence continues at coordinate 9,573 of JAIOHU010000103.1, forward strand.
TTATGACCATTTTCTTGTTTGTCATAGAGCGCATAGACTTCCTTACCGAGGTCGAGGTAGTACTGACCTAACGGTGCAATTTGTGAATCGGTATTGGCGTTTATCACAGCTAATCCTAACGCCTCAAATGACTGAAAGCGATCTTGATTTTGGTCGGATAGATGACGTGCCAACATTGGCCACGCATCGTATTCTGTGCGACCTTCGACTAAAACGATCCTACGAGCCAGCAATCCCTCGCACATACTTTGCCTTAGAGTTTGTCTAAATGCTTTTGCCTTGACTGCTGGTGGTAAATCCGCCCCTTTTGTCGTCAGCTTTCCTACTTTATCTCGATTCAGTACAAGAATTTCGTTAGGGTCAAATTCTTCTAGAACGTAAGGTGAATGTGAAGTAAAAATGCTCTGGGATGCTATTTTCCTGATACTAAGAATTATCTGTTTCTGCGTATAAGGCGGAATCGCAATTTCTGGCTCTTCCATCGCAAAAATGACATTCTGCTTAAGTTCTGCGATCATTGCTAATAACGCTAAAACGAGCAAATTGATCGTACCTGTTCCCTGGTGTCGGAAGGGAACAGAGTGCATTTCATCCCCTTTTGACCAAATTCCTGTATCTAAATAAACTGTGATTATCCTCCGGAGAGATTCACGTGTAAGTTCAGAGACGCGTAAGCGAGGTTTATCGGCCCACTCTGTTGGAACATATTTGCGTAGTGAATTTTGAACACTTTCAAGTATTTCAGAAAGTCCTTTCTCGGTATCAGTTGCAATTTCAAGGGACCGCAAGTTGTTGAGGATATCTTCCCACATGTGGACCCTATTTTCATCCTTCTCCTCTTCACGCAATCTTAGGATAATATCTAATAATGAACCTCGTTCCAGACTCAATGCCCTTGATCCAGTTCTTAGAGTTCGCAGAAAAAGAAAACCACAGAATCTTTTATCTGTTGTTTTGAAAGACGACTTGGTACCATTATCTGCTATCGGATGCGAAAAATACGTTTTACCAATAAAATCATCCTCTTCTGGGTCATACATACCCTCAAATTCTACTCTCAGTGCACTAATAATTGATTCCTGTTCAACTGCCTCAACAGGTCCATCAACAATCAACTTATTGGTTGTGTCCCACCATTCGATATGATTAGAGAATCGTGCAGTTTGATCGGCATTAAGATTTACAATAATTGCCTCTATACTAATAATCTTACTCTGGTTAGACGGCAAGATTTCATCGCTTTCATCATCATCTTCAACATTTTCAATGCTAAGGTACTCACCTGCATAAAAATCGTGTTCATCAATTGGTGGTGTCCTGCGTAATCTTTCCGGTCCCAGAAGTAAATCGATAGCTTCTAATATTGTTGATTTACCTACATTATTATCCCCGACAAGGACGCAATGTCCTGTCAGAAAAACCATGGTTTCCTGAATTCCACGGAATCCATTCACTTTCAAACGGGCAATACGCATTATCGTTCCTCCCCAAAAACAGGGTAGTTGTTAGATTAGAATGTAAATCCTCTGAAATGACATCAGATTCTCATACATCTCTGAAAGGTTGAGAACAGACATCACAATAATATTTATTCTCCATGTGATATATGGTTATCCCATTTATTAACGATTACTTATACTCTTGATATCTAATCAAAGACCAGTTACAAAGCTGCTTGTTCGCTTTATTCCGAGCCTCATATCATTCAGATGGTTTCTTATCATAAATTCGAGCATTTCATTGCTCTCGTATCCACGAATAAATTCCTCATATCTGTTCTTATTCACTGTATCATTAATACTCTCTAACTCTGAAACACATTTCTTTTTCAAGAACATCTCCAATCTTTTGTCACTGTATTCGTAGATATCAAATCTCACTGGAATTGGATCTGGTATGCTTAATGATCCATCTTTTTCTTTTGGATCGAATATTGGAGCGATTCCAACATAGTATTCGAATCTTTTACCGACATCAATACAAGTCAAGACCTCAGCTAAATGAACAATCAAGCGAGTTTCGCCAATGGTCAGAATTCCACCGCCGGTAATTACAGGTTCTAATACCTTTCTTAGATCGGACTCCTTCTTATGCCGAACTTTCCGAACTTCGGTATCTTCATAGAGATCGTTGATAAAATCCACGACTGTATAAACCGCTTGCAGGGACGTAATCCCCATCAAAGACTCGGGGTCTCCATGCATGATATAGTTTCTGAATTCCCTCATCCGATGTGTAACTTCAACCGGATTTTCCAGTAAAGCCATATCGTCAGCCCAGTCAATCAGCTTGTAGAGCTTATTTTTGATTTTTCTTAGTACCGTTCGGTCTGAATCACCGCACTCGATTTCAGCATATCTGACCTTCAGTGCCATCTCAAAAATTTGTAGTGCTCTCAAAAGGGCGATATCAAAGAACTCATACTCGTAGTAACTGTGTATTAATAGTCTCTGAAGAATCTTGAGTTTATTTGCAATCGAAACAGGTACTTCGGATCGCAGGTACATTGGACCTAAGTACGCTTCAAAATCTTTTCGTGACCTGTAACCAGAAAATCTTGAATCAGGTTCAAGTTCCAAATCTTTGACTTGGCTATTTGGTACCTTTTTGCTCAATCAAAGTTCCCCTAACAAAGAGCTTTCGTTTTCATTGTGATTGCTGATAGCTCTATGAAGTATTGAGTTCGCTGTTTTTGGTGCCACAGCCATCTCCTATTGAGTCAGCGTGATGTCAACCTATCTTCAGGATAAATCTTCTGTGAAATCCGATTCGTCATCCGGCAGCATTCGTTCTCCAGGCATATCCCACACAAAGACAGCCAGCCGGGCAAGCATCCTTTGGCGACGTTCTATTGATTTTGAAATCAATTCGGTGAAAGCGATTAAATGCTCTACTGCTCGGTTCAGTTGTGTATTGATACCGACATTTGGTTTCTCTGCCAGTGAACGAGTCAGCAAATACGCTGACTGCTTGTATCCCGGAATCTTCAATGCAAAGAGGTCGTTGGAAACAGAAGCGTTTATGGTCTTTTCCAACAATGTCAGGTTCCCAAGTTTTGCCGCATATTCGAAATAGAGATCTTTTCTGTCAAAATTTTCTTTTACAACCTCTTTGGGTGTTTCGGGGAGGATGTGCTCAACCTCCACAGTAGAAGCGATATACTGATCCAAGCTGTCATGAGCTGGGTTACTCCATGCTTGCTTTTCAATGTATTGTGTCAGTTTTGCCAAGATATAACGCATGCGGTATTGTTGGATACGATGTTGAGTTAGCTCATTGAAAGCGAAATCGAAAGCTGGACGACGCTTCAGTAAATCGGGCGTAAATCGGTTTTGGATGAATGTATCCAGCGAATCTGCGTCCATTACACCTCTAAGGTCTTCTGACCAGATTGCGAAATTCCGCTCAAATATACGAGTTGCTTCACGTGTTACTATATAGCAGAAGAATAGCGATTCAATGGACTGGCACAGCCTGGAAAATTCTGTTTTCTGAAGATGCCTTCCAGCGAGGAGCAAGATAAAGTGTTGACGTGCTGCTCCACTGAGGATCGATAGATTCTTTAGATAAGGATTTGCATTTCCATCCACATCCTTTGATCCCAAGAAGTTGGACCAGGCAGTCGCACAATCAATAAGTGTTTTCAGGAACTCCATTGGTCGATCATCCAATCCCGCCAGCTTACTGTTATCTGTAAACCAAGTATATATCTCATCCTCACGAAGTGGTTTTGAGGAATCGAGTTTGAAATGGGACATGATATAATATCGCAGAAATCTGAGCGGTTTTTCATTGCAGCCATCGAGGATATCGATCAAGTTTTTCCAATGTTGTTTCAAAGTCGGATACTGATCGGAGGATGTCTTCATGAAAAGCAGATTTTTCAGTAAATCCATTGCGTTTAATCCAACACCACGATCATTCACTGTTTCAAATACTTTCAGGGCATTTGCTAGGGACGGGGTGATAATCCTGATCAGCTTGACGCGTTTGGTGAATGTAGCATAGAAGAGCTTTAATTTCTTTGGGGATGTATCGAAGTTAACCCGCAGAAATTCCAGGATATCATGATAAGCAGAACGGATGCGGATGACAGATGTCGTTTTGTCAGGGATTTGATCAAGTTGTTTGGGATCATCGACGATTTTTATCAACACACCTTTGCTGTCATCGTACTGTAAAGTCAACCGATGCTTGAATGTCTCGTCACCAAATTCATTTGTGGAAGCAAACTCGATTTGACTTAAGAGTGTGTTGTTAGGTGCTTCTTCCATTTCACAAAGCAGATCACGGATAGCGCACAGTACAAGGTAAATCGTAGTCATCCGTTGCTGACCATCGATAAGATTGTAGATGGAATCCTCATCCTTACATACAACGATGCTTCCCAAGAAATACTCTGGCCCCTTAATCAGCGTACCCTCTTCATCGTAAAACTCGTCGTTAACGTCCTGGAGGAGCTTTTCAACATGATCACGTTCCCAGACATACTCACGTTGGAAATCCGGAACAGTATAGAAATCCTTGAAAAGGTCCTCAATCGAGAGATCCTTCGATTCGATTTTCACACTTTCTTGGTTACTCATCTTGTCTGCCTTCCAAATAGTCGACTCTTGAATCCTAAAATCAGTTCAAATGTACTATTAGTCGCTTAAAAATAATTCCTTGAAACTATCGGTACTTATCACATCTGCATTTGCTGTCACAGATTGTTGGAGTGTTTCACTTGCTTCATTCAGTTTTTCAATTGATGTTTTTAAGGCTTGAAGTGTTCCACCATCTCCGGTTACAAGGATACGATTTTCTAACAAACTTAAATGCAAACAAATGGCTGAATCTTCCATGTCATTTCCATCAATATTCAGCCTTTCGATATCTCCATTAGCACGCCTGAGGTACTCGATTGAGCGAGAAATGCAGTATCCTAAATTTGGAAATAATGCTGAAAACACTGATCCTTTTAACTCCCTCAATTCAGTTTGTTCGATTTCTAAAGCATACTCTTCAGCTATTTTTATCGAGGATGAGCCTATCAACTCTACAAAGTTAACTGAAGTCATCCTCTGTGAACCCTCAAAACTAAATTGCTCTAATATTTCTGTACAAAGAGATTTGATATAATCGCAATACTTATTCTCCATATCTTCTAAAACTATTCTTGTCCGTTCTGCAACATCTCTTAAAAGAGCTGTCTCGCCGCTTGGAAAAATGACTTCTTTTGAAAAGAATTCTTCGAGTGTGGAAGAGGATTCGAGAGCTTCATATAATTTGGGAAGAACCAATCTATCCTCAAAACGTGAGGGTTCCACAGCAGCTTGAGCACCAACTTTTTGCGCCTGCTCAGCATAAGGATCGTCAAGGATTTTTAGTTCCCTACATTTTAAGAAATTTGCACTATGCAAACGTGATAGCTCGCCATTGCTAAGATGTTTTTCTTTCTTAGCAAACTCATCTATATGGCAGAGAAATTCGAATACCGTAATCGGAGAAACAGCTAATTCAGCGCATGATGAGATAGTTCGAATATCATCAAATTTCATACTTCGTATTGATGATGTATCCAGTATGTACATCTTTGTATTGTTGTTATCGCCCGACATACAACCTCCTTCATGTTTTGTTGATTTGTTAATCCACAAGATCCATGACCACTTCGGAATCTTGAACTGAAACATTCTTCTTTAGAAGCATTTCTGACTCGGGAGTAGCGTTCAGTTTTAGTTTCACAAAGCGATCACCTTTGAGTTCGTCTGGTGGTCTTGTAGTGGTTGTCAGGATATACTGGAACGGGCAGGCATCTGGCGAATCGAAATGCGCCTGCAGATCAGCGACCAGGCGAATGAAGCTATGGTAAAGGCCTAAACCGAGATCTGCTTCACGAGGGCTGTCATGAACAACGAACCCTGGCATCCTGGAATGTTCTGATATCGAATTGTAGATCAAGCAGCTAATGTCGGCAAGAAGTACGGAAAGAGTTTCGACGGCTTCACCTGTCATCGCTGAATCTTTCTGTATTCGGAAGTTCAGTTCACGGTTTTCAAGATCGACCACACCGGTATAGTTACCTGAAGTCAGGACGGCTTTCACTGCGCTTGTAAAGACTGATTCAAGTAATTGGCGGTTCTGGTCATGCGATTTGAGGAGTTCGGCCAGTTCCTTTTCTTTAGACTCAATCTCTTTCTCCGTATTGGTTAGCTTGTTCCGTAGTTCATCAAGCTCTGGATAGGCTCCCTGTTGACCGGTCCGGGTGTTCCAGGACGACAATTCCTCAAGCGTCGAAGAAAGCTTCAGTATCTTCCTTTGTTCTTCGCTTATCTGTTCAGATAGTGATTTCCGATGTTCGATCTGATTGGTTCGTTCATTCTTAAGTCCCTCGATGTCATTGGTTGCCTGAGATTTGTACGCATCAATCAGTTTTAATTCCTCTTCGCGCTTCTCCTTTGCAATGACCATTTGTTGTTCGTCCTGGACCTCAGTAATTTTGAGAGTATTCTGTCTATCCATGACATGAGTACAGTCTTTAAACGGTACATCCGTCACAGGGCACGCTTTGTTTCTAAGTTCATCGAGCTTCTTTCTTAATTCTTCACGACGAGATAATCCGCCTTCAAGTTCGGTATTGATAGCTGTATCAAAATCGAAAAGAAGCTCTCGATCATCCAGTTCACGTTGAAGTGCGGCGATTTCCGCGCCCAGCCGATCAATACGATTTTGACTATCCTGGTGGTTCTCCTCAAGTTGAGTCACTTGATCTTCAAGGGATTGAATAGCGCGAGCAGTCAGGCGTGTCAGGTCTTCAGGAAACAGATCATCCGAGTGGAATGGAGCGGAACGAATAATTCTGTCATCTGGAAAACTATCTTTCAGTAGTTCACGTAGCTGCAAATCGTAAAGGTTGACCCGAAATAGTGGTTCCCGACGTTTGTCCTCCAGCTTCTTGTGAAGATCATCTTTCAGCTTTTGAAGTTCAGCAAGGCGTTCCTCGCCTTTGAGCTCACCGGGAAGGAAGAGGCCGAGGGCAGTGCGCATAACAAACAACGGACCTGCTTTTGGAAAACGGAAGCCTGGTGACTCTGATTCGCTTCGTGGGGATCGCCAGTCGTGGATATTCTGGAAGCGAGATTCCTGGTCACGGGTTGCCCAGGCGAGTAAGTGTTGCCATTGAATGTCTTCGCCGGTTTGTACAATTCCGCCAGTCTCAAACTCATTGAGAATACCATCTAACCCAAGTTCCTGCACATAGTGTTCCTGTGATACTGCTTTCCCTTTATTCTCCAGTAGGTCTTCTATGGTTGCATCTTCAACGATGTAGGAATTACGTCCACTTCCAATAGGACGCTGGACAGCCCAGGCTTTCCCTCTAACCATGATCTCAGCACAAACACATCCGGTAGGAAAGGCCTTCCTGATCATCTCCACGCTGATACGTGTACCGAAGGTCTTTTCACCGAGCAGATAGCGGATCAATCTGCAAAGAGTAGTCTTTCCAGCACTGTGACCGGTGATCTCGGCTGCGTCACGGTTGTTTTCCGATTCTTCGGCCCAGATAATATTCAATCCACGAGAAAGCCGGATATCCCTGATGAAGTTGGGCTCCGGCTTCTTTGGTTCCACTATCGCAATTCTGCTGATCCAGACTTGGGGATTAGCATGAACAATGGTCGAGTCAAGTTGTTTATAGATGCTCATTACCTCATCCTGTTCTTGAGTACTCGAAGTCCTGGAGCTTCTGAATCAGCTCTACAACAGCTTGTTCAGCTTCGGTTGCCAGAAGGATGTTCGTTCTGATTTCTTCGAGACGCGTTGCGGCATTGATCGCGAACCTTACCAGGTTGCTGATATCGGGATCACCTGCCTCAATGAATTCGTCATACTTGACGCCACGATCAATTCGGTGGCCTGATGAGGTGCGATCAACGGAAAACACCTGCTGCTGTTCAAGATAGTTGAGGCAACGTCTCCACTGGATTGACTGGCCAGGTCGGACATAGACCGAGCTGTCGACTGAATGCCTTACCCGGTTGAAGATAGTCTGATCCTTTGGACTCAATAATCGTCTGCACCAATCCGGGTGGGAAGCTAACAACATCATATCAAGATGCCGGTTGCTCTCGACACCATCTTTCTGACTAATAATCGCGGATGCAATCTGGATCATGCTGTTGTCTGTCGCTGAAGATGGATAAGCGCCAGACACAAACTCGTCAAGGGAAATCTCATCAGGATCGGGAAGCGGGACTTCTTCTGCAATTGACAATGGAATCTGCTCACTCTCTTCATGGGCAGAGCGTTCAAGATTCAGTTTCAGGAGTCTTTTCAGGATTTCTTTTCTTGCTTTCGAACTGATTGTATAGCAGACTCGGTTGTTCTCTGGCAAATACTCTACTTCATAAAAATCATGCTCAAGCTCGATATCATTCCATCCATAAGAATTAATGACCTCTTGGTCCATCTCAACATGTAACCGTCTTAATTCAAAAATATTTAAATAACCTGACGCAGCTATTTCGTTGTTTTTCTTAGATACCTTTGAGATTAGTTCGGGTGTCAGGTCAGAAGTATGAAAAAGATTATAAAGTTTGGTTAATCCAACCCATAGTGACTGCATTGTAGCAGCACGATGAGAATTGTATTTCTCGCCTATATAGTTTAGTTTTGATGTAATTGAATCAGAAAACATTGGGAACGGGAATGGAGTGAATATTTTTGATGGAACGTAACTTAAATCACTTTTCATTGTTGTACAGTACCGCCAAGCCCAGTGATAATGAAGTGACGATTGCAATATTGCAAAGTACTTTGCATCACTAAACGGAAAAACTATCAATTTTGCATCTAATACTTGTCCTGTGGGCACGAATGCAAATGCAACAGTCCTGCTCACTTGCGCAACTACCAGTACTCGCTCCATTTCCTTAATGAGGGAGTAGAGTTTTGGGCGCTTGTCCGCGTAATGCCACCAACGCTGAGGCAAGGGTTTTCTGAGAACAAAATTACCTTCTTCGTCAACTCGTGTTCTTTCCGGCTTAACTTTCCTTTTGATGATATCGTATACCTCAGAATAGTTAAGCCGAATAAAGTCTTCTTCCCAATCGTATAGGTTGATAATCCACCTACTTGCAGATTGCATCGGATGGGAATTCAAATCTGATCCGTTTAAGTAAGTCTGAATAACTTTATCTGCATTTGATAGCGATCCGATTAGCGATTTTGCTTTCTCCTCATCAAGAATAAATCCTTGACCAAGAACAATTGAACCTTGGAAACTTTTATCTTTGTTTTCTGCTAATGGTACTGGTGCCTGACTAGCTTCCCCTGAATCTAAATATGTTGTTATCTTCTCTACGCGGTTTCCGTCCAATATGTAATCCCCTAGCCAATTTCCTTTGACTATACTCATAATTGATATTTCTACTGATGCCTGACCAGGCCACCGCATTGAGCGAACAGCATAGACGATTGTGCCTCCAGATTTACGGACGACCTCTAATCCACCTTCTCTAGCCGATCCCTGGGCTATAGTGTTTGTTGCAAGTAACGCAAGAAATCCTTGGTGCTTTAATAAAGCATATACTCTGCGAAGGAAATAAGTGACCAAATCGACCGAACCAGCAGGAGAATATTCCCATTTGACATAGTTGAGAAAAGATTCGCCATAAGTTCTTTTTATTGATCGATTCCCTAAATATGGCGGATTCCCCAGAATACAATCAAAACCCCCATTCTGTATCACTTCGGGAAATTCAAGGAACCAATGAAAAAATCTTTTCTTCATTGCAATAGCGAGTGAATTGGCAGCAGCTTGGCTATTAGATATAACCTCACCACTTAAATACTCCCGGTACTTCCTGTCGGTAGTGATTTTGGTCTTATTCTCTGGTGTCTTGGGGATATAGAACTGCCCTATTGGGAATGCAGCAAGTTGATTCAGTTTCCACACATCCCGGCTATTGGTAACGTCTAGGAACCTCTGTTTTTTCGCTTCGTATTCTTCGGGGTTACTATCGGGCAGTACTGAAAATCCTCGCCATCTCGTGACCATGTCATCCAATTGCTTCTGGATTTCAGGTGCAAGTTTCAGGGTAGTTTGCGCTTTTTGAGTCCGTTCGCTTTTATTGGTTTTTCTGAATAGCCCCGCGATTGCTTTGTCGTCTCCAGTCATCGTGACAAAGGCTTCATCAGGAATTCCTTTCTCGAGTTCATCACGGTGAACAAAGCCGACGATAGAGTTCCCGCACTTGATGCGGTGATCGAGGAAACTGAGTGGTTGCCCTGGCGAGTGTGCTTCAAGCCAGAGGGCAACTTTACATAATTCAACCGCGAGTGGATTCAGATCGACACCATAGATGCATGAGCGGATTACGTCACGAATTGCAATCCTGAACGTGGATGGAGTAGGCTGTTCTTCACCAGTCCTAATGATGGCAAGTTCAGTCGCTATCCGGCGGGCGGCGGCGAGTAGAATGTGGCCAGATCCGCAAGCAATATCCGCCACTTTCAGGGAAAGCAATGCTCCCTCCGGATCAGGTTGTTTTGATTTCTCCGCAATCAGGTAGTCCAGCGAATTCTTCAGCAACGGTTGTACGAGATCGTCGGGGGTGTAATGTGATCCCGTCGCAGATCGTTCGCTTCCAGCGGAGAATTCGAATTGTACCTGTGATCCTCCATCTTTGATGAATACTGGCTCAAACTCGAGAAGTCCCTCATAGACTGACCCGAACTCTTCCACGTTTAAGGCAGCATAATTCACTCGAATGATCTGCCCGGTATCCGGATGTTGGTATAGCCCTAATGATCGAAGGCACTTTAGCAATACATCATTCCCAAGGATACAGGCTCTGAGATCGGGGATCGCACTCGGGCCAAATAATTCACCGTCTAAAGGATGGACACTGATCTTTTCACCCGGGCCATTGGCTTCGAACAGCTTGAAAGTCGCAAGGAGGGATAACCAGTGATCATGTTTTCTACGATCAGCCAGGTAGCGTTTTTCCGAGAGACGGCGAAGTCTGTTCACACTGTAGAAACGCATATACATGTTGCGATGCTTCAGTGGTGTTGAGTCGGGGAATACAAGATCGCGCTCTTCGATAACCATCAGAAACAAGATTCGATAGATAAGTTGGAGTAACTGTCGGTAATAATGTTCAGATGACAATTCTCCGTTGATTGCTTCATTACGCAGGGTATCGTTTTCGGGATGCCCCAGAAATCCATTCGCAAACGCAAGAATTGAATCTTTGACTGCATTGCTTAAGCCTTCACGAATCCGTGCACCTGAATCAAGGGAATCCTGATGATACTTTTCAATGATGCTTTCAGGAGCAAGGTCGTCAGAAACTGGTAAACGGGTTACATGAAGCAGCCTGAAAAGAATGGCAAAATCAGCGAAGAGGTTATCCGTGAAGATTCTATCAAGATCAAATTCCAGGTAGGTAAGCTTTATCAGTCGGGAGCTATCACGAAGCAAACGCAGAAAGCGACCGTTTGTAACCACGCCATATAGCTCATCACGAAGGTTCAGAAATTCCTGTAGCATCGCATGAGCTGACATTTTCAGATGGGCTTTTTCCGATTTTTTATCCAGGCCTGCAGACTCGTTATATCCAATGATGTGAACGGGAACTTGACCTCGATTCACCGCCCTGTGGGATATTCTATAATTCTTATCGTTGAGTTCGATTCCGCGCGGCTGATATTCAAGCTGGTAACCAAGTAGTCCAAGCAGAGGAACAATCCAGTGATCCCTGGTTTCAGATGTCGCAGGTGATCCATCTTTACTGTATTCCAGTTTACGCTGGAAGATCCGCCAGTAGTCCTGCGCATCTGCCCAGGCACGCGCGATCTCGTCCTTAACTTTGCTATTCGAATGAAGGTTGAAATCCTTCGGCTTCTGGAATGGTAGTTCTTCCAGCCGGTCCAAGATGTCCGGGGACAGGATAGCGCCTTCAATTCTTATGCCAGGGTAGTTCATGCGCTTTCCTTAGTTTTGCTTGCTGTCCGGCAAGATGACATAGATACCGAGCAGATCCATTGGAAGTACAGGATAGACCACCTGGAACTTTTTCCCCTCTACCAACGAGCTGAATCGTTCATGTGCTTCGACCAGTTTCGTGGATTGTCCCTCGGCAACATGATTGAAATCGATTGCATTTTGGTTGATGAGTTTTAGTTCGTTTTCGAGAAAGCTACTCCTGGCTTCGTTTGATAGATTTGACGTGGCTCTTGCTTCAGCAAGCAGAGTTTTTGCTTCTGAATGGTTAATAAATTCCTTGTTGTCTGGTGATCCTCGCCACCCATACAAAACCATCTCTTCAGCCACGATTTGCTGACCTGTTTTACTCTGCTCAATCACGTTCCTGCATCTGAAGAGAAGGAGAGTGGTTTTACTCTCTACCTGATCAGATCTTATCACTGCAGCGCGAGCAGCCCGTCTGTCCACACGCGCCATCGTATTCGCCATGATGAGTTGACACAGTTGTTCGACGAAATGGTTATTCCTTCCGAGGTAGTGATATCCCTCCGGCGTTGGGGATTTAAAACTGACCAGAACCGGATCGCGATGAGGAAGGAGATCTCTGAGTTGGGGTGGCAAGTTTCCGGGAATAAGACGATACCCTTTTTTGTCGGGGATTACCTGTACTCCAAAAACATTGTTCAGGGTTGAAGTGACAAACTCTTCTACTGCATTGGGATCACCGATGGCTTCATCGACTGCTCTTAAATCTTCCTCAATCTCATGCGCTTTTATGGCATTCTGAGCAAAGATGCTGCGTGATGTTTTTTCACGTTCCGCAGCTTCATCTACCATTCGTGTGATATTTGCTTTCGCTTTCTTGGTCTGCTCGTCCTCACCAAAGTCCAATTGAATCTGGAGTGCCGTTCTTTTCCGCTCGATTTCCCGCTCAGGATTCAGTAGAAGCGATTGAGTGATCGTATCAATGATGCTTTGCGAATCCTCAGGGAACGGCACAGTGATTCCTGTTGAACGCTTGATCTCGCGAACCTTTCTGAGGAGAACATCCAGCACGATACCATCAATGGGATTATCTGATCCGTAGAGCAGACAAGCCTTGACAAGGGGTGCATTCTGCCCAAACCGATCAACACGTCCTTCACGTTGTTCCAGACGATTCGGATTCCAGGGCAAGTCATAATGCAGAACTGCTGTGAAATAGTCCTGAAGGTTTATTCCTTCACTTAGGCAGTCGGTTGCGATAAGCACACGCTTGGGAGATTTTCGCATGTCCTCGATGTGCTGCTTTCGCAGTTCATCCGGGATTTCGCTTGTGATAACCTGCATATCTAATTGGGGATATTTCTTTTTTAAGACAGGAGTAAGCATCTCGCCGATATATTTTGCCGTGGCAATGTACCGACAATAGACCACAGGATTGAATCCTTCAGAAAGCCAATCATCGAGTATAAGTTCTGTTGAAAGCAATTTCTGATCATCGTCCAGATTTGATAGGCTACTGAGTTCATTCGAGAAAGATCGAAGTTGTTGTCTTTGGTATTCCGACCAATCGTTTCTCTCAACAACCTGAACCGGGGTGTTATCCAGCTCGGTTCCATACTCCCTGTCATGAACAGGATTTGAATCCAGGTCGGTCTCGTCAACCTGTGAAGCACCTGGGTCTGTATCATCTGTGGCAGGCAGGTTTGTCAGACGTGTTGTCAGCATCTCGATTCCGGCTGCTGGACTGGACATGACGCCACGAAGCAAAGCGAGTGCAGTCCAATACTTCGCACGTTTGACGGTTCCATCCTTTTGATCAGGAACAATCAGTTTCCTGGCAAAACCAAGGATCTTCGAAAAGAACTCACTATACGCAACGGATAGATCATACTGCCATTCAAAGGGATCGCGTTCAGGGAAGGGTGTATCTTCTCCCATCCATTTTTCTACGTCAGCTCTTTTCCTCTGGATAAAGTGCTTTGCCAAATCTCGCCGTTCAATACTCGAAGAGTTTGGAAGATCAAGAGATGCAAACTTCGGGTCGAGCATTCCAAGAAGCGAATGAAACTCTTCTGATTTTCCACTGTGGGGAGTAGCTGTCAAAAGTGCCAAATGTTGATTTGGTTTCTGCGCAATCCTATTCAACAGGTGATATCGTTGCTGCTGAGTTGGTGATGCCCCGGCAGGTCTGGCGCAGGAATGTGCTTCATCTACGATGACAAACTCGGGGCATTGCTCAATGAATACTTCGCGTCGAGTTTCTGATTTGATATAGTCAATGCTGATTATCTGATAGGGGTAATAGTCATAGACGCTTGTATCCCCTTGAATCTGTCTATCCAGTCGCGCTTGGGTGCTTGATCGAATGATAACTGGCTCCAGATCGAGTTTGCTCTGGATTTCAGCATACCACTGATCGCAAAGATGTGGGAGGCAGAGAACAGCGAACCGTTCTATCTTTCTGCGCTCCAGTAACTCCCTCACGACAAGAAGAGCCTCAATAGTTTTCCCGACTCCTACATCATCTGCAATAAGAAGGCGTAGAACGTCTTGACGCAAAGCCATCACCAAAGGAACCATCTGATATGATCGAGGACGGAATGACAGTTTTGCCAGGGATCGAAACGGGCCAGCACCGTTTCTGAATGCCAATCGGGCTGAGTCATAAAGAATTTTTGCGGTCGTAATATCTCCAAGATCCTCTCGGGTGGGATCAGGAAATACCGCGTCTTTAGGCCGGTCACTTGAGATGAGAAAGGGAAGATATATTCCTGTTGTCTCTTCGTCAGAACCACCCAGTGGTTTTACCATTAGTAAATCAGGTTCATCTGAGGGAAGCACGATCCAATCACGCCCTCGCAATGTGACCAGTTTCCCCGGTTGCAAGGATGTTGTCATCGTACTTTCCTAAAGATGTCCGGTCGTTTGGCGATGATTTCTTCGAGATTATCTCGATAGTAATACACCCATACTTCATCACCTTTTTCCATAATTGCCTGACGTTTCGTTTCATCATCCGCTTTCACTGCAGGTGAATCATGCGGAGTCCCATCGCAGAAGACCCAGATTCTTGGTTCGTAATAGAAATCTGGTTGCACATAAATCCCTTCAACTCGCTTTTGAGCTTCGTCTGGCAAACGCAATCCATTCTTATACAAGTACTCGATGAATTTTAACTCTGTTGAAGAATTGGGATCGAGTCCGCGAAGTATGGCTTCATAATGTTCTTCATAATCTCTATAACCTGTGTTCGATTGAATTTCGATAGTGGCTATGGACAGTTTGTCTAAAGCACCCTGAATCAGGTGTCGGTCAATAATTTTATGATCGCGCTGATTGTAATAGCTTAACAGATCATCATAACTTGCTGGTCCTTTATACTCTTCGTCCTCATATCTGCAAAGAGATTTCGCTTCTTCGATTACCTTATGAAACACTTCGACATCTTCAACAAACTGTGATAAGATGCCTAAGCTTCCTTCTGCTGCTTCGTATATGAGAATATTTGGAGCCTCAGGATCACCAACAGCCACTACTCCGATTTCGCTGGATTCAACCTGGAATACAGATTCGATAGCCCGCTTCAGAGCGTGCTGCAGTGTGATCACACCTTCAGATTGCAGCCCTAATGGTTGGATTGGTTCTATATGCAGTGCGTCTGCAAGCGTTGAAGTCCAGAGTCTAACGAGGCGGTATTCTTCATTTATTTGGCTATCTTGATCTGGGATTGAACTTCTCCAATTACCAGATATTAAACCAATTGGGAAGCCATCTGATTGTTGATAACGCCATTTTCTACTCACTTTGACCATGCGAGCTGCTGGTATGAAACGCAGATTCAGGAAGGCGTGTTCATCCGTACGGGCAACAGCTTTTTTCACGCTATCGAAATTCGCACCGTCTACAGAGAAATAGGTTTGGATTTCAAAACCTCGTGAGACTCGTTCTTCCTCTTCACAGGAGATCCTATCAACCTCCTCAGCTCTGGTTTCTGACATTTCCAACAAATCATTCAAGTATTCTCTATTGGCATTGTCACCCAGGTTTAAACCAGTGAACGGGCATATCTCTAAATCTTTCTGATCACCAGCGAGGAAGTAGCCTGCCTTTTTACTAATCTTGGCTTCAATCAATGATGACTCTGTATCCTGGACCACCAGCTGAGAAACACGATATTTTCTACCATTATGGTAGATGATATTGAGCGGTCCGAATTCATGGAGCGCGATAGATCTTGCACGAGAAATAAACTCGCCTGATGAATCGCTGGTTGGCAAAAAGATTCGTAGGGGGAGTCGTGTAAAATTATACCCTGGCAAGAAACCCTCTGAAGCTAAATATCTGTATGGGTAAAACTCTGATAATTCAAATGATCTTCCCGAGAATTCATTTCTTAGCAAATCGAGTTGTCTCGTGGCTTGATCTTGGTTCCGTTTATGCTTCTTGTATTCATCACTCCCAAGACTTAGAGTTCCACTTTCTATCTTCTGCGTCGCTTTACTGAGGATTGATCTCGCAGATTTGTAAAGAAGCCGCCATCGATCTAATGCAATATCTAGATTGTTCACCAAATTGCTAAGATTATGATCTATCCATTGGTCTGAATACCAGTTGCCAGCTTTCAACTCCAGGTTGTACTCAAAATCGTAAATGACACGCTTGAACGCCGATTTAATGTCTTGGTAAGTCTGTCCTGACAGGTGAAGTCCTGAGATCACATCTTCTTTTAGTGCCATCTGATTATTGTCATCGACTACCATCTTCATCAGTGAGGGTTTACAACCATCTTGGTTTTCCAACCAGGGCATACCAATCTCGGAAATCGCCACTGCATTCAGGTGGGTTAACAACAACTCTTTGTTGCACAAATCAAGCTTTGGTGCCTGAACGATGCCTGCAACAAGGTCAGATTGGTACTCAAAATAATGTCTATCATGAGGGGAATAACTTGAGCAGTATGTAAATATGAGCGCACCCTGACCACTTCTGCCAGCGCGTCCTGATCTTTGCGCATAATTCGACGGGTTGGGAGGGGCGTTTCGCAAGTGAACCACGCTTAAGCCACCAATATCAATTCCAAGCTCCATTGTTGGTGAACAGAACAAGGCATTTATTTCGCCGTTCCTGAATAGATCCTCTCTTTCAATTCTTGTATCAGTTCCCAATTGCCCTGTATGATCCTCACCTCGCAATCGTTTGGTATTTGTAAAATCACGCTGATAGATTTCTCTAAAGAATTCATTCGGTCTCGGTGATTGATCCTTATAAGACCGGCGCTTAATCAAATCTGCTTTGACTGTTTCACCATCTCCCGCACGCCAAAGAATCTTATCTAATCTTAGTCGATATATCGGTATTTCTTCATTTGACTTATTTCTTGCTGTTTGTGATTTTAGATAATCTGCTTCTTCAAGTTTGTTCATCAGATCTAATATGAATACTCTGTAATTATCACCCTTCAAATTGACATCAATCCCCATTATATTCGCATATAATTTCAGGTACTTGCCTAAAGCACTTGCTGGACCCATACTTTTAGAATAGAATCTTGCTGATGAATGGAGAGGATCTAAACGGATGAAATAAGGTTCGTGGATGTCCTCATTTCGATCTAATGTCCAAGGAGGTTTTAGCATCTCACGAAAGTGCTTTTCGTTCTCCTTTATCTTTGATTGGGTTAGATAATTTTCACTATGAATTGCATACTCAAGGCGAAAAAAATCGAGAATTGTGCAGAGAAAGTCTTTTCGTTCAGCGGAGTTTAATCTGTTTACAAATTGTGTTTCAGCCCAAAATTCATCAGCCTCAGCTACCTCTTCAAGATCAAGATAATCGATTTCAAGTAATCCACACTGTTCGAGGTTTGGGAGTATTATCCTCCAACTTCTTTTAAGATCAGCGATGGCGCGATACATAAGAAAATTCTGCAATTGCTGTTCATAGCTCCTTCGGATGTTCGAAAGAGCTGGTTCTTCTTTCCGATTCGCGAATTCGAGAAATGGCAATCCAAGTGCCTGAAATACGGCTTCTCCGAGCGAAGCGTAGGTGAGTGTTTTATCTGTTGAATGATCAATGGCTTGAAAAATTGCAGCTCTTAATTTCACTATTTGAACGAAATCATTAAAATGCCCAGCTTGAAGTGCAGCATCTTGACGATTGTCTGTGAAGCTCAATAGTTTTTGATCCACAGGGAGATAACCTGATTGATTAAGCTGATTCAGTATTGAAAATGCTGTGATCGTGGTTGACGTACTCCGACCTTCACTTCCGAGCTTTGTAAGCTTTGTGCCTTCATTTGTCTTGGTATCATAGAAAAGTCCTGCTGTTGGGTCAAAAAGTAGGGGAGCTTTCATAAACCACCCCCACCATTTCAATTCTGTGTCTTCAGAACAATTTCCGTATTCATCGAAGTATAGTTTGATTGGGAAGAAAGCTTTCTTCTTTGAATCTGGGACTGCACCTGCCTTTCTCCTCCTTATCCAAGATTCCGGCACAAAATCAATATCATCTTCTGGGTCCCAGATGTTATTTCCAACAATCAGATAACCATCGGTCGAATCTTCATTTTCATCATTACTTTCTCGAAACTCGCGTGGGATAATTGACTGGCCAATTCTTGAGACACAAATGAAGGCGTGCCCGCTTGCCCTACTAAATACATTTGGAAATATTGGTTTTTTCTCTGACTCATCAAGCTTGAATATTCCCGGCTCCAAGGTGATGTACCTATTCTCATCTTGGTCAAGTGTTGTGTAAACCGAACCCGTCTGTGAGATGAATTGGTGAAGCTTAAATGGTAAATATGTATATTTTTTACCTTGTTCACTTAATTTAGAATTTGTATGGCTAATCCATTGAATCAAGTCAATTATACTTATCAAACATATATCTTTATCACATCCTGAATCCTTCGCCAATGAATCAACAATTTGATTCAGAGTTTGCGGCTTTTTACGAATTAGGTCTCCATTAATCTCCTCAATTGCAATATTATTTTCTAGCCATATGGCAACGGGATGATTCTTCAAATCATTTATGCTTGCGACATTGTTAATTCCGCGCTTAATAGCTGTAGATAATTCATCTGCGGAAGGAAGGACGCCAGCGTAGTTAAGCGACCTCGTAAGCACTTCATTAATAATCTGATGTGCTTTAATGTTTTTACCAAAAATGGTGGATGCAACTTTCGCAACTTCCTCACGTTGAGACTCTAGGTTCCCAACTGATACCATCGTTGCAGATGTGCCAATGCATATTAACTCACGTTCACTCCGAGTTCTAAGTCGCCGAATGAGCATAGAGACATCAGCTCCCTGCCGACCACGATAAGTGTGTAATTCGTCGAAAACTAAAAAAGTGATGTTTTGGTAAATAGCATCTCGAATAGGTCGTTCCCGGAGACGGGTAAGTATTAGTTCAAGCATCATATAATTGGTCAACAAAATATGAGGGGGATTGTCCCTCATCTTCTCTCTGACATCTTCTTTCTCCTGTCCTGTGTATTGCCCGAAAGTGACTGGAAAGTTTATTCCTGTCGATTCTTCATATTTTTCTTTGTATCCTTTGAATTCTTCAAATTGTGAGTTTATAAGAGCATTCATGGGATATACTATTACTGCTGTAACACCTTTGGAATCAGGATTACTGAATAGATGGTTAAAAACAGTGCCAATGTAGGTAAGCGATTTCCCAGAACCAGTTCCAGAAGTAACAACAAAATCTTCGCCATTAATTCCCTTTTTGATTGCCTTTACTTGATGCTCATATAGGTCATAACCTTTGAATGCATCAGCAATGTTCTTATGAACAGTGCTACTTCTAGTGAGATCTTTGACACTACAAGTGATTTGAAAAGATGGATTAAACTGGAGTAAAGGTTCAGGCCAGAGTTTGCCTCTATTCAATTCTGTTTCCACAACAGAACGGATGGATTGATCATCGATATTTAGGAAACTGCGGATATACGTAGCGTAGTCATCGATTATTTTTGCGTGTGTCTCAAAGATATTCATAATGTCTGTGTACCTCCCCCTGAGCCATCTAGTTTGTTGGTCTAAAGAGCATGACGGGAAAATAATTCCTTTGATTATTGAATACCCATTTTTTTAGTCTCTGGATTCATAAAAGGATATTCGATAAACTACTAACGCGTTGTATTGAAACAACTTATATCACCTATGCTGATCTGATTGGTAACCGTAACCTTATTATATAATAACTAGTTTCGATGCAATTCAATATCCACTTCCGTTATACCAGAATAGGGAATTATAAGATTATATGATTGATTCAGATACCAGTTTCGCGCAAAATTGATGGTGCTTGGTCCACTCAACTCAAATAGAATTTCATAGTAACCATCATTGTTGGTTATTGTTGGTTCAGCTTGCGAAGATGTTATTTCAACGTTTGCCAACGGGTCGCCGGTTGATGCATCGGTTATATGTCCACGTACGACCGGTAATGGAGTGAGCTCAATAGGAATGTAGTTATGTTGATTTGGTGTTAAAGTTAAATCAAAATCACCATCATAAAACTTAGCTGCTGAAATATATATGGTAGATAAATCAGGATCTACACCATTTTTATAGAAACTACCGACTTCACTAGAAGTACCCAAAACTCCAAGCATAGCTCCTTGGATTGGTTCACCATTCATGCTATTCGTCACTATTCCGCCGACGCTACAGAGAGGATCTAATCTCAGTTCATATGAATTATTTCCGGCATTTACCACAACTATTTCATCAAAGGATTTAAACCCATAAGCCCCAAATGGGGCAGCTCCACCCCAAAGGTGATAGGTACCGGCATAAATTGTGCTCGTATTATAATTTGGATCACCACCAATAAGATTTTGTATCTGACCCTGTCCGTTGGTAAATTCCGTTATCCATTGCAAAGGTTCAAATGCCCCATTTCTATAAGTAAAGTAAACTGTGTACGATCCTGTGAAAATTATTGGATTCATATTTAAAGCATTTATCAATTGCACAGTGAGCGTTGCTTCAGGTCTATTGGCATTTTCTGGATCTAGTCGTATTGATGCATCTGAAGTTTCTCCAGCTGTTACAGATACTGACACTATTCCATCGAGAAAACCATCTCGACTGAAATTTACCATATGATTCCCTTCTTGGATGTTCTGGAATTCAAAAGTACCATCACCTCCGGTTGTTGTAGTTCTTCCAGCGACTTCGACGAAAGTCCAGGGTAACAGCGAATTGTCTGTTGACCGTCTTACCACGCCACTAATAGTACCAGTAACCGCTTCAAGCGGTATCAGGTTAATATTCTTCTCTGTATTTCCGTTGGATCGAATATTAATGGTTTGTTGAAAAGTCTGGAATTGATTTTTCTGGCAACTCAGAAAGTGCTCACCATCAGGCAAAGATAGAAACGAATAGACACCGTTGGCATTTGAAAAGGTGGCAAAATCACCCCCATCAAGTGCGATTCTGGCATTTACAATTGGTTGTCCAGTTTCAGAATTTGATACCTCTCCACTTAACCCACCAGCTGGCACTAAATCAATAAACAAATGAGTTGATCCAGTTTCTGGAATCGAGAGAGAGCTTAAAACAGATAAATAAGACTCATGTGATACTTGGAATGAACCGATTCCAGCGGAGACATCTCTGAAAGCAAAATATCCTTCTGCATCTGAGGATTGGATTTGGTTTACTAAAGATATTTCAGCATTGGAAATTGCATTTTCTGAAATGCTATCTACGACTCTTCCATAAACTACATTTGAGCCGCGTTCTGACAGATAGACTCGTTCTAAAGAAGTTGTTTCACCAGCTCTTAAATTGACAGGATCACTTGATTCCCACGTCGACCATCCCTGGGCTTCAATCCTAACTGTATATGTTCCCGCTGCTAAGTTTTCTAACGAATAAGTACCGTCAGCGGGATTAACGGAGGCGGATACCACAACATCGCCATTTAATAGAAGATTAACTTCTGCTCCTGCGGTTTTGGGAATTACCATACCTGAGATTGATGCTACCCGTTCAAGGGTAAAATTATTGCTTCCATTTGTTTCACCTGCTACTACCACTATATCGCTACTTTTTTGATTGGTGTAACCATCAGCTCTTACCTCTAAAACATAGGTATCAGGATTTAACGCCATAAAGAAGTACTGTCCTGTAAATGGATCTATTATTGTAGAATCCACTGGATTTTCTTCCTTTTTCAATAAAACAATTGCGCTTGAATTTCTGGGAGCAATAACACCTGAAATTGAACCTCGTGAATTATCATTTAGTACAATAGTTCCAATATTGGTAGTGTTTCCAGCAGAAACCACATAAACTTCGCTTCTGAACTCACTATACCCTTCTGCATTAACGAGAATAGAATACGAACCCGGATGTAGCATAGAGAAGTTAAATTCACCATCTCTATTCGTGTTAGTGGCTGTTGATATTGTATCCCTTTGAATTAAACTAACTGTAACTCCTTCTATTGCTGGCTCAAGCTTTCCTGCAATTGCACCCATTCCAGAAACATTCAGGTAAGATGTACCCACGTCTGTCACTTCTCGTGCTTTCACTTTTACGTCTTTAAGCGTAGAGTCAGAAACAAATCCATCGGCTTTAATTACAAGGTCGTAATTGCCTTCTGGGAGATCGGAAATAATGTAACGGTTTGAGTTTGCATAAATTCTGAGTTCTAAATCATCATCAAGCCAAGCTTCTATAATTGGACGGGCATTGTCTGGCATCACTTTACCGGTAAGCTCACCAAGAATGAATTGATCACTTTCCGCATCAAATGGATTCGATCGCTCAGGAGCTTCCTGGCATCCAAGCATCCCCAAAACAATTATAAGCAAAAAAGGTATACTCAGTCTCATTGAATTCATTTTATTTTCCCCCAAGTGAAAAGTTGACCTTAACCTGGAAAGAAACAGCGGAATCGTCTTGTTGTATGCCGAAGCCAAACAGAGAACCTTCTCTATCCTTTGAAAATAGCCAGGCGTCTAAAACATTTAGCACCCATACACCTCCTGCTGAAGCTAAGGTTACGTTTTTAATCAGACGAGCCTGTTGAACATCGTCATATAATTTTGCAGCTTTGTTCGGAGTTTTTGCTAGAAGGTAGTCTTCATATGAATCTTCATACATTTGGTCAGCGATCAACCAGGAAGATATTGCAGCAGCTTCACCAGCAAAGAATATCCATCCTTTAAGAGGTTGTTCATTGTAGAATTGTCCCCATCCTGGGACAGCCAATGATCTAAAAGTTGATTCTGATTGTGCACTTGCGACATTGACAACCAGTAACAGTGCAAATAGAAATACAAGAATTTTCATTTTTCCCTCCCTTTCAGAATAATTGAAAATTTCTTCTAATTATTCAATCAAATTAGATTCCCAAAGTGGTTCAAATACACCATTTTCCAGTTTGGTTTTATCCATATCTTTTTCTGCTCTTTTGTGTTCATGCGGGTTCATTCCACCATAAATATTGCATGTTGTGTAACCCCACTCAGCGAGTTGAATGGTACTCCCAATAGGATAATTGTATTCTTGATCCATGGCTACAAATCAGCGAGATTGCTCGGATTTTCTGTTGGACGAACGAT
This sequence comes from bacterium, assembly GCA_019912845.1. Lineage (GTDB taxonomy): Bacteria > Electryoneota > Electryoneia > Electryoneales > Electryoneaceae > JAIOHU01. The sequence continues at coordinate 33,128 of JAIOHU010000103.1, forward strand.
ACCTGTCACGATAATCCAAAATGGTTTATCTAATTTTTCGACCAGCGACAGCTTGCTCTTCTTCGCTCGTTTCGGTTGCGACCGGGAAGGGTACTATTGTGACAAACAATTATTATGGGAAGATATGACCATCGATTATCCAAAGCAAGAAAGAAAGCAATTTTGTAATTTCTGATTTCATAAATATTAAATGACGAGCATCGTCCAAATTTCAATTCCATGTGAATAATGAAAGTTGATTAACTAGAATTTAAGAGAATACCAGTGTGTCGCTAAAATACTGAAAAAGCAAATTGCCCGTCAATGTGGTTATTAACTGGAATAGTGGTAACAGTGGTAACAGTTGGAATAATATTGGGAAGTACCAAAATAGAGTGTTATTATGGTTTTTCTGTATTAGAAGAAAATAATATATCTGTTAAATCACCACTCATTCATTTTCACAAAGATCAGATATAAATTAGCAATTCTGAATTCACAGATTTCAACTGTTACCAGTGTTACCGTTGTCCACGGTTTTCATTGGTAACAGTTGAAATCAGAATCATCAAACAGCCTAAGATTAGCATCTCGGAAGAAGTCGAGTGCAATGGAGAATACTATGGGATTTATTGAGGGACGCAAAGTGAAGAGTGGAACCACGTGGCGGTTTGTTTATCGGGACAAGTCAGGTGTACAACAGAAGGTTAAAATTGGGATTACAAGCAAAAGAGTCGCTGAACAGCGAAAAAGTCAGTTCGAAGCAATGCTTGCTATGGGAAAAGACCCCAAGGAAGAATTGCAGCTCCAGGGATCAACCAAGTTGTCGCAATTGATGGAGATTGATGCCAAATGGGCATCAAATCGTCTTCAACCCAGGACTATTGAACTCAATAGAGAGATAATGAAAAGCCTAGTTGAATGGGCTGGCGATTTAGAATTGCACAAGGTTGACCGCTCTAAGGCAGAAAAGTATTTAGAACACTGCTCTACAGTTAAAAGCTATAAATCCACAACCTTAAATATGCATCGACGTCAACTCGCGAGTATCTTCCAGCGAGCTATCGTGGAGCATGGTCTCCTACGTGATAATCCCTGGCGTGGAATTAAAAAGTATCAAGTGAACACTTCTTCTGATCGGGTACAATTTTTAGAACTTCCACAGATAGATGCACTCCTTGGGATAACCTCCAATGATATTAACTTTCAGAGGTTGATCAGGTTTTATTTATTAACCGGAGCAAGACGAAATGAAGCACTGGAATTGAAATGGGTTGAAGTGGATTTTGAGCGCGAAGTGCTGTATCTCGGACAACCACGAAGCCAAACCAAACTCCGTAGAGATTTTCCGATACTTCCACCTCTCAAAAGTCTACTGCTGGAATTGTTGCCTGATGCAAATGGACATGCAACTGTATTTTGGAGATTTGAAGATCAAGGACGAACTGTCAGTAGTCGCTTTAATGAATTAAAGAAAAAGTACAGTGACTTACCTGACTCATTGACCACACATCTCCTTAGGCACACGTTTGCATCACATTTGGTGATGGAGGGGGTCGACATGCGAACTGTAGCCTCACTGATGGGGCATCGGACAACCACGATCACAGAGTTATACTCACACCTTGCACAATCACACCGGGAAAAGGCTTTAGAGCGTCTACCTTATGGGAACAATATGGGAACATTTACTGCAGATTGATCCATTTTGATACTGTTTGAATTTAACCGTATTTACATGTCTAAATATCATTTTATCAATAGCTTATAACGATAAATCTTTGTTAATGTTAGACCTGCAAAACACCCCATTTTCCGCCTCGAAAGCGTGCAAAGGTTAATAGCCTTTCGAGGGTTCGAATCCCTCCCTCTCCGCATAAAGAAAATATCTTTCACCCGAGTGTACCTACTCGGGTTTTTCATCTCTATCTGGGAATGGGGGCATTATTTTATCCCCCAACTCTAAACATGGCGTTGCTAACATCATAAAGAACTGAGTTTTGAAAGTTGTTGCTAAACCTGGGACACTCGTTTTTACTGTTTTATGTATCTCATGCTTTGGAAAATATGAACTTAAGCGGTTCCTTTTGACCCGAGTTAAACCGTAGCAGTGCCGTAAGTATTTGTTATTAAAATTCTTGGCTTCACATCAATTTAGAAATCTGACACAACCAGGCTTTTGGTTGTAGGTTTGGCTACTTGCAAGTTTTTGAATATTTCCAGTTGTTCGGGTGTGGTCGCGGTTAATCCTTTGTGCAGGCTTTTCGTGCTTTTCCAGTCAATAACGTATAGTTGACGCAACTACTGTTTCGCACGTTCAAAGGTCATTTCCATAGATTTCAGACGTAGCTCAAAAAAGACCGTCAGTTGCAATGCATAAAAACAGTAAAGACATGTGCACGAATTCGTTTTTGATTCACCGACAATGAACGAAAGACCAGCTTCCGCAAGCCAGCCGAAGTTCAAGGAGCTGATCGTGCCTTTATCAGCGACAAGAACAACATCAGCAACACCAACACGGATACGGATATCATCAACTCTGCGATCACTGTGCTGGTACTGCGGTCGCCCTACGGGCTTCCCACGTCTCAGTACAGGAGAAACAAAGAAAAAAGCGTCATCTTTTCGTCAGGACGGCTTACCAGTATGGCATATTTTTGTCAATGCGAGCGAAGCATCCCATTCTTGGAGTGTCATTTCAACCCTGCGTAGTACCGGTGATGAGTTGGACCGGGATCCAGGAAGATATTTCAACTCGTATTCCCAGCGTGCTGTTAGCTGGAATCCGGGAAAGCTAAGTAATCAGTTCACCATAGCGTGGTGAAAGTTGGGTAGCCCTGGTGTGCAGCGAAGCGGAATCCGGGGAGCAGAAGACTCTACCACCCCAACATCGTTCCGCATTTTCCACAGGCGATGTGTAATAAATCGAAATTTGTCAACCTGTTTCAGGACGACACTCTGGAGTATGGCACTCCATAACAGCATTCTTCCCTGAGAGAAAACGACCCTGACACAAAACCTCTGAGTCAGGGCACCAAAACACATACCAACCAAAGATAAACTCATCATCTGATAGACAACGCAAAGCCTATTTGATCAACATCATTTTTCTGGTTAAATCGATCCCGGAGCTGGTTGAAAGTGTGTAATAATAAATTCCACTAGCCATCTTTGCGCCGTCGAATAACCTCGATTCTCCCACTCCACCAGTTAACATCCCATCGAACAGGAGCGCAACCTCACGTCCCTGTAGATCAAACACCTTCAGGGTCGCACGATCAGTAATTGGAATGCTGAACGAGATTGTTGTCTCAGGGTTGAAAGGGTTTGGGAAGTTTTGAGACAGAACAGGCGTTCTGGCAACAGTGGATGAATTCTCCTCGGGCACGGTCAGGAAAGGATTAAACCAATCCCCCAAATTTTCCATGAAGGTTTCGAGATGACGGTTTGCGACCAGTTCACCTCGATCATACTCAACAGCATACTGCATCGGAAAAGAAATATATGCGGTAATTCTTCCAGCAACAGGATCAGTACCCTTTCGTACCCCAACGATTTTTGCGGAATCCACACCCGTGAAAATGACACGTGTGCCAGGAGCCTGCGACAGATCATCTGTCCAATTTACACGTTCATCCGGGAACAACAAACTGGGATGAATACGGAAAGGATCGTCGATGAAATCGCCGGTCAGTCTGTCATTCGCAATACCCTCAAATGAAGTATCGGCATAGGTCGGATAATCTGGGAATGGCTGTGGGTTGTTTACCCCTCCTCTTAAAC
>JAIOHU010000104.1 GCA_019912845.1 bacterium
TATTCTAATATCTTTCGGAGTATTTTGAATTTCATCCCACCTTCTTTGTTGCCCAGGGCCAAATTCCCAAATACCTGCACGCCATCTACAGTATGGTGCAATTTTTTCTAAATCTTGTTGATAATGTTCTCTAGTCACCACAGTTTCAATACGCACATACCTATCATAGATCATATCCATAAGAAACCCGAGTGCTGTAATTCCTGCACCATGTAGCAGTCTGCATTTTCGTGGTGGAAGTTCCCATTCATCGGGGAATACTTCATGAACTGCTTCCCAAAATGGATATAAAATATCTTTGATTTTTTCCATTTCAAGCCCACCAAGGGAGGCAAATCGATATAGGGCACCATCGCTTAGACTATATTCTAGCATCCTCAGAATGGAATTATCTTTAATTCTTCCTTCAGGAACGGTCGGAGTAAGTATCATTCGATAAAGAGGTGAAGGTGTCTCCTTGTCGTGATTCAGGATTTCTAAGATTCTTGTTGGGCGCAACTTCCGCAATAAACGGGTTGGTAACTTGACTTCTGTCTGCGGAAGTAGTTCAAAAATTAAACCACTTGGTAATGCTTTGGTGTGATTAACCAAGATAAACTGTTCTAATTGTGTTTGTGTTTCTTCGCTTACAAATGCAATTACTGACGTAGGGAAATTTTCGACTCCAGCCTTCTTAAAGGCAGCAACCCGTTGCTGACCATCTACTATCCACCCACACGGTTTTCGCTCATCAATTGGGATCTGAAGTGTTCCTTTCCTTGGTGATCCATTTAAATTATTGGTGCCATCAGGATAAAATACTACTCTGTTGTCTAAAGCAATAACAATTGCGTTTGGAAGTAGTGGCGAATCAGATTTTAGATAATCCTTTATGTCATCTATATGTGCTAATACTTCTGGTCTTTGATAGCCCTCGATTTCTTTATCATTCCGGCTAATTCTTGACACTGAAGCAACTTTGGAGATTAAGATCCCATCGATGATGAAACTATATAGAATATGTTTTCCGCTTTGGATAAAACGGATTGCGGGAACACTAATACTTTCCACTATTCATGCTCCATTTCAAGTTCTGTTTTTTTAAGGGTTTGATAAAAAGTATATAAATTGTGAAAACCTCTTCTTCTATTTCTTTCAGATCCTCTAAAAATAATTACCTCAACTCCTATATCCTGACAAATTTTACATTTGCATTTATTCCATGGCTTTTCTTTAAGAGTTTTTACGGTAAGATTCAAATTCAGTTTATGTAAATTTATGAGGTCATAATAGGCCTTTAATACCTCAATTACATGTTCTAAGGATACTTTTCCCGAGTCATAATCTCTTAGACTGTTCAGGCACCTTTTTTCGAAGTCAAATGCTTCAGTTTGATTAACTCTTCCAGCGAGAATTAACTTCTTTAAACCAATATGTTTGCTTGCTTGTGGAATTCGGATTGCGACATATTTTCCACTGTCAGAAAAATAATTGTCTTTGGGATCTTTAAAAGCTTTTCTTAGCGGAGAGGTTGAATCAAAACTGGTTACACCTAAAGTCGAAAAATCCTCTAAATGTTCAGTTCGTCCAATACCCAAAAGGTGTAAGTTTATGGATGAGGGCAATGCTTCTGATATGCTCTTTAAAACTGATAATATTTCCTTTGTTCTTAGTGTTATCATCCCACCAAGTGCTATATAATCATAACCTACTTTTAATAGTTGTTCCACAGCATATCTATAAGAATTGGGACTCCAGCCTTGCGCAACTCCAATTGGAATAAATTTTGATTTTGATGATTTGCAAACTCGAAAAAAATCTTCAGCTAGAGACATAGTAATATTTTGTCTTCTTTTAAATTCATCTGGTATAGTATCAAATAGACTTGGGCTATCATATTTTGGGTTAAATCCTAATATTATGTGGTCTAATGAAATTCCATAATCAAATCCAAGTTGATCATAAAAATCATGCAATTCTTTTACTTTAATAGGTGGTATTGATTCATTTACGTATGAGAATGCTCCACAGTCACCCATTATTTCATATTTATTCGAAGAAATATTCTCTCTTGATGGATATCTCAAAAACTCATGTATTCCAACACGACGTAGTCGCTCCCTTTGTGTTAAACTATATCTTCCCTGACCAGATAATCCCTGAATTACCGCCCTTGAAACCAGTAAGCCGTCGTATGGTGGTTCAACTAACATTTCATGAGCATATCTGTCATCTCTTTGTGGTATTCGATCCGGCGCCTGCTTTTCATTTTGAAAGTCAAAGCGAGGATCTACGTAGTCTTGATTATCTGGGTAGAAATACAACATTTGAAACCTATCCAAAAAGTGAATTATTTGTTTTTTCAACATCTAGTAGTTTATATAGACGTGAAAATCTTTCTACGGAGGAGGCATTTCCTTCTAAGCGATACATTCTTAAGGCATTTGAAATTCCAATCTTCCCTTGGGTGTTAAGGGTATCTTTTATCCATGAAGAAATAAAATCATCACTGCGCTTATCTCTGACAGGAATCTCCGAAGAAAATTTGGATGATTGTTCAATATCACTGATCCATTCGAAAACGATATCTTTCCTGGGATAATCACCAAACGTATCAATGATCAGTTTAAAAATATCTACTAATAAAATATGAAGGGGGGAGTTTAGTACAAAACGCCAGCCCATCTTAAATTGAATTTCGAAATCTTGATACTCGAAAGGCAGTACAGATTTTCCAAAGGAAAGTATGTAAGTGTTCTTTGTTTGTCGATATTTCAAGAATCTTACCAAATCATTCATTACTGAATACACATAAGGTTTAGAAAGGACTATCCAAATTGGTTCGCCTCGTTTCACTTGTGATAGCTCGGAAATCTTTCCCTGAGTATTTAATTGCTTTTTTGTCGTCAATAGATCCCACCATTCTCTGCTAAAATTTTTACCAGATGCTTGTATATTTCTAATACAATCTCGACCTCCAGAGAAGCTTGCGGAATATGAACATATATTAGTACTTTCATTTAGAAAGCCGTAGCCTGCTGAGACAATATTGACTCGGCATTCTGAATTGTTAATTACCGAGCGAATCCGATTCCACCATGCACCTCTATACATTTCTATTGCCTTTAATTTTTCGGAATTAGAATTGTAAAGAGCATCAGCCCAAAGCTCAATTGTACTTTCAACGGATCTACTCTTATTAATAAATTTATGTAACTCCAGAGAAGGTGGCAGGACCTTGTTACTAGAGCACTGTGTTATCACTAGCACGTGTCAACCTCTTATGTGTTTGCTGGAAGCTACTGCAAGAGGTATCCAAAAGTCAAGACCAAAAAAGTTTCTTTAGGTTTTCATTGTAATATTTTTGAAAGTTCTAATAAAAATTGGAATATGAATTGAAAACGAATGTCTTTTAGGCTTCGATAGATGCATTCCTGGGGTATTTCAATAAGGAGAACAATTCGTTTTTAATGGAACTTAAAGTTTAAAGATTGAATTTCTAATTTGAATTGAGTGACGAAATGAAAGGTTATATAGTTAAAGATCCTCGATTTGGGATTGGTCGGGTACTTGAAAGCGACGGACGCTCTGTAACCGTGCAGTTTTATTTTCCTCCTCAAAGCCTTAAGATGACCCATAAATCTTTGGTTCGAACAATTATCCCGCTTGGATATCTATGTACAACAGACATTGGTATATGTACAGTATGTGGCCTGAAACTCTCAAAAGATCTTGCGCCACATATCTATATTGTTGAATTTGAAGATGGCGTCAAGAAAGAACTTCCCGAAACCAGTATTATTTCCATTGAAGTGAAGAAAATCAGGGATCCAGTTGAAATGCTTGCTTCTTATCAACATGAAGGACTCCCAATATTTAAAGAAAGAGAACAACTACTTCTCGAACTAATTTCATTAGCAAAACAATGTGCAGGAGTAAAGAGCTTATTATCAAGTCGCATCGACCTACATCCTCACCAGGCGTATGTTGCTGGTATTGTATTATTGGATTCAAATCAACGATATATATTGGCTGACGAGGTGGGTTTAGGAAAAACCATCGAAGCAGGAATAGTAATTCATGATATCCTCGCGCACAACCCCAATGCAAATATCCTTATCATTTGCCCTAGTACACTTGTTCAACAATGGTTCGCCGAGCTGTACTCTAAATTTAGTGGAGTAATTTTCCATTTACCAGAATTAAGTGGATTTGAATCACTTGAGACAACAAATTCACATCGAATAATTCTTTCCTATCATTCAATTCTTCAGATTAGTGAGAAGATATTCTCAAGAGAGTGGGACCTCGTAGTTGTTGATGAAGTGCACCATCTTCTTTATGAAAAGCCACTATATAAAATAGTAAGACAACTATCCTTGAAAGATAGTGGCCTTTTACTTTTGAGCGCATTGCCTGCACAACATCGTGAAGAAGAGTATTATAACCTTTTAGCACTTCTTGAACCTATGAGATACGATCCTGATTGCGACACAGGTCGAAAACAATTTGGTTTACTATTTGATCGTCAAAAGGAAATAGGTGGTAGGTTAGGGGTATTAAAACGACGATTAACAGAATTTCAGAATGGTGAACATGAACAAATTGATAGAATTATTGCTCAAGTAAATTCATTAGTAGATATTCCAGTTTTAAATCAAGACAATACACTCAAGTCATTAATTGATAGGCTTGACGCTCAACATAATTCTTTCTTAAGCATTGTTCAAGAGATAATCTATCATATATCTGATTACTATAGAATAAATAGACGTATTTTGAGAAATCGTAGGGAATTATTGATAGAAAAAAATCGACTAGATCGTATATCGCGTGATTATAGAGTCTTTTATTATCGACCTAATCAGTATGAATTAGAAGCTTACAATTCATTAGATGATCTCCTCACATCAATTCATTTAGCAGGTCTTAGAGAAGATATTTTATTTCCTCTAGCTAAGTACTTGTATCAAGCGATTTGTGAGCCAAATATCTTATATAATTGTTTGATAATGGGTACCGAAAAGCAGGAATATTTGGAAAATGACGACCATTTAGAAGTACTTTTTGATTTAATATCATATTCCGAATGGTATGACCAGATGGAGTATTTCTGGAACGTTGCATCGGAATATATTGATGAGACCAAGATCAATAATGCAGTTGAAGCAGTACATTCTTGGATGAAACATGCTAATGATAATAGTACCAGATATAAAAAATTTGTCAAAATACTAGAAAATAAACACAGTGAAAATCCTGGAGACAAATTTATCATATTTGCTGGATTTCCAGAATTAGCCAATCTTTTATACGTTAGACTCAGTAATCATTTTAATCCAACATCTATAGCACGATTTTATTTTGGTATTCAAGATGACTCTTTCGAGGAACAAAGTCAAAAAGAGAAAGAGATTAGGAGATTTAAAAACGACAAAAATGCCTGGTTGCTAGTGAGTGATGAAACCGGAGGTGAAGGTCGAAATTTTCAGTTTGTTTCTGAACTCTTTCATTATGACTTACCAATTCAGGTATCAAAAATTGAGCAGCGCATTGGTAGGCTTGATCGATTGGGAAGAGAAAAATCTGCAGTAATATCAAACCTAATTGTTGGTAGAGGGACACAAGAAGAAGCCTGGTTTATCTGTTTGACAGATGGATTAGGAATCTTTAATCAATCAATAAGCGGTCTTGAATTTTTCCTCAAGGATATAGAATTGAATGTTGCACGAAATTTATTAAGTAGTGATGACCATGCGCTCTGGGAGATGCCATCTTATATTAAAGGACGCGTTAATGAAGAGCGAGGAAAGGACGAATCACAGAATCAATTGGATGAAGCATCGTTTGAAAGAATGCGAGCTGAAAAATTTCACAGTATTCAGTCCAATAATAAGCATGAAAATAAATTGAAGGGGTCATTCATACAATATTTTAAGCATATTTCACAAATGGATAGTTTCGAAGTTAATAGACAATTAGAACAGGTAACGTTTCATCCGAATATGGTATCTGGTGTAAATTTGAACCTAAGTGAAAAAGAAAGATCTCGTAAAGGTACTTTCTACCGAAGAACAGCACAAAACCATCCTGAAATTGAATTCTTTAGCGTTGGCAATGAGTTTTTTGACTCGGTTTGCAGATCTTTGTTTGATGATCCTAAAGGTCGGACCTATGCCGTCGAATGCAACATAAACAAAGACTTCAGTTGGCGTGGATTTGAATATTCTTATAAATTAATTTCGAGCAATACATTACAAGGGAAATCCAGCTCACACTCCAATATAATTGATTCAATATTTACAGAAAACGTGGAATATTGTTTTATTAATGAAGACTGTGAGGTTGCGAATCAATACAACAATCTTCTCAGATTTAGAAAGTCACTTTGTAAAGGAAATAAAAACAGAATATGGAAGAATCTCACTAAAAATAAACTTAGCTATCTTTTAGAATATTACGATAATTGGTCAGAATTAGTTCATAATAGTGAACGAGTCGCGTATAAAGAGATAAAAAAACGCTTTGAAATAATTCTTTCGGAAAAACTAAAGCTTGAATTCAATAACATTGATGATGAAATTATAAAACTTAAATCAATTCGCCCAGAGAACTGGGAAGAGGAGGTTACATCATATAAGCAATTGAAAAAAGTAATTAGTGAATGGGATTTACAACTGAATTCTTTGGGTTTTTTATCCATTAATGGGGGAATCCTTGACTACTGAGGCTTCAAATAAATTAAGAACCAGTTTTACAGCGAATCTAGATGATTTAGCGCCAATTACACTTAATAATACTCCTTCATTTGAATATGCTGTGAATCGTCTCTACATGGCCCTAAGTGATGCTCATGAAATAGGTCCAGACCAAATAGTTCTTCTTCGACAAGCGGCGCGATGGTCTGGAAGGGATAAGATTAGGGTTGATCGTCCGAAGAATGATTCTGACGAGTTAGAAGACTGGTTGCGTAAAGCAGACATTGAGTGGACAAATAATGGTTATCTTTCAGTTGCTCCTTATTCACCTAAATGGTTAGCCGGCAAACCCCAAAATATTGATGATATTCCACAATATCGTTCAGTAAAAGAGAGTTTTAAGGCTGAATCGTACCTAAATTTGATTGGATACAATGAGTGGCTTTCACCTGCACAAAAAGAGGCCGCCTGGAAAGTAGTAAATGCACCAGTCGGATCAACGAGGATCATTGCACTCCCCACTGGAGCAGGAAAAAGCTTATGTTTTCAAATCCTTCCTCTGTTTTTTACCGGTTTGACAGTAGTAGTTGTACCCACAGTTGCATTAGCAATTGATCAATGGACGAGTGCGAAAGAGCGGTTCACAAGAATTCCAGACTTAAATCCTTGTTATTTTGCATCTGATGACAATCCAGAAAGAACAGTAGATCAACTTAAAAAGAAGGATTCTCGATTAGTTTTCACTTCACCTGAGACCTGTGTTTCAGGAAAGTTAAGACCAATATTAGATAATTTTGCTAGTGAGGGATGGCTTGAGAACTTAGTCATAGACGAAGCACACTTAATAGAAACATGGGGTGCACGATTCCGGGTTGAATTTCAATTGCTAGCATCCGCTAGAAAAAAATGGCTAGATAATGATTCTGGGAGACTACGTACTTTCTTGTTCTCCGCAACTATGTCTTCCAACTGCAGGAAAACGATTAAAGGTTTATTTGGTACTGAAAAGAACACACTTGAGTTTTCTTGCCAACGATTAAGACCTGAAATTAAATACTTCGGAACCAAATTCAGTAGCCAAAATCGTCGCAAACCAAAATTACTTGAATCAATTTGGAGGCTTCCTCGCCCTGCTATCATTTATCTAACTAAGCCCTCCCAAGCAAATGACCTATATGATGTTTTAAGATATGAAGAAGGCTTTCAAAGGATTGGATGTTTCACTGGTGAGACAGTGCGTGATCAGCGAAAATTATTGCTGAGCTTATGGAAAGAAAATAAGATTGATCTTATGGTAGCAACATCTGCCTTTGGATTAGGTGTTGACAAGGCTGATATTAGGACAGTAATTCATGCATGCTATCCTGAGAATCTTGATCGTTACTATCAGGAAATTGGGCGCGGTGGACGAGACGGATATAGTTCAATAAGTATCATATTACCAACTGATAATGATAAATATATCGCCAGACAACTTGGTGTTCGGATAATGAGTGATGTAAGTATCATTCAGCAGCGTTGGGATTCTATGTATAATAACAGTCAATTAGTAAATATTATGAATTATATCTACAAATTTCCACTTGCCGTAAAGCGATTAGAATTACTGGGTGAGCATACCTATTCCCAGAATATTATTTGGAATAAATCGCTTTTATTGCAGTTAGATCGTTGTGGACTAATCGAATTGCAGAACCTGGAACTGAATATACCTGATGATTCCGAAGATGATTTAGAGGAATGGGCAACGATTAAAGTAAACTTCCCACCAGGAGCAACTAATGTAAGCGATAAATTTTCTGACTACCGAAAACGCGAAAAAGACTATTTTTATAATGGCTTCAATCAGGTAGCGAACCTTTTCTCCTCTAATCGTTGCTTGAAGTATGATTTAGCAAAACTATACTGTGTCACTAAGGATCAACGTGTATGTGGTGGATGTCAATATTGCAGAAAAGAAGGTTTCTCACCCGGGGATTGCCCTCCACTTTCGATCCCTAAAATTCATCAAGGTAGTTCCGCAGAGAAAGGAACCATAATAGAACAATGGCCTAATCCATTATCATCAAATGAAGAAAATGATTTCATGGAATATATCGACTTATCTACAGAAAAACATTCGCTTAAACCATTTCATTTTTATTGCCCTACGCAAAACCATGAAAAATTATTGTCGCTTTTTAATAATATTTTTCTTCACTATAATAGCCCATTTCGGATTGACCCATTCAATGAGAATACTGTCATTTCAGCAGAAAAAGATGAACCTCTTCTTTTTATTCATATCAAAGCTTTCTCCGAGGAAATGTTTAAAAAATCAATTGGGTACAATTCGCATCACTTTTTTTGTGGAATTCTAAACGTGAACGAACCTAGTGGACGTCATATAATGATTAAATATAATTGTGATTCATGGCCTAACCCGTTTTCATGGTTGAATAGCCTAATATAAGTGGAGATAGAATACAATGTTTACTGATGGACCTGCAACACCAATAAGACTGGAAGTCCTATTAGATGTTTTACTCTATTATCCAAAAGGAATAGACAGAAAAACAATTTATGGATTATTACAACCTTCATCATTATCAGAGGGTAATTATCAAAAGGTGAAAGATACTATTGGTGCCTCTTTGCAATTAGGTTTAACAGAGGAACAGTATAGCACAATTAAGATTAGTGATATATATGATAGCAATAAATCGATTAAACATAATATTCTAACTTGCTTTGACACAAAAGTTTTGAGCAATACTGATATAGAGTATTTCTTTGCCTTATTCTTCGCCTATTATCTTGGCTTAAATAAAAAATCTTATAAGATATTATGGTCTTCACGCATAGATTGGTCAAACGAATTCAATAAAGACGTTTTTAATAATGAACATCAATTAAATCGATTCAATGATACCAAGCATACCGGTATGGACAGATGGCTTAGTTATGTAGGTCTTGGGTGGTACGATCAAAGTGGGCAATTTCAAGCAAATCCATATGATCGAATACTGCGATCTTTAGATCAAATATTTGGGAAAGAATCGAAATTGTCGGGTGACGAATTTATCTATAATATTGGGCGTAATTGTCCAGAGCTTGATTCAGGAAAATTATTTCTGCAAGCCAATAATT
>JAIOHU010000105.1 GCA_019912845.1 bacterium
TCAGAACCCTGGTGAAGAAATTACTCATGTGTACTGGGATACAACATTTGCAAGGGTGTCTGAAGAATCTGGTGGTGAATTCAACTGGTATTTTGGTGGCGAAGATTACAGAACCCGACCATTCAGATTGGAGGGTGAAGGCTATCCCACACGTGTCCAATTACCACCTGATATTCAGGGAGCTGTTCAAGTTCGGTATGGACGTGATGTGTTACTCTACGGCAATATGGAGGATGAAGGAGCGCAACCTTGGAATCTGAATTCTGCCAATGAATTTTACACCTCAGAACGAGCTTATGAACGAGAAAGAAGTATAAAAATAGAGATTCCCCCGGGTGATGGAAGTTATTTAACTGAATTTGAAAACAGAGTACAGTTATTTTCAGGAATCGAACACAGTTTTCTCGGGTGGATGGCAACCGAAAATGCAGTAAATGCCCAACTTGGTGTTTTACTCTACGAGAGTGGCGGAGCAAATAATCCAGACAGGCAGGTCTTTCCAACACAGTTAAACGGCACACACGGCTGGACACCGATTTTTGCAGATATCGGAGAAGCCGCGAATGATCAAGATTATGTTGTCGTGAGGGCATCTTTAGATGATGACCCGACTGTTACTTCAGAAGCGTGGTTCGATGATGTAAACTTTATCTGGTGGGAAGATTGGGTTGATATTGACGAGGCTTTTGGTGTAGATATTCCATTCCCAAGTGGGTATCGTTTCGCACAAATTAAAACCGATACTGATCCCGGTGGATTGATGACCTATACTCAACAAATGTTTGAGCGTGATATCCAGAATGAATTGGATGAACGAGGTGGTCCTGATGATTTCGGTTATTTCTATGTCGACAGTAGCGAGGAGGATGGTCCTGACTTTGATTGGGTTGAGATGGCAGAAATAGGAGAAGTCATAAACAATATGCCTGATGATGATTTCCAGGGACCATTCGATCTTCCATTTGACTTCGAGTTCTACGGGATTACTTTCGACGAAATTTATATTAGTTCAAACGGTTACATAACATTTGGTGAGGGTAGTGGAGTATGGCGGAACAATAATTTACCCAACCCTGCCGATCCGAACAACCAAATATGCGTATTTCGTGATGATTTGAACCCTACACGGGGTGGATTGATTTACTATGGTGAGGATGCCGAAGGTAGATTTGTCGTTCAGTTTGATGATATTCCAGAATACCATCAGGTTGAAAATCACCGACGGATCACATGCGAGATAATACTCGATCCCGATGGCACAATTCTCTTGCAGTACGAATCGCTTACAAATGATATAGATAATACCAATGAAAGTATAGGCATCGAAAATTGGGATGGTACGATTGGTCTTCAAGTGTCCCTCGGTAACAATCCGGAGGTATATCCACGTGATGGACTGGCAATTCGATTTGATAACCTGGAGCCAAATGCGAGTGTTTCTGGCGTCGTGATTGACATAGAAACTGGTGATCCCATTGAAAATGCATTGGTCTCGTTTGGCGCAGCAGATGATCTGACCGATGCTGACGGTAATTATTCCATCACTGATTTATATGCTGGAGATGTGACAGTCCTGGTTATTGCAGAGGGTTATTTTGAGCACTTTGTCGATCCATTGACAATTGCTGAAGGCGAAAACATTATCAACTTCGAGCTGAGCCCACGTCCTCAAGTGATGGTTGAATGGACAAGAGAATATCCCTCTGTGGTGCCAGCATTTACTGGCGTAGAGGTGAATCATCGAGCCATGAGGTAAATCCCAACTATTGTCTGAGTTGGTACTAAGGAGTGAGCAAAAATAACGAAAACCCGTCAGCTATAAACTGACGGGTTTTTCGAGAGAATTGTGATGACTCATGAAACTTACTAAATAATCAGCTCTGATTCAAGTTGAAAATATCCTTAAAAACATACCCGGCAACTTGCGGATTCTCTTTGAGACGTCGGGTAGAGTAAGCGTACCAATCCTTACCGAATGGCACATAAACCCGCATACGATGTCCATCCTTTACGATTTGAGTTCGTAATTTTTCTGTAACCCCCAGCAACATCTGAAATTCATATTGTTCTGGTGAAAGTTGTAGTTCTTCAATAATCCGGTATGCTTCCCAGATTAACATCTCATCGTGTGTAGCAATTCCAACATACATACCAGCTTTAAGGGCCTTCTCCAGAAGACGAACATAATTACGACGGACAACTCCATAATCCTTATATGCAATTTCCTGTGGTTCAACATAAATTCCCTTGCAGAGACGTATGTTTGCTTTTGCAAGGATCAACCTTTCTTCAAGATCACGCATGGATCGTCGCATGTAAGCCTGAATCACGACCCCAACCTTTGCATAGGTTGATTTCAATTTATCATGTAAGTCCAGTGTTAAGGTCGTGTAGGGGCTGTCTTCCATATCGACACGAACAAAATTATCATACTTTTCCAATTGACTGATAATTTTACGATAATTTTCAAAGCAGAATTCGGGGTCGAGACCTAATCCCATTTGTGTAGGTTTAATGGAGATATTAGCATCCAGCTTTTCTTCATCGATCGCCTTGATGACCTGCAAATATCGTTTGAACGGAGCACTGGTTTCTTCAGGACGAGTAACTGATTCGCCTAAGACATCGACGGTTGCCATTATTCCCTGTCGATTGAGAAGTTTGACAGTATCTACTGCATCCGACAAACGCTCGCCGGCGATATAGGGGTCAGCAAAAAATCGAACGAGCCTTTTCGGGATCAAGGGAATGCTCGCAACAACTGCTTTATCAAGGATGCTCATTGCAAAACCCAATAGTTAGAGGAAGAAATAAACTTTGTGAAAAAGTATAACAAAAGGTAGCTGGTTTTCAATACAGATCGATCTTTCATACTCTGCTCAAATGAGGTCTTGTCCGCGGAAAATTTTCATTTGTATTTCTGACCTTTCCAGATGATCGGCCAGCGAACCAGCCAGGCAACCATGAGCGCATGGTTCAGTATTACCTGATAAAGTTCATGCAGGATCAGTTCACGAAGTTTAATTCTGTCACCACTTTGCAAGCTAACAAGCACGATAACAGCAGAAGAAGCCAATGCCGTCATCAAAAGGCTAATGAATGCTTCTGCTGGAGTAAAAAATATGAACCAGGGGAGGACGATTCTCACCGAGAACACAATTAGAAAGAGGAAATAATTCAGTGGGTTAAACACCTGGACAGCACTTGCCCAACGTCTTTTCTGTCGCCAAAGGGTCTTATAAGTTGTCAATGCCTTCGTATAGACACGTGTGTCAGGATCCAGGTTTATCGCAAGCAATTCACCTGTCTGTTGGAGAAGTTTATGCATTAAAGCATGATCTTCAACTAAAGTGGGACCGATTGCTTCAAATCCTCCAATCCTTTTGTACGCAGAGTACCTGAAAGCCAGGTTATTACCAATACAGAAAGCTGGACGGAACCAATGTGGTGCAACAGGGGACGATGAAGTTCCCGGTGAACCTACAAATGCTTTTAGACCAGCCAATCCAGCTTGAATCCCCATAAAGTAGCGATGATCGACATTCTGTAAACGCGATAGGCTACCAGAATGTACACCTCTTTCTTCTGTTGAAATAAGACCACCAACAGCAACAATATTGTCCGAGAAATAAGAAACCATTGAGCGAACCCAATTCTCGGGCACAATACAATCAGCGTCGGTCAAAAGTACATACTCTGTCTTTACCTCCTTCATCGCTTCATTGAGGGCATGAATCTTTCCCTTTAATACCGGATGTTCATTGGTAAGGTGGATCACATGTATATCAAGATCTTCCTCAGCGGCGATCTCATCCATTATATCACCGGTTTTATCAGTTGAGAGATGATTTACAAAAATATATTTGATACGATTTACAGGATAGTTTTGTGTGACGAGCGATATTATGCAGTCAAAGATGCTCTCTTCTTCGTCTCTAGCGCAGACGACAACAGTCACTGGAGGATAGTGACGGTTTGTCTTCCAACGGTATCGGGTTCCCAGGGCGATGATTCCCAGTGACAGAAATCCAAGTATTCCCAGCATTAAAGCGATCATTGAGTTGAATCCATGAGCAAATCGTCCAAATTTTCAAAGCTGAAACCACGATCCTCTAAAATGGGGATAACGGACTGAAGTAATGAAGGTAGTAGTTTTCCATTGATCCCGCCATCGTGTAAAACAATGATATCGCCTCCTCGGACATGTTCAAGCAGGAGATTCTGAAGCGAATTTGTAGTGTGTCCTGGGAGCCAATCGCCCAATACCAGTCTCCATAAAACCAATCTTGCATCTGATTTTGCAACTTGAGATAGCGCATTCACTCCAAATCTTCCATAGGGCGGTCTAAGTAGCATAGGGGGTGGGGGAGTGAGGGGGTTGTGATCTAATAGGTTTAAGAAATCGTTGGTCGGGAACATCTCCAGTTGAAGTTCAGGTCGTGATTTGAACCACCATGGAGTATGCGATAAACCGTGGTATCCGAGTTGGAAAAGATTGTAGTCGAAATCTTTGAATAGAGAGTTGTACTTTCTAATTCGATCACCACGAACAAAGAAAGTCGCAGGAATTTGATGCTTCATTAAGATAGTGCAGATAGAAGGAGTAAGGGTTGGATGGGGACCATCATCAAAGGTCAAATATAGCTTTCTGGAGGTCATACTTCTATCTCCCCATAATAGCTGTGGAAACAAGTACTCAAGAAATTTGGGAGTCCTTTTTAAACCGTAATGTTGAGAACCTTCCACACTATTTCCTCTTGTTATTGCTGGAGTATTTTTGCCCTTTCCAGGTGAAGGAGAAAAACTGTCCACGTACTCCAGCATATAATATAGCAAAAGGATGGACTATCTGTGTAAGCAGATATTTTTTAAGGGATATCGATTCATCAAAGCGAATAGTACCTAATTTCATGATTGCAGATTCTGAAATTAATTTACTCATCAGAAATACTACTGCGGTGGTGGGCTTTACACTACCCGTGAATGCCAGGCTGATTGCAGCAATTACAATCGCATAAAAGGCAAAAGTACCGACCACTAGAATACGAAGAAATGGGGGGTAGTAGAAGCCTTTTGAACTCCATCTTGCCCGTTGGTTAACCCATTCACCAATTGTATCAACAGGTTGACTGTATACATATCCTTCCTGACGGTTGATAAAGACAACTTTACCGCCATGATTGGCAACATCCTGGAGGAGAAAAACATCGTCACCGGAGATGATTTTTGCTTTCTCTCCATAACCGCCAATCCGTTCATAAATCGCACGCCTTGCTGCCAGATTGCTACCATGGGCGTTAAATACGTGATCCATGCTGATGAAACCGGCAGCAGCAACAGAATAGGATAGATGCTCCAGGCTCTCCAGCTCCGACCACCAGGG
>JAIOHU010000106.1 GCA_019912845.1 bacterium
CTGGACATTACCAGAGCCTGATGAGTACGAGGGGGAGTGGAGTCTGATTGAGACGGCTAGAACATTTACCGCCTCCGAACCACCCAACCCGAAACGGAAACCGAGAAAAAAGGCGTAAAGAAGCAAATGACCAGGCTAATCGATCTCAAATCATTTACCGCCCCTATTCTACTCTGCCGTACCGATGCAATTGGTGATCTGGTGCTGACGCTGCCGTTGCTTGAAGCACTTAAGAAACATTCACCCGGTCTTGAGATTGATCTGCTGGTTTCAAGTAAAACAGCCCCGCTGCTTAAAAACAACCCTCACCTCAGAAATATCATTCAACTACCTGATTCGACATTAGAATTGCCGTCACTGCTGCGCACATACAACTATGGTGCTGCGATTGCGGTTCGTCCCGAATGGGGGATCGCTGCAGCTCTATTTCGTACACGAATTCCTGTACGTATCGGGACAGCCAGACGCGCCTATTCGCCATTATTTACACACCGGGTGAAGATTCGCAGAAGATATGGGGGACGTCATGAGGCGGAATACAATTTCGATCTCCTGAAACCATTTGGTATCAAGGGAACTCCACCTCATCCAAAGCTCTATCTAACAGAAACAGAAACAGAATTTGCCAGGGAGATGCTGCAGAACCTTGGAATCACCGCACAAGATCGCTTCGTAGTCATTCACCCGGGATCACGTGGATCTGCTCCAAACTTACCCTACAGTGTTTATGCAGAGGTCACGAAGCTACTCTCAAAAGAATATCCCGTATTACTGACTGGAAGTGCCGAGGAAGTTCGTCCTCTCGTCGACTTACTGAGCAAAAAAGCTGCTGGTTCTATTCTAAAAGATATTCACAACCTCGCTGGCACAACCACATTGCGTGAATTGATGGCATTGCTGAGCCTTGCAGAAATGGTTATCGCCTCCTCAACGGGTCCTTTACATCTGGCATCCGCCCTTGGCACAAAAGTAATCAGTTATTATGGATTACCGCCGGAAGTTTCCGCAAAACGTTGGCGTCCCTGGGTAAATGAAAAACAGTACCGCATCCTCGAACCAACCGTTTCAGCTTGTTCGACTAAATGCAAAGGGAATTGTGGACGTGATGGATGTCTGTCTTCGATCTCCGCAGAGCAAATCACCACCGCGTTGTGAGATTTAGGTAGCCCCGGTGTGTAGTGAAGCGGAACCCGGGGAACAATTGCCACCACTACCTTCCAACAAATTTGCAACTTCCAGGTAATTTAATTTGGAAGAGCAACACATAACAGCGAGAAGTCTGGAATATTCACAATAAGCGGGGAGACCTGCGATTATCTTATATTGACCCCTCCCTGAAGCACTTCTATATTACCCCTCCAAGAGAGTGGAACCTGTGTAAAAAAACAGCATTAGACAACATATAATCATGATAATTTCATCTGTTCGCTGATGGCTTCATGTGAATAAGTTCATTACGACAGATGCAAAAAGAATAGGGGAAGATGATGAGCATTATGAATTACAAAAACGAAGTGTTTACTGATTTTAATGATCCGAAAAACAAGAAAGCATTTGAAGACGCACTTAAAAAAGTACGTGGTGATTTTAACAAACATTGGGACTTGCTGATTGGTGGCGAACGTATAGCAACCGAGAAAAAGATCACTTCCATTGACCCTGCGAATCCAGATCAGGTTGTTGGTACAGTGGGCAAAGCGACACGTGAACTTGCTGACAAAGCAGTCAATGTGGCTTATGATACCTTTATGAATAGCTGGCGTTGGACTACTGGCGAAGAACGTGCACGTTACCTGCTGAAAACCGCACATCTGCTTCGGGAACGTAAGCACGAGTTCAGTGCGACAATGGTCTATGAAGAATCCAAGAACTGGCGTGAGGCTGACGCTGACACGGCTGAGGCGATCGACTTTCTCGAGTTTTACGCACGTGAGATGATGAAACTCGACGGCGCACAGCCGGTTGTCCCCTATCCGGGTGAAGAGAACAATCTATACTACGAACCGCTGGGCGTAATCGTTGTAATTCCACCATGGAACTTCCCTCTGGCAATCATGGCAGGGATGACAGTCGCTGCGATGGTTACCGGAAATACAGTCGTCCTGAAACCAGCATCAACTGCTCCTGTGATCGCAGCAAAGTTTATTGATCTGCTCATTGAAGCTGGAATGCCCGATGGCATTGTCAATTTTGTTCCGGGTAGTGGCGGTGAGGTTGGCGATACACTGGTTGCGCACCCGAAAACACGTATGATCGCATTTACAGGATCAAAGGAAGTTGGTCTGCACATTCAGGAACTGGCAGCAAAAACCAGTGAAGGGCAAATCTGGATCAAACGTACCATTCTGGAAATGGGCGGCAAGGATGGTCTGGTTGTTGATGGTACCGCCGATGCAGATTACGCCGCAGAGCAGGCTGTGCTTGGAGCGTTTGGATTCCAGGGACAGAAATGTTCTGCATGCAGCCGTCTCATCATTGAAGAACCCCTCTACGATGCAGTAGTTGCCAAAGTCGTGGAACTCACGAAAAAGATCACAGTCGGTCATCCTTCTGACAATCCTGGCATGGGCGCTGTTATTGATAAATCGGCGTTCGAAAAAATTCAAAGCTACATCCAATTTGGTGTTGATGATGGCGGCAAGTTGGAGACCGGCGGTAAGACAGTCGAGGGTGGTTACTTTATCGAACCAACTGTTATCTCAGGCGTCAAGGCAAACCATCGTATCGCCCAGGAAGAGATCTTCGGTCCGGTACTGGCTTGTATCAAGGTAAAAGATTTCGAGGAAGCTGTCGAGGTCTTTAACGGAACAGAATTTGGCTTGACTGGCGGGCTCATTTCAAATGATCGTTCACGTCTTGAACGTGCGAGAAAAGAATTCCATGTTGGAAACCTTTACCTGAACCGTAAGATCACCGGCGCACTGGTTGGTGTTCAACCCTTTGGCGGCTTTAACATGTCCGGTACGGATTCCAAAGCTGGTGGACGTGATTACCTGTTGCTGTTCATGCAGGCGAAATCTGTCACCGAAAGATGGTAACTCAAGTTATAAACCTATTTTATAAGTAGTTTCTGGAACGGCGAACTTATTGGTTCGCCGTTTTTTTTGCTTGAATTTGTGTAAATCCAAAGTTCAACTTGAGATTTACTCAAAATAACTTAAACACTCTTGCTGAAAAGATTTAGTGTGTTCAAACCACTTGAACCAATCAATCCTCGTCCGACTAGTAAGCTGAACTACTTCGCCGAGCAATTCATTTTCTACATTCATTCCTGGGAAAAGTAAACTATTGTTTCTGGAGCCCAGGGAGAATTTAATAGCATTCTTCTCACATTATCTTCGCAGTACCCTAACAATTTTGTGGTAAAATCTTCCAAATTTCAGTTAGCAAATGTGTTAGAAATGTTGTGGTACCTGCTCTACTCTAAAGAGTAGTTTGAGGGGAGTGTTTATGGCAAAAGTAGATCTGCACGTTCATTCAAAGTATTCAAACCGTCCTTCTGAATGGTTTCTTCAGAAACTGGGTGCCTCCGAATCATATACTGAGCCTGATCAAATATATGAAATGGCGAAGGGACGTGGGATGTCGTTTGTTACTATTACTGACCACAATACGATGGAAGGTTCTCTGGAACTCTCGAGTAAGTATTCTGATGCATTTACTGGTATGGAAGCAACAACGTATTTCCCGGAAGATGGTTGTAAAGTTCATCTCTTGATCTGGGGTGCTGACCAGAACCAATTCGAAGCAATAATGAACTACCGTTCAGATATCTACGAATTACGAGATTACCTCGCTGATGTCAAACTGGCTCATTCTGTTGCCCATCCAACCTACGCTATCAATGGTATGCTTTCCATTGAACACATGGAAAAGCTTGTATTGTTGTTTGATGTATTTGAATCCATCAACGGTGGGCAGGGGCATGCCAGTAACAGCACCCTTTACTACTACTTGAAATATCTGACAGAAGATGTTTTTGAACAGCTTCAGATCAAACATCAAATCAAACCACAACGTCGTAATTCCTGGGTTAAAGGTTATACTGGAGGTTCTGATGACCATGGTGGCATTTATATCGGACAGACCTACAGCATGGCAGGTGCGACAACACCTGAAGAATTTCTGTCTCATGTGCGCGGAAGAAAGTCATTTGCAAAAGGAAGGTTCAATGACTTTCAGAGCCTGGCATTTACCGTATATAAAATTGCACATGATTACTCACGTCAGCACAGTAAACCGATTAGTAATTTTTTCGGAGTTGGTGGATTCAGTAATCTGATCTTTGGGCAAAGGAAGGCGAATCTTCTGGATGTATTTACTGTTTTGAGTTTGAAGGCTGATTCTCAGAAGGGGTATAAGAAGCAGATTGCTGATTTGTTGAGCGAAATTCAACGCTCAAAAATTACCTCAATTCAGGATAATCTTGATAAATTATATGATACTATAGCGAATATCAGCGATGAGATGCTTGAAGGATTAGTGAATTCACTAAGTGAAAAGCTGAAAGAAGGTGATTTTTTCAGTCTGATCAGTAAAATAAGTGCGGCGATCCCGGGTTTGTTCCTGCTGGTACCATTTTTTACCAGTCTGCATCATTTGAACAATAATCGCAAGTTACTGTCGGATATGAGGGTTGACTTACCAAGGAATGATAATCGTAAAATTCTCTGGTTTACTGATACGATAAATGATCTTAATGGAGTATCGGTTACTCTGCGTCACTTAGGATGGCAATTTTATGCGAATGGTATTGATATAAGTATTGTATCGTGTCTTACTCCAGACGAGCTTAGTGATGCACTTCCACCAAGTATGATTAACCTGCCGGTGGTGAGTAGTTTTGATTTACCCTTTTACGAACATCTCAGCATCAAAATTCCCAGTTTGCTGAAAGCCTTGAAGCAACTGCACAAGTTTGAACCAGATGAGATATTTGTGTCCACACCAGGACCTGTAGGAATCCTTGGTGTTCTTGCAGCCAGACTCTTCTCACTGCCACTTACAGGAATCTACCATACTGATTTTTCCATGGAGCTCTCAGAAATTTCTAAAGATGATGATAATACTGTCAATCGTGTGGAATCCTATACACGCTGGTTTTACAGTATGATGGATGAAATCAAGGTTCCGACAAATGAGTATATCGAAATTCTCTCCCAACGTGGGCTTGGAAATAAAAAAATGAATGTATTCCCACGTCAGATTGACCATGAAGCCTTTTCTCTGCGACAAGAAAGCGATTGGGGAAATCACCGTATTAACATTCCTGATGGAATGAATCTGCTTTATGTGGGAAGGATTTCAAAGGACAAAAACCTCGAATTCCTGATTAATGTTTATCACAAGGTTCGTGAGTTAAAAGATGATGTTAACCTCATTTTTGCCGGAGATGGTCCATTCCGCCCTGAAATGGAAAGGATGCTTGGTGATGATCCTCGAATACAAATTCTGGGAAAAGTTGCTTATGATGCTCTGCCAATTTACTACTCGCAAGCTGATCTACTTGTTTTTCCCAGCATAACAGACACTTATGGTATGGTAGTATTAGAAGCACAATGTTGCGAACTCCCTGCATTAGTATCCGATAAAGGAGGTCCAAAAGAGATTGTTCAAGACAGGGAGACTGGATTTGTGCTACCTGCTCTGAAGCTGGAACCGTGGGTTCAGAAAATTCTAAGAGTTCATCAGATTATGAATGAAGACCCGCATCGTTATGAAGAGATCTGCCATTCATCTCGTCGATTGGCAATTCAACGTTCTGGCTGGGAAGCACTATTAAAACAGCTCACCCGTGAGGAGTTACTACCCAAAGCTATCCTCCTGGCAGACAATGCGTAATTCCCAAATTCAACTGTTCGATTAAATTGCTATGGATTTTGACGCTCTTATTGTTGGTTCAGGTGCCGGTGGAGGAACTCTGGCATACAAACTTGCCAAATCAGGGAAATCTGTTCTCATCATTGAAAAGGGACAGGGCACTCTGGCAGCCGAAATTGGACAGGATGAAGGCAGTATGCTGATCCAACGTCTGGTTCATGATGATCGTCAATTGTATGTGAATGGCAGAGTCGATCGTCTGTTTACTGGTAGTATTGCAGGTGGTGGAACATCTTTGTATGGCGCAGTTTTACTTCGACCCAGCCGTGAAGATTTTCATCCTGGGAAATATTATCTGCAAAGAATTGACCAATCAATCTGGGATTGGACGGTCGGGTATGATGAGTTGAAGTCGTATTATGATGAGGCTGAAAACCTCTACCTGGTAGCAGGTGATTCGCCCACCGAAACACCCTATCTGGAGAAACGTGATCTGCCCTATCTTGGAAAACTTCCACATCTTGAACCAATAAATCAAACATTCCAAAAGGGATTAAGTCGTCAGGGAGTAAATGCATTTCGTCTTCCCCTGGCTATCGATTTTGAGACATGTTTCCGTTGTCCAAGTTGCCCGGGTTATGGTTGTCCCAATAACTCACGATCTTCCTCAATGAATCGTTGTATTGAACCAGCGATCACTCAGTTTAATGCAAAACTCCTGACAAATCATGAAGTTACAAAGTTGAACAGCAATACTTCTGGGAAAGTATCAAGTATTTCCATTCGAGATCGAAAATCCATGAAACTCAAAGAGTTCACAGCAAGGCACTACATTGTGTCAGCAGGTGCAGTTGGCTCGCCAGCTTTGATGCTGCGATCAGGCATTCAAGATAAAAGTGGACAGCTTGGACGAAATTTCATGTACCATGCCGGAGCAATTGTTGCAGGAATATTTACTCATGCTACAGGTGCTGCTGATCGTTTTGTAAAGCAACTTGGATGGAGTGATGATTATCTCGGTGTAAGAGATTTCAAACATAAGCTCGGCTATGTCCAAATGCTGCCGGTGCCCGGGCCATTGACTTTACAATCCGAATCTCCAATTCCAATACCACCGAATTTTGCAAAGAAACTCCATGCACACTCAGTAACTTTTGCCGCTTGTGTGGAGGATTTACCGCGTGAGGATAATCGTATCCAAGTCCATTCTGGTGGAAAATTGACCTTACACCACAGTTTTTCGAGT
>JAIOHU010000107.1 GCA_019912845.1 bacterium
TTTATCCCAAGTCTAATAATTCCCTTGACTCTCTAAGCCGATCTATCTAAGCCGATCTATTAGACCCTGGATAAATCCAGGGCCAAGCACTACCTCAACAAAATCACCTTCTGCACCGCCTTTTCGCTACCCGTCTGCACCTTCAGGAAGTACACCCCACTCACCAATTCTTCGCCAACGTTAATTATGAACCGTTGCTGACCCGCCGGATGCAAGGCTACCCGCTCAAACTGTAACTGACCGAGGGTGTTGTAGAGTTTTAAACGTATCTCGCTCTGTTCGGGCAAGGTGAATGGGACAATCAAGGTCGAGTTAAACGGATTCGGATAGACTGCTCCAAGCGTAAACTCACTCAGTAAAGACGCTTCGGTTGTAGTGCTGGCGGAGACTGTTACCTCAGCGAACGGTCCCTCACCGAACTGCGAACCCGATTGAACCACAGAGGACACAGAGAACACAGAGGAAACCTTTTGCTGAGGATTTGAACTCAATATTGGATATGATCGGTTTGAGTCTAGCTGATCATCATTCGCTATAGAGCTAAGGTTTTCATTCGTAATTCGTAATTCATCATTCGTAATTGAGCTTCCAACTATTCTGCCATCTGCATCCAACACCTTGACTATGATCTTATTCCCCGGCGTAAACCCCACAAGCCCAAATTCCGGGAATCCCTGCCAGCAGACAACAGGATGAACATCAGCGTCAGAATCCCATTCAGATGCTCCAACCAGCGTTTCACCATCGTAGACCTCAATATTTGCTGGATATGGTTTTTCAAGTTCAAAATCCACATTCACTAGAACCACATAAGGCATCCCGGTGGGAGTAATTTCAGATTCGTCTTGAATCTTTTTTGTTAAAGTTTGGGATGGTGGTTGCTGTTGATTCAAAATTTCACCAATAGGTGGCTGAAATTCAAATTCCAGATCAAAAGAGGAAAACACAAAATAACCTTCACCTGGTGTGAACTGGTCAAGGTTATCGACCACATAAGGTATGCATATTTGACCGTCATCATTCATGATTATGGCAATCTCTTCATAAACCCAGTCAAGACCTTGCTCTATTGTGGTTGGCGATGTATAGGGGTATCCAATCCAGTTCCAACGATTGGCTTCAATATGGTAGAGCTGATCTTCTGATATTTCAGGTTTGCGAAGACGGACTGTATCAAGGGAAGTGGTAAATACGCGATAACCTTTTGAAACATCGATACCGTCAAGCGTATTCACTAAACCGGGAATAAAATACTGTCCATCATCAGTAGCAACGATCTGTAAACCTTCCCAGTTGGCAAACAAGCTGTCAATTGTTTCAAAAGATGGTTCACGGCAGAAGGAAATCAATTCAAAACGATTGTTGTTAATGGGGATTCGTGAATCCTGTGTTGCTAATGAAATATCAAATCCATAGATAGATTGGTTCCCAAATGCGGAAGCATAAAGGTAATTATTTGAAAAAAATTCAATGCCGTAGCATGCTATACCACGGCTTTCAGCGATTAATCTCGGTGAGTAAGGATTTAGCATATCATATAGTTCAATTGAAGCAGGGTCTTCGCTATACGCTAGTAGAAAATTATCCCTCAAACTAATCCGATTTCGGGTAAGAACTGTATCTTCATCTATAAATGCGATTTCAACTGGTGCTTCATCACCTCTTAATGAAAGGGAATGCAATTCATTCGCACCCAAGGCAAATAAGAGTGTATCAGTCAAAATATGATCTCGTACATCGTTTTGATTTACATTTTCGCTCAAGTTCCAAGTCCATAATCGTTCAAAATCGTTTTCAAGATTATAGCAGGCTAGTGGTGATACATCCTCATTCCGACTGTCGCCCGCGACCAATATATAGTTCTCATATATAGATACCTTTCTTGGTGCCATTTCAGTATCAAATGATTGTATCTCGAAGGGATTATTAATATCTGAAATATCGTACACCCAAACGCATCTACCCCAATAATCAGGTATATACATCATATTATTTTGTACGGCTGGTTCTTTCAATGATCGCTCATCATTTTCAAACATATATTCAAGATTCAATTCATTTCCATTGATTGAATAAAAACAATTTGACTCATCACTTAGCGTGACTAATAGGTTATCAAATAAGTATACAAGACCAACTGTTAAGTTTTCATGCATATCAACAATTTCAATATCTTGATTAGGTTGGATATTTAGCATAATGACTCCATCATATCGATGAGCGAGAACAATACGATTTCCAGAAATATCCAAACCCAGAGTAATATCCCCCCCGACATTAAAGATCCTATCAAGTATTAAGTCCTCTTGTGCCCAGGAAATTTGTACTATAAAGCAGATCAAGATTATCGGAAGATATCTTCGCAACATTTTAACCTCAAACAAAATAAGGGGAGACAGCCAACTATCTCCCCAATCTGGCTACAAAACTCTTATTTTACAAACATTATCTTGGAATTCTTTGATTTGCCATCATATCCCAACCTTGCATAATAGACACCGCTCGCGAGCTCACCAGATACATCATGCGCACTAAACAAGAATCTATTTGTACCTGGTTGGAAATGCTGAGATGTTGAGTAAATCCGTTGACCCAACATATTATATACCGACGGGTGGCATGTAGCTTGCTACATTTTTCATGCTTTTATTTAGACTGTCCATCACAACCTCACCTCAATTATTCCTGGGGGGATGGAAAGGGGGCGTGTCAGCCACCCTTTCACAGAAGCACAGAAAGGTTCCCCCAGCAGTCAAATATACAAGTACGGCAAGCAAAATACATCACACAATGTTGGTGCCTGCAATAAAATATACCATTATAATTGTGACAAATTCAATGAAGAACTGGAAAAAGATGAAATTATTTTGTGGGTGGCTTGGGCTTACTTTAGAGAGTGGTGATCCACCAAGATGCCCCGATGCTTCGCATCGGGTATAACTGACAAATTCTAGTGCAAGTTTCAATTTTAGAGTGGATGAATAATTTTCCCGCAACATCAAAGGATATTGCGGAACACGGGGATATTCATTTTCCTCCTGGATACCAGCTAAAAGCATGCTGGCATGACGCGGGGTGGATCAAGCCAGACTGGAGAGAGACACTCCTTAAAGAATGAAACCCGGGGATGAGTATGAATACAAATGATATTGGGGTTTTAAAAGTCTATACATTCGTCACTTTGTGGAGTAGAATTGTTCTCATCCCCGGGCCACCCTGAGTTAAGGGCACCTCTGCTCCCTGGGTTTCGCTTCGCTACACGCCGGGGCTACGCAAATCTCACCACGCTGTGGTGAACTGCTGGGAAAACGTTCGATTATGAATCGGTGATTGGTATTGGATATATCCAGGGTATAATAACTCTGCTGGATTCATTAGACTTGGGATAAATCCCAAGCCAAAACAAAAAATGCCAAACAGGAGTTTGGCGCTCCAACACCAGATTGCCTCACATTCTTTCGCAATGACTAAGAGATGCCACGCTGTGGTGATCTCTTTATTGATTATTCCACTCTCAAAATTAAAATCACTTGCTTCTGAACCAGGGAAGACTCTAGTTTATACTATGTTCAAAGGATACATACTATCTATTTACATCCGTCTTCTATTGGTGATTGCCACCATCGCTTTGTTCCTCATATTCATGGGGTGCATGGCTGGTGATAGCCAGAAGTTGCGCAGACCTGTGAAGGTTGACTTTGAGCAGATCAAGCAACGGGACACTCTCCGTGTGCTCACACGTAACCATCCTCTCTCCTATTACCTCTACCGTGGAACTCGTCGTGGTTTCGACTTCGAGCTGATCCAGAAATTTGCCGAAGACAATGATATGGTGATTGAGGTGGTTATTCCGCCAAACTGGAATGATCTGATCCCATGGCTCTACGCTGGCAAAGGGGATGTGATCGCCGCCCTGATGACCGCTACACCCGAACGTGCCAAGGTAGTGAACTTCACACAATCTTACCTTGAGGTTCGCCAGGTTGCTGTGGGTACCAATGAAAATCCTCCACCACAGGTGATTGAAGAATTTTCCGGGAGAACTGTTCATGTACGAAAAGGAACTTCGTACGAAGAACGCCTGCGTCAAATGCGGATGGAAGGAATTGATGTAAATATTAATCCCCTCGAAGATGATCTTGATACTGATGATCCGGTGGAAAGAGTTGCAAAAGGGGAGTTACCCCTAACCATTGTCGATAATACCATAGCGACACTGGAGCAGCACTTCTTCCCAGGTCTTATTGTTGGCGCAGCGGTTACTGAACCTCAGCAGATCGCCTGGGCAGTGCGTCCAAACTCGCCTGAGCTTAAATCCAAGCTGAATGAATTCCTTGTAAAAGAGGATCGTTCAGAATTTTTTAACGTGTTGAAGCAGAGATACTTTGAAAACCGTGATCGTTTTCTAAGACACAGGTCGATTCAACTGGCACTGCGGAATACCGGCGAAATAAGTAATTACGATAAATATTTCAAGCAGGCAGGTGAAAAATACGACATTGACTGGGTTCTCCTGGCTGCTCAATCCTATCACGAATCACGTTTTATCTCTGACAAGGTTTCCTGGGCTGGTGCTGTTGGATTGATGCAATTGATGCCTAGAACAGCCCATGCGATGGGTGTGAAGGATATTAAAAATCCAGAGCAGAATATCATGGGTGGAACAAAATACATGCGTCGTCTTTTCAACCTCTATTCTGAAGCTGAGGGGGAGGATCGCTGGGCACTCGCATTTGCTGCTTACAATACTGGTATCGGTCACCTGGCGGATGCACGAAAATTAACAAGAAACAATGAAGGTGACCCTAATAAATGGGATGACGTCCGTGAATGGTTAATCAAATTAGAAGACCCGAAATACTATCGTAACGCTCAATATGGTTTCACCCGCGGGAATCAGGTCGTACGTTATGTTGAAGACATCTTTTATCGCTACCAAATCTTCAAATCTCTCTTGCCTGATGTACCTCCTGATTTGATGGATACTGAGGATGTGCTGGCATTTGGAGGGTAATGCTGGTGGATCGATTCACCTGGACTGACAGGGTGACCCTGAATTTATCCAAGGTCTAATCAGTCTGCTATTGGAGTTATTAAACATTGGACAAGTCCAATGCCAACAGTCGAAGCATGTAAGTTGACCCATTAGTCCTACACTTCTCTACTCCCTTGTGATGTTCACAATTCAGGATATATAGCGTTTCTCGAAAATATTGTGCGATCGCGTCATTCCAGCACGTTTTTAGCTGGAATCCAGAAAGTTATTAATACTATTGATTTCAGGACTAATTGGAAGATGGCAATCCGAACAACACAAACATATAACTGTTTAGCATGAGACAATAATTCCAAGAATCAGTATATTTCCAATTTGTTTGTCCCGGATTTCCTCTGCCATTTTGGCAGTTTGTTCAGTCCCGCCATAAATCGATATACAAATCGTTTTTTCAAGTATCTGTATTTTCTTGTTTTAATCTTTGAATTTCGTATGGCATACCCTTTGTATTCTTCTATATATAAAGTTGTTTTCCGAGCATATAATAATTATGGAGATATAGATGGATTTGAATCGTTTTACGCAAAAATCACAGGAGGCGATTCATGACGCTCAGGCTCTCGCAATACGGGAGCATCATATTGAAGCGGATGTAGAACATCTGTTGAGTGCGCTTCTGGTAGAAGAAGATGGACTGGCACCTCGACTCTTGAGAAAGATGGATATTCCACTTGAACGAATATCTGAGTCAATATCACACCTCTTGTCAAAACGACCACGTCAAAGCGGTGGTGGTACTGAATCTGGCAAAGTATATATAACGCAAAGGTTGAACCGTGTTCTAATTGCTGCTGAGGAAGAGGCGAAACACCTGAAAGATGACTATGTTTCGGTTGAGCACATCCTCCTTGCCATCCTGAACAGCGAAGGTAATAATTCTCCGTTGGGCAAGATGTTCACCCAAAATAATTTCAACCGTGAACGACTACTAAAAGCAATGACTGATATACGAGGGAGCCAACGTGTGAGTTCAGCGAACCCTGAAACAGCTTATGAAGCGTTGGAGCGATTTGGACGTGATCTCGTGGAAGCGGCTCGTGCAGGAAAACTGGATCCTGTAATCGGGCGAGATGAAGAGATCAGACGAGTCATCCGAATTCTCAGCCGTAAAACGAAGAACAATCCTGTTCTAATCGGAGAACCTGGTGTTGGTAAAACTGCGATTGCTGAAGGTTTGGCGCATCGTATCGTTCGTGGGGATGTTCCCGAAGGCTTGAAAGAAAAATCGATATTCTCGCTGGATATGGGAGCGTTGGTTGCTGGTGCAAAATACCGCGGTGAATTTGAGGAACGTTTAAAAGCGGTGCTGCAGGAAATCAAGCAGAGCGATGGTAAAATTCTGCTGTTTATTGATGAACTGCATACTATTGTTGGAGCTGGTAAAGCTGAAGGTTCAATGGATGCCGGCAACATGCTGAAGCCGATGCTGGCGCGTGGCGAATTGCATTGCATCGGGGCAACAACCCTGGACGAATACCGTCAGCATATTGAGAAGGATAAAGCTCTGGAACGTCGTTTCCAGCCGGTTCAGGTCGACCAGCCGAGTGTAGAGGATACCATCTCCATCTTGCGCGGATTGAAGGACAGGTTTGAAGTTCATCATGGTGTAAAGATTCAGGATAGTGCGTTGGTAGCGGCGGCAACTCTATCTCATCGATATATAACCGACCGATTTCTTCCTGACAAAGCGATTGATCTGGTCGATGAAGCGTGCGCGATGATCCGTACAGAGATCGACTCCATGCCAGCAGAGCTGGATCAGGTAACCCGCCGTATTATGCAACTTGAAATTGAAGAAGCAGCCTTAAAAAATGAAAAGGATAAACCCAGCAAGGAACGTCTTGAAAATCTGAGGAAAGAACTGGCTGATCTCCGTGAACGCTCCGATGCCATGAGAGCCCAGTGGGAAGCTGAAAAGGAGGCGATTCTCTCTGTCCAGAAATTGCGAGAGCAGATTGATATCCTGCGCCTCCAGATCGATAAGGCAGAACGTGAATACGACCTGAACCGTGCCGCAGAACTCAAACATGGAAAATTACCAGAGATTCAACGCAAGTTGACAGAACGAGAGACCAAACTGGAGAGCCGGCAAAGTGGCAATTCACTTCTGCGGGAATCGGTGGGTGATGAAGAGATCGCTGGAATTGTAAGCCGTTGGACTGGAATACCTGTAACTCGTCTTGTTGAGGGCGAAAGAGAAAAATTGCTGAAGCTGGACGAGGTGTTGCATGGACGAGTGATTGGACAGGATGAAGCGGTGAGGTTGGTTTCTGATGCGGTTATTCGGGCACGTTCGGGTATAAAAGACCCGCGTCGTCCAATCGGTAGTTTCATTTTCCTGGGGCCAACCGGTGTGGGAAAGACCGAGCTGGCGAAAACTCTTGCAGAAGCATTGTTTGATAGCGAAGATAACCTGATTCGTATCGATATGAGTGAATACATGGAAAAATTCTCGGTCAGCCGTCTGATCGGTGCTCCTCCAGGCTATGTCGGATATGAAGAGGGCGGTCAATTATCGGAAGCTGTACGGAGAAAACCATATTCTGTGGTTCTGTTTGACGAGATCGAAAAGGCTCATCCGGAAGTGTTCAATATCTTGCTGCAGATTCTCGATGATGGACGGATCACCGACAGCCAGGGAAGAATGATCAACTTCAAAAATACAGTGCTCATAATGACCAGCAATATCGGTTCGACACAATTGCTGGAGGGGATCGGCGAGGATGGACTGCTGACCGAAACGGTACGTCGGTCGGTTATGGCTGAGTTAAAAAGAAGTTTCCGTCCAGAATTTTTGAATCGAGTAGATGATATCGTGTTGTTCCAACCACTTCAGTTGGAAGAGATTGAGAAGATTGTTGATCTTTTGGTTGATGATCTGCGAAAACGTCTTGAGGAAAAACGCATTCACCTGGAATTGACTGACGAGGCGCGACGTTTTGTTGCTCGTGAGGGGTTTGACCCAATCTATGGAGCACGTCCCCTGAAACGTTTCCTGCAACATGCGCTTGAGACACGAATCGGACGTGCGATTATTGCGGGTGAAGTGCTCGACAATTCGACAATAAGGGTTGAGATTAAGGATGGAGAGTTGAAGATAGAGGTGGCCTAAATTTTTATGTAATGGTGAGCGAACAATTTGAAAGACACTCTCCAGAGTGGCACCCTTTTGTCATTGCGAACATGGTGAAGCAATCTTTCGAGATTAATTTACGTTATTTTCTGGAAATATTTTGGATTGAAGGATTTGAATCGACTGCTCTCTCGATTCCCACTACCTCCGGAATCCAATATTATGGGTTACGCTTGCTTGGTAAATGAATATTCGAACGAAAACCGAAAAATCAACGGATATAATTTTTTTTGCCGCGTGTGTTTTATTTGCCATCTAATTAGGTTAATTTATTATCTTCTTAAGTGTACTAAGAATAATGTTGCTGTATCACCTTGCTGGAGTTTTCAAGCACAATCTCACGGGACCATCTGGGTGAGTACCACAAGGATATCTGATTCTTAGACGTTTAGCCTTAGTGAAAAGGATTACCCATTTACTATGGATGAGACATTACAAGAAATTCTTAATAGAATTAGAGAAGCAGTAAATCCGTCAAAAATATATTTGCTCGGATCACGTGCTCGGGGTGACTTCAACCCTGATAGTGATTTTGATATAGCGGTGATCTATGATGGGGAGAAATCCAAACAAGAGATCAGAATTGAAGCGCGAAGAAGTTGTAGTGGAATTGCAGCTGCCATAGATATATTGACCTTAACATCATTAGAATTTGATAGATTTAAGGATATCGGTACATCTCTCGCTAAAGAGATTTCAGTAAACGGCAGGCTTGTATATGGAAAATGAACTTTCCCTGATCGTGAGTAGATGGGTTTCTCTTGCCGACAAAGATCTCCGTTCTGCCATTATTGTGATGACAGATACACCTCCGATCACGAATACTGCTTGTTATCATGCGCAACAATGTGTTGAAAAATCTTTTAAAGCGATTCTTGCAAGTAATAAACAACACATAGGGAAAATGCACGATCTTGTGGTTTTACTTGAAAAGTGTGTTGTCTTTGAATCCGAACTTGAGCAATTCAAAAATAAAGCATTATTGCTTAATGACTACTCTGTAACAACTCGATATCCTGATGACTGGCAAGAGTATTCGATAGACCATGCAAATAGAGCGATTAACTACGCCCGAGAAATATTTTCCTTCACGAAAGCTCTACTGAACTCCTTCCTTTAAAACGGTCCTGTTCGCAGAACCCAGACTAAATCAATTCATTTTACTATAATTTCATCAACTAATTTTTCCTAACGCTGGGCTCTTTACCTTTGTTGAATTTGAAATCAATAGGAATTACCTTCAATTTCTTCGTAGATAGAGTTTACAAAAAACACAGGCAAGAAAATGGAACGTGTTCGAATAGAAAATCTGGGTGACCATGTAGGCAAAGAAATTGAGGTCGCCGGCTGGCTTTATAACTCACGCAGCAGTGGAAAAATCACCTTCCTGCTCGTGCGTGATGGTAGCGGTGTGGTGCAGTGTGTGGTGTTCAAACCGGATGTCGGCGAGGAGCTTTTCGAGTTGGCGAAGAGTTTTACGCAGGAGACATCGCTTCTTGTGCAGGGTACCGTACGTGAGGATAAACGTGCGCCAGGTGGATATGAGCTGAATGTCACGAACCTGATCAAGGTCGGCGATTCGGTGGACTATCCCATCAGCCCCAAGGAGCATGGAACAACGTTTTTAATGGATCACCGTCATTTGTGGCTGCGTTCCTCACGTCAGCATGCAATTTTACGAATCCGTCATGAGATCATCCATGCCATCCGTGACCATTTCAACAACCAGGGTTTCATCAACCTGGATGCGCCTATTTTTACTCCAAACGCTGTTGAGGGGACGACAACGCTATTCGAAACCGATTATTTTGATACGAAAGCCTACCTGACACAATCCGGGCAGCTTTACATGGAAGCTGGTGCGATGGCGTTTGGCAAGGTCTATTGTTTCGGACCAACGTTCCGAGCGGAGAAGTCGAAAACCAGACGTCATCTGACTGAGTTCTGGATGCTCGAACCGGAAGTGGCATACATGACCCTCGAGGGGGATATGAACCTCGCCGAGGGTTTGATCACGTACATCGTCGAAAGAGTTCTCGAAAAGCGGCAGGAGGAGTTGAAGACTCTGGAACGTGATCAAAGCCTTCTGGAACGAATAATTTCTCCCTTTCCTCGTGTTCATTACAAAGAATGCTGTGATATTCTAGATGAATATGCAAAGGCTCATCCTGATGAGGAAGAAGCACAGTTCACCTGTGGCGATGATTTTGGTGCACGTCATGAAAGCATTATCGTCGAAAAATTCGACAAGCCTGTGATGGTTCATCATTTCCCGGCTGCGATCAAAGCATTTTATATGAAACGTGACCCGCAGGAACTTGATGCGGTGCTCGGTTTTGATATGCTTGCACCTGAGGGGTATGGCGAAATCATTGGTGGCAGCGAACGTGAAGATGATCTTGAAACCTTACGTACACGAATCAAGGAGCATGACTTACCTGAGGAGAATTTTCAGTGGTACCTTGATTTGAGACGTTATGGCAGTGTTCCTCATGCTGGTTTCGGGCTTGGTCTGGAACGTACGGTAACCTGGATTTGCGGTATTCATCATCTGCGTGAGGCGATTCCTCTACCACGGATGATGCATCGTATTTCGCCATAAACTAATTGCGTCTATAAATTTTGCCCCGTTTCATAGGAAATTGAGACGGGGTTTTTGTTTTATTTCTGCTCGAATCCTCTGTTTTAATCGAATAATAGCGGAATTTTATTTCACTCTGACGATGTTTCCGCTATTTTAATAGGTTGGAAAGAAGGAATTGATCATTGTAAAGAGTTTTCACCGGGTTCAGAATTGAGGGGTCAGATCATGCTTACGAAGAAGAATACACTGCTTGCAATGTTTATTGTTACACTTTTTACCACTCTTATTTCCGCCTGTCCGCATCCAGATTTACGAGAGGCTTTTCCTGAGGCTTATGTTGGATTCGAGGAACGTCTTCAACAGCAAATGATCTGGGATGAACTTGATGCCGACAGCAGTCACAGTTATGACGCAATCGCCCTTCGTGGTTTCTTTTTTCCAGTATTACAGAATAACAATTTCCTCGCAACAGTCGAACTGGATATTGTTTACCTCGACATAGAAGAAACTACTTTCCCGGTTCATCTCGCAGGATGCAATGTTTCTGATCTGTTCATTAATGATCAGGAAGCTGAGTATGTTCACGAAGATGGTGTAATTCTGATTGATCTGCCAGAGAATACTGAAAATGGCGACACTCTCCGGCTCGAAATCAGCT
The DNA here is from genome assembly GCA_019912845.1 of bacterium. GTDB lineage: Bacteria > Electryoneota > Electryoneia > Electryoneales > Electryoneaceae > JAIOHU01. The sequence continues at coordinate 11,432 of JAIOHU010000107.1, forward strand.
ATGATGGCATCATTCGCGAGAACCCATATTTCGGTGGAATGGTGTACAGCGAGGACAGGGATGTTCTTTATACGTTTGGTGAACCTTACGAAACTCGTTACTGGCTGGCGTGCTATGACCTTCCTTTTGATAAACTGGATACTGTTGAAATTACAGTAGATACACCCGAACAATATAGAGTCGCATCGAATGGCTCCTTGATTCAAAACGAAGATATTGGCGGTGGGGTGCGACGGACTACCTGGCGTAACACAGACCCGATCTCTACCTACCTGATCAGTATTGCAGCTCACCCCTACACGGTCATTGAAGATGGCACTTATGGTGTAAATGATGCCGAAGTTAATTTTTACGCCTATCCGCAATTTGCTGAGGTTGCAGCATTTGAATTCGGACGTACTGGTGAGATGATTGAAATGTTCGAAGAACAGTTTGGTCCCTATCCCTTCCATCGATATGATCAGGCGATGGCTGCAATTTTTAATGGCTGGGGGGCTATGGAGCACCAGACCTGTACTACCTATGGTGATAACCTCGTGGTTGCCGGTGGGAGACGATATGAAGCGATTGTTGCTCATGAACTGGGGCATCAGTGGTTTGGCGATCATGTCAGCCCTTTGACTTTCGCAAATATCTGGCTGAATGAAGGATTTGCGTCATACTCAGAAATATTATGGGCAGAGAATTTTGGTGAAGAAGCGATGCGTGAATCTGTTGGATTCGCGAAACAAGCCTATTTCAATGAAGATGAGGGAACCAGATATCCGATGTATGACCCACCAGCAGACTATCTATTTGGGCGAGTTGTATATGACAAAGGAGCCTGTGTTGTCCATATGTTACGCTGGCTGGTGGGGGACGATCTCTTCTTTGCCTCCCTGACTGAATACATGGAACGTTTTGGCGGAGGCAACGCGGTAACATCTGATCTTCAGCAGACCTTTGAGGATGTGACTGAAAAGGATCTAGACTTTTTCTTCGATGAATGGGTTTACGACCAGGGTCATCCGGAGTATTTCATCCACAGTTACATGACTCAAGAAGATGGAAATGGCGGTTATCGTGCAACTCTTGAGCTAGAACAAATGCAATCCAACGCTCCTTATTTCAGTATGCCATTGCCTTTGGATTTCTATAATGACACTCAAGATACGATTATACGAGTTGAAGTAGAAGGTGTTCGGTCTCAAACTATCGTGGTCGAAGGGTTGACGTTTGAACCTGATACTTATGAGTTGGATCGTGAGCAGTGGATATTATGCGAAATTTATGTCCAGCCAAACGAACCTGATATTTTTCTGGAGAGTTCCAGATATGATATCGGGTATGTTCCAGTTGGGGAAACACTCACCTGGAATTTACCAGTGCGTAACAGGGGAAGGTTACCACTTGAAATTACGTCTATGGGTACACAACAACCAGCTTTTGACATTATCGCCGATTTTCCCATCGAGATCGCTTCCAACCACACCGAAGAAATTGAAATTCAGTTTACACCGGATGACTATGGATTCGCATTAACACAACTGGTAATTCAATCGAATGATCCAGATGAACCCATAGCAGTTACATCACTTCAGGGGATGGGTAAAATCCGCTTTGAACCAGTTTTTCCTTACGGCAGAAGTTACAATATCGCTGTGAGCATGGCGACAGTGGATGGGGAGCTGTTACAGACAGGTGATGAAATCGCGGTTTTTGATGGCGAACTTTGCGTTGGAGCAATATACATTGAAGAAGATTTTCCTGTATTGATGCGAGCCTATGAGGGTGATCCCGGGAATGCTGACCATCCAGGTTATGAGGTTGGCAATGAAATGAGCTTCCGCATTTGGTCTGCTGAACTGGGACGAGGCTTCACAGCAGAACCAGAATATATCAGAGGGGATGGAACTTTTGAAGGTACACCAAACTGTGAAATCCACCTGAATGCACTCACCGATGTAGAGGAAATTGGAAACGCACTACCGGTCGAGTTTCAGGTTGGCAAAGTTTATCCGAACCCATTTAATCCGACCTTAAATGTTCCAGTAACCCTACCAAAGAATAGGCATCTTACTGTCAAGCTCGTAAATCTGCTGGGTCAGGTTGTTGTTGAACAGTCCAGGGTATTATCCCAAGGAAATCATACAATTCAACTGAACCCGCCAGGCGATGCAAGCAGTGGTGTTTATCTCCTGCAAATTGAGTTTGAGAAGGAACTACACATTCAGAAAGCAGTTTATATGCGATAAGAAGCATTGCGCACTGAATAGAAACATTCAGAGTAACCTTGGCGCTGCTTGCTTGCTTGCTTGTGTGTGTGTGTGATTGATTGATTGATTGAGATTCTAATACTCCTGTTCCGCAACATCCGTAGATGTTGCGGA
>JAIOHU010000108.1 GCA_019912845.1 bacterium
ACTATTTCCCGCTCACGTCACAAAAAACAGTGGTAAACGAGAGAAATCAGTAGAACAACAAATCCCATGAACACTAGGTTTCACAGGAATTCAAGAGAAAATACAGGTAGTCCACAGTAAACTAAGATTGTTGTCACAGCAATCAAAGGCTACAGGTTCGAATCCCTTATCGCCCCGCCAATAATGACAAAAATTTTCAACAACTTCTTGAAGCCCTATATTTATGGCATATTTTTTATCCAACCAATATTACAACCTGAATGTGCAAACACGTTGCAGTTCTGGGATGAGACAATAAATTCAATAATCAGTAGATAATCATTGTAAATCAGTCGCTCCAATTGAATTGATCCTTAATTCCCCGTCGGTTGAACACCACTACCTTCCATCATAAGGATTACCGCAGGTTGTTCCACACGTGTACGATGCAACACTCCCTTGGGAATGGTATAGCCCTGCATCGGTTGCAGACGAATTTCTTCCTCTTCGGTTTCCAGGATAAATTCGCCTTCGAGGACAAAGAAGAACTCATCCTCTTCATCATGTTTATGCCAGTGAAATTCTCCTTTCTTGAATACGCCCAACCTCACCACACAGTCGTTCACTTGAGTCAACGTCTGATTGAACCAGGGATCAGTCACTGCTTTAACCGTCTCGTTTACATCGATCAATTGCAGAAAACCGAATTTGTTGTCAAGATGAATGGAGTACTCTGTTTTCTTTGCCATAAATATACCTCTTTGAATATTGAGTGGAATTACGATCAATTATAATCGCAACTCAGCATGCAGTAAATCGAAGTTGATTCAATATAGCACTCTAAACCTGAGTAATAAATTCGAATGCCGAATCGGTTTTTGATATACTCGTTTGAGCCTGGAAAATATCATCGAAGTGTAGTATTCGATGAATGAATCACGAGAGAAGTGTGTCACTTCATCACCTTCATCGTACCCTGGAGCACGAAACAGAAATATTTATTTCCGTGTTACAGAGTTTTACAAAGTGATTCAAAATATGTTATCTTCATAAAAAATGCATCCAACCTCTCTCGCACTGCTGCAATTTACTTTTAGGATGATCATACAGGTAGATAGTGAAAAAAAGAAATGTGCATTGTTGTATTGGACACTATGGCTGAAAACTTACTTGCAAGTTTCTGCACCAATGCCAGGTCTCGTAGCCAAGGGGTGGCATATCGCAGGGACGATCCTGAGATTATTAAAGAGATAACAAAGTGTAAGTCGTCATTTAATGCGAGTTTCGCAAAACAATCTCATTAGAGTCGCTAAAGCAATTTCGGTCGGAAGATTGAATAAGAATCTGCTATCCGAGATAGTCAACCAGTAGTGAATAGTGAAAATAATGGCGGAACGGCATATCCACTATAGATTTCTTTTGGAGGAAACAATGAGACGAGTGGTATTGGTTTCATGCATGATTTTGCTGGGAATAATGTCATGTTTTGCAGTTCAAAATTCAATCCCGGCAACGGAGTATCAGGCAATAACTGTTTCAGAGATACACGAAGTTGCTGACGGAAAAATCCTTCACCTGCAATTCGCAGAGGTTGACTGGGAAGAGACAGATTCAGGAGACCTGATCGCTAGCTACCCCATGGCGGGCGTTTTAGAATCTGAGGGGCTGCCAGTAACTCCTGTGCTTGGAAGGATGATACGTCTTCCTGCACGTGGCGGAATAGAAGTTGAAGTAATTCAATCTCAGTATGAGACCTATGAAGATGTGCCCTATGATATGAATTCCTCAGGGTCTCCCCTGGCAATGCGTGGTATTGATGAGGATCAGTTTTATCCACAATCGCTCTGTGATGTAAGCGATCCAGCCATTTTCAAGGATTTTCGAGTTGCCGTGCTCAGTCTGAATCCAGTTCAGGTGATGCCCGGGACTGGTGAAGTACGAGTCTATACTGAACTCCAGCTTCAAATCAGTTATACAGACGAAAATGCACTCAATGAACTTGATCAGCAACCAACTCAGATAAGCGAAACCTTCCTGCCATTCTATAGAGATTTCCTCGATTGGAATGATGACGAACTGGATGACTATGTTCTCTACAGAGGTGGTATTCAAGTTGTTATGGTTAACGATGCAGCACTCTTGCAGGAGTTGCAACCCTGGCTGGAATGGAAACGTCAGAAAGGTTGGACAGTTGATATTGTTCCTCAGGAGGATGTACCCGATTGGAATCCGGTAGAGATCCGTCAGGAACTGCAGAATCGCTATAATCAAGCAGAAATAAAGTTTGATTATGTGATCATCGTTGGAGATGGCGAAGGTGATTTTCTAGTGCCTGCTGGGAATGGAGATGAACAGCATTTCGGCGATCACAACTATGGTCTTCTTGAAGGCGGTGATCAACTGCAAGAGGCGATCACTGGTAGGATCAGTGTAGAAACGACTCAAGAGCTTGGAGTTTATGTAGATAAGGTACTCCAGTACGAACGTGACACAAACACAATCGAAACGGACTGGTATGCGCAGGGTGCTGTTGCCGCTACAGCAAGCACATCTTCAATTTATGTAGGAAGGTATGTCAGACGTGCGCTATACCAAATCGGTTATACTCAGGTCGATACTGCCTGGCACAATGATGGAATCGGGGAAGTCGTTGACCGTATGCAAACCAGTCTCAACGCTGGAAAAAGCTATTACACCTGCCGTGGAAATCATGGAATGGGTTTGCAGACACACCACATTGAAGATCTGACCAATACGAATAAATTAACGTTCGCTGTAGACCTTGCCAGTGGAACAGGTGATTGGCGTGATCTTTATTCAGTCAGTGAAGCTTATATGCGTGCGAATCGTGCAGGTGAACTTATCGGCGGAATTGGTGCTCTTGGCAGAGCGTCAAGTATGAGCACTCGATTTAACAATGCTGCAGCGGGTGGTGCGGCGTATAGTGTTATCGTACAACGAAATCCCACCATGGGTCAGGCGCTCATGGGCGGAAAGATGAATGTCTGGAATAACTTTGTCGTCAATGATCCACAAGATGCGATGGACAATAATCATGGGCTCAACTTGATGGGAGATCCTTCACTTTGGTTGTATACCGATCTTCCCCATGAAATGGAAGTCGAAGCTCCTGGTACGATAAACTATGGAAATGTTGAATATACTGTAAGCGTAGTTGAAAATGGCAGTCCAGTTGCTGATGCCTGGGTGACTTTCTATTGGACGACCATACAAAACGGCGGTGAGCCGAGAAATGTAACAGCTAAAACTTCTGCGAATGGTGAAGCAACTCTCTATATACCTTTTGAATCCAGTGAAAACCCACCTTTTAGTGGCACACTTACAGTTACCGCACAGAATTTTATTCCATTTCAACAGGATGTGCAGATCACCCGTGCACCACTGGGAGTTACTATTTCGGATATTTCATTCCAGGATAATGGTCAGAATGGCACTCAGGGTGATGGGGATGGAATACCTGATGCCGGGGAAACAATCGGTGTATCATTCAATGTGACTGGCGCAGGATTTCAAATGATTAATGGTTTACAAGTCACTGGTAATAGCGATGATCCATGGGTGGAGAATGTGAATGGAGCAATTATTTTCGGTAATGTAAATGTAAACGAGACGGTTGAAGGCAATGGGATCATGCTCCTCCAGATTGCACCAGAAGTGCAAGATGACTGGAGGCTGCCCCTTCATCTTAATTTTTCTTCCCAACAGGGACTATTCAATTCTGACATCTCAATTGTTGCTAACGCTCCATCATACGTTCAGGCACGAACAAACCCGAATTTTATTGCTGCTGGAAGACTTAGTCGTGTTCAGGTAGAATTTCTGAATATAGGAAAGCAAGATGCCGGGAATGTTACTGTGACAATTGAATCCCTCGATCCCAAATTGAGTATTCAAACCGATAATGCTTTTTACCCGGAATTACCCATAGGTGAACCCGTCCTGGGTACAAATTTTGAGGTTACTCCAATTGCTGGAATTACCTCAGGTTCTTCGATTCCTGTAGTCGCCTACTTCAGTAGTGAAGAGGGTCATATTGATACTACTCATTTTCAATTTATTGTAGGTCAACGTTTTGAAACTGATCCATCTGGTCCCGATTCTTATGGATATTTTGCTTTTGAGGATATTGACCAGAATGTGGAATTTGCGCCAACCTTTGATTGGCTGGAAATTAATCCTGATGCTGATGAAAATGACTACGATGGTATCAGACTCGACATTGATGATCCAGATGAAGATTTAGATGACGCGCTCACCATTGATCTACCCTTCCCTGTACGTTTTTACGGCGAAGTCTTCAACCAGATTGCAGTCAACAGCAATGGTTATATAGCAATGGGTGGAGATCAGGCAGATATGTTAGCAGGACGTAACTGGCATATCCCTTCCCCGCTCGGACCGAGTTACATGATCGCACCCTACTGGGATGAACGTTTGGTTGGTCCAGATAGCAGTGGTATCTATGTCTACCATGATGCTGAAAACCATCGTTTTATTGTAGAATGGTATGCTGTCCCAGACATTCATTTCATAAATCCAAATACATTCCAGATTATCATCTATGACCATGTGGGTGAGCATACAACATGGACAGGCGACAATGAATTTCTCTTCCAGTACAACCAAGTGGATCATTCAGCGGGTGCTACTTGGGATGTGCCTTTTGCCACAGTTGGAATTGAAAATGGAAACCAGACCGATGGAGTTGAAATCAGCTATTGGCTGTCTGCTGCCCCGGGAGCGTCTGAAATTAATGCCGGGCGTGCGATATTCTGGACAACAAATCTACCCGCAACTCCCTATTCATTTGATCTGTTAGGCCCAGAGAACAATAGCCAATTTACAACCGGACCTATTCAACTGAGTTGGGAAGAATTAGAGTACGAGAATGATGGTGGTTCGATTGAATATGAAGTAGAATGGTCTCCAGATCCCAGGTTTATGCCCAGTTACACCGCTACAACACAAGAAACAGAATATCAGTTGGAAGGAATTGTACCAGGTGAACCTGGGTTTGAAGATGGGATTCATGTCTTTTGGAGAGTAAAAGCGATTGATGGACATGGATTTGAAACCACTTGCAGTCCTGTTGCTGGCTGGTCATTCAATTTTGATCAAAACGAGACTTTGGAAATTCCATTGCAAGGCAATTATTTCGAGCTGATCTCAATAAATAGAGTTCCGCAAAATCTGGATGCTGCCGCGGTATTCGCTGATATAGCAAATTTAGTTATCGTATATCAGGAAAATGGTGATGTCTTGATCCCTCCGTTTATCAATACAATCGGTGATCTCAACTTGGCAAGAGGGTACAAGGTATTCGGAACTACAAATGATCAGCTTACTGTTGAAGGTCAACCTCTCGACCCGCAAACTCTGATTGAACTCGAATCGGGACGGTGGAATTGGGTCGGCTATCCCTTCACCTTTCCTGTCCCGGTGACTACAGCATTCCAGCCGGCATATCGTTCAGTTATCATTGTGCAACGTGATGATGGTGCTTTCTGGATTCCTGATGTGCTGAATACTATAGGTGAGATGGAAGAGGGAGTTGGGTATCGTGTGTTCCCAAGCAACTCTACCGCATTTGAATACAATCCAGGGATGGTCGCAAGTAGCGATCAATCGATACGGATGGACATACCTGAAATTGCAGATGGTCCGCAACCAACCGGATTGCCATACCTGGTAATGGTTAAATTGAGTGAAGAGTTATTGGAGAAAGGAGCATCCATCATTGAACTTTATGATCGCTCCACACTGGTTGGTAAAGGAATGGTAATTGATGAACTTGAACAGACTCCTGTCATTGCATGGGAAGGCAGCAGCGAACATGAGATCACTGGATTTGAATCAGGCAGCGAAATCAGTATACGAATTCTCGGTGCAGATGGGAGTAAAATTCCAGTGATGATGAGATCAGATTCACCCGTCCACTTTGGCGATGGAGCGTATGCAACCCTGGCGTTGGAGCTGAATGATTCATCGATACCAACTGCATTTGAAGTTGGTAATGCCTGGCCTAATCCCTTTAATCCAACCATTTCTGTGCAGTATGGATTACCAGATAATGGGACAGTCAAAATTGAACTGTTTGATCTTCTCGGACGATCTGTTTTTGAGGAATCAGTCAATGCGAACGCTGGACAACATCTCTTCCAATGGCATGCGGGTTCAGATGCCGTGAGCGGTGTCTATTTCCTGCAAATCCAATGGCAACAACAAACGAAAACTCAGAAAATCTTGCTGGTGAAGTAATTCCTTACAGTAGAAGCAATTAGTTCGAAATTGAATCGTATAATGAAGCCCGGCTGTGATAGTCGGGCTTCTAATTTCTTTTACAATTTTCGATCGATTAATTAGTGTCTAATGACCTTACTACTTCATTGACTTTGCCATCACCGTACAAATCGCTGATACTTTAACAATATCTTCCGCGCTGCAGCCACGACTTAAATCGAAGAATGGCTTGTTCAATCCCTGCACAATCGGACCAATCGCCTGAGCATTTGCTAGACGTTGGGTCAGTTTATAACCAATATTTCCCGCATCCAAATCAGGGAAAATCAAAACGTTCGCTTTTCCAGCAACTTTGCTGCCTGGCGCCTTTTTCTCGCCGATTTTTGGAATGATCGCGGCATCGAGCTGAAGTTCGCCATCGATTGCCAGGTCAGGTTGAGCTTTTCTTACCAGTTCAGTAGCGTTGATGACCTTGTCGACATCCTCATGTTTTGCGCTACCCTTGGTCGAGAAACTCAGCATCCCCACCATTGGAGTCTCGCCGGTTAAGGCTTTGTGTGTCTGTGCGCTACTTATCGCGATGGACGCAAGCTGATCTGTGTCCGGCTGTGGGACGATCGCACAATCCGCAAAGGTAAAGACACGTTCATCCGGCAATATCATCAAGAATATGGAGGAAACCGTGTTAATCCCCTTAGGCATCCCGATGCTCTGAATCGCGGCACGCATGACATCGCCAGTTGTATGTGCTGCGCCAGTGACACCACCGTCAGCATCACCCATGCGTACCATCATTGCGCCAAAGAAAAGCACATCTTTCAGAATTTCACGTGCAGTATCAATCGTGACACCTTTGTGCGCACGAAGTTTCGCAAACTCAGCAGCATACACCTCACGTTGCTCAGAAGTATCCGGATCAATAAGCTCAATCCCTTCAGCAGAAATACCTGCTGTTTCGACAGCTTTTTCCACCTCATCTTTTGCGCCTAAAACGACCGGAACCGCAATCTGATCATCAATCAGTTTTCTTGCCGCGACCCATGTACGCGGGTCATTTCCTTCCGGCAGGACAATTCGCTGTAGGTCCTTTTTTGCTTCTTGAAAAATACGTGTAATCGGATCCATCTCACCTTCCCCTATGACTTGCGGATGCCGAATTTTTCGAACAACCGCTTTTCCACCATCGCTGGTACAAAACGACTGATATTGCCACCGTGACGAGCGACTCCCTTCACAATGGTACTGTTTAAGTAGGTATATTCTTCCTTTGGCATCAAGTAGACCATGTGTAGATTCGGTGCCAGGTGACGGTTCATGAGTGCCATCTGAAATTCAAATTCAAAATCACTGACCGCACGAAGCCCGCGTATCATAACCGATGCATCATATTTCGCCGCTCCCTCGACTGCCAGACCGTCAAGAACATCAACGGTAACATTTTCCATTCCGCTGATTGCATCCTCAATCATCTCAATCCGTTCTTCAATTGAAAATAATGGGGATTTTCCGGGATTGTAGGCGATTGCGATTACAACCTTATCGAATAGTTGCGTCGCACGCTTGAGAATATCGAGATGCCCATGGGTTATTGGATCAAATGTGCCTGGGTAAATCGCAGTACGTTGTTTATGCATCGGATTTCCGGTTCTACTGAAAATTTGGAATTTTTCCGAATATAACGATAGCATGAAATACCTCCAAAGGCATCGTGATGAGATTCACAAATGAGGAGGAGGGTTGCCTTGTAACAAGGCAGCCCAAATGGAGCGCCACACTCCAATGAGGCATTTTTTTGTCATTTCGAGCAAAGCGAAGCAATCCATTCTTGGAGTGTCACTCCATGTGTCACTCCATGTGTCACTCCACAGGGTGGCATCAGCCCCACGTCATCCCGGTGATGAGTTGGGCCGGGATCCAGGAAGCAATTGATATTAAAGATTTTAGAAATATAGACAGCATTCTCCGCATGGGCGGCATGATTTCTGGCTTGGGATTTATCCCAAGTCTAATAATTCCCTTGAATCTCTAAGCCGATCTATTCACTCCACAGGGTGGCATCAGCCCCCCACGTCATCCCGGTGATGAGTTGGGCCGGGATCCAGGAAGCAATTGATATTATAGATTTTGGAATTATGGACAAGCATTTTCCGCATGGACGAAATGATTTCTGGCTTGGGATTTATCCCAAGTCTAATAATTCCCTTGAATCTCTAAGCCGATCTATTAGACCCTGGATAAATCCAGGGCCAAGCACTACCTCAACAAAATCACCTTCTGCACCGCATTTTCACCATCCGTCTGCACCTTCAGGAAGTATACACCACTCACAAATTCTTCGCCAGCGTCAATAGTAAATCTTTGCTGACCCGCCGGATACAACGCTACCCGCTCAAACTGCAACTGACCGAGGGTGTTGTAGAGTTGAAAACGTACTTCGCTCTGTTCGGGCAATACAAATGGGACAGTCAGTGTCGAATTGAAGGGATTCGGGTAGACAGTTCCGAGCGTAAATCCACCTGGGAGTGACGCTCCAGCTGTCGTGCTGGCGGAGACTGGTACTTCAGCGTACGGACCTTCACCAAAATGCGAACCCGATTGAACCACAGAGGACACAGAGAACACAGAGGAAACACCATTTTGATGACTAGAATCAAGCTTTTGACTTGATCCACTGGCTTCCATATGATCCTGTGGGAGATCATTCGTAATTCGTAATTCGTTTTTCGTAATTAACTCTCGTTCGTCCTTCGTAATTGATTCGCCGATCATTACGCCATCAGCATCCAACACCTTCACTTTGATCTCATTCCCCGGCGTAAACCCTTGCAGCCCATAGGTTTCATCACCCTGCCAGGCAATAACCGGAACAACATCCATATCATCAGGGACAGTAGAACTACCCACAAGAATATCACCATCATAAACCTCAATTAACGCTGGATTTTGCTTGCGCACCTCTTCAGCCAGCGTTACCAGAACCAACCAGGGTTTACCCGTCGGTTGAATATCTTCTGATTCGTCGTATACTTCTGGTAAACGATGAATCGAATCATCCCTTGGAACACGAAGTAGTTCCTCATCTTCCTCGAGGTTGTACGTAAAATCAAGCGGCTCATAACTGAAAGCGTAATAGCCTTTTCCGGGACGCATCTCATCCATGTTGCTGATTACACCGGGTACACAATAATGTCCGTCGTCATCCATTATAATCACCAGCTCATCCCAGATGTCGGACAGGGCGGTTTCGGGTGGAAGGGGAAGGTAATGGGGATAGCCAATCCACGACCAACTGTTACCGTTGATATGATAGGTGGTTTCAGGATCGATATAATCCCCCATGAGGATCAATGTGTCCGATTGATCCGTAAAGAGACTGTAGCCCATGGTGACGTCAATTTCCTCAATGGTATCGACCAGGTCAGGGATATAAATATCGCCTGTGACTTCATAGGCGATTTGTAGATGAGCAAGCTGGCCAAAGATGGCTTCTGCGGCTGGATTTTCAGGCACGATGGGAGATGAGATCAACTCGAACCTGTTTTGCCGAAGTGGGATCGTTAATGGAAGGAGATTAGCCGCAGCACAATCCCAAATAGTCAACCCCGGATCACCCTCATTAGCATTTAACCTGCTGCCATAGAGGTACCTGCCGGAGCTGTCTGTCGCCAACCAGAAAGCACCGACACGGTCAATTAACCTTCCTGTGAGGAAAGGATTCGCCGGGTCGGAAACGCTATAGATATAAATCCCGGTATACTGCTCACCCCGAATATTCGATGAAGCATAGAGATGATCGCCTCTCAAGAGAATATCACTCAGCGGATCAATCTCACCAATATGATGAAATTGGGAGACCAGTTCCGGTTCCGTTGGATCTTCAATGTTGAAGGCAAAAATATCAAAACCTGACCAGCCGTAAAGGTAGGGATAGTCATATTGAAGTTGCATCAAAGAATATCGTGGACCATGCCATTCACCAATGGGTTCATAGGACAGCGAATCGATCATCCGGTAAACCTGCAGCCCATCATTCCTGTGATTGTCAAAGGATGCTCCCAGGTAGAGTATACTGTCATGAAGCGCGATGCCATACGGTTCAAATGGCAGTTCTATATCTGTTTCATGCTCTATGTTATCACGGTCGCTGACATTGAACACTGCCACTCGTCCATCGTGTTCATCACCACCAGAAACAAAAAAATAGCTTCCTGTTTGATAAGAATAATTATAGTTTGGATCACCATCTTCCAAAGAAAAAATTAATTCTGGATTTTGTGCGTTCGAAACATCTATAATTGAAATGCCATCATCACCGGTAAAATAGAGAAACTCATTAGAATATAATGGAAATCCCGGTTGAGGAATCAGTAATGAAGAAATAAAAACTGGATTGATTGGATTAGTGATATCATAAATATATACAAATTCATCAGTTGCATTTAATACAAACAATGTCTGTTCATTAACGCTTACAAATATAATTCTTTCTCCATATAACATATTGTAATCTTCATGGATATTAAAATCTTGCGATATTGAACTGTTGTTATTGACAAGCAGAACAAAAGCAATTACACAGCAAGAAATGTATCTTTTTAAGATTACATTCATGATAAGTCCCAATTAAATATACACCGTGAGCCATTCACAACAGCTCACGGTGTAAGCTGTTTCTGTTCATTCAAAATAGTTATGGAATGGGATTATCCCAAATCTTTATTTCATCATCATTACCTTTTGAATATGGTGTTGATCCTCAAAACCAACCTGGAGGATGTACATACCGCTGCTCAATTCAGCATTCGCATCTCTTGAACTGAATTGGAACAGATGGCTACCGGCAGTGTACGGCCTCGTTTCCTCGAAAACTTTCTGATCGACGGGTGGCATGTAGCTTGCAACATGTTTCATTCTTATATCAAGATTGTTCATAACAATCTCACCTGATGGAACAAGGGGGGGATTGAAAGGGGGGCGTGTCAGCCACCCTTTCACAGAAGACAAAGAAGATTTCCCCCAAACAGCTAAATGTACAAGTATCTTGAACCGAATGTGTCACACGAGTTAGTTCCTGCACTGAAATATACCACTACAATTGTGACAAATACAACGAATTGCGGGGGAAAGATGATTTTATTTTGCGGGTGGCTTGGGCTTACTTTAGAGAGTGGTGATCCAGCAAGATGGCCCTATGCTTTGCGCCGGGTTTAAGTGACATATTCTATTGCACACTTCAATTTGAGAGTGGATGAATAATACCCGGGGATGAGTATGAAATACAAAAAACAATTCAGTTCTTAAACGTTTTTCAATTCATTGCTATTTATCAGTAGAATTGCTCTCATCCCCGGGCCACCCTGAGAGAAGGACGCCTCTGCTCCCCGGATTCCGCTTCGCTTCACGCCGGGGCTACGCAAATCTCACCACGCTGTGGTGAAATTATCTACATTGATTAAGGCTCACTGCCATTCATTAGATCAATTTCTCTCATCCCCGTGCCACCCACCCTGCCATTATTGAAGAGGGAATATTCGCTTTCTAATACCATTTCGTTCCTGAGTTGAAAGCACAACAAGCCAGCAGTAGACACCGAATCCAACCAGTAATATTAGTTTGAAAGCGAAGGCATAAGGTGTTGAATGAAGTAGAACCGAAATCATCCAACTCCCGAATACACCGGTTGCGATCAGGAAAATCCGTTTCCATTCATAAGGGATTGGGTATTTGGGTTGAATGTAGAAATAGATCAAGGCTGCGATAAGGAAATAACTGACTACAGTGAGCCAGGCGGATGCGTAGTAGCTGAAGATAGGAACAAGAAGAGCGTTACCGACAACATTGACTGAAGCTGCGATAAACACTGCTATCGGGATAAATTTCGTCTTCTTCTCGATGTATACACCAACCATGAAATTGGCATAGATACCGTTGAAAATGTGCGCCAGCATGATAATCGGGAATATATCCAGCCCAGCCCAGTACCGTTCATCGAGAATCGCTCCGAACGACGCAAATTTGAATGTCAGAATGTCATGCAGGAACAGCGATGATACCAGCCAGAGCGAACCCGCGAAAAGGATAAAATAGGTGAGTACACGTGCATACGTTTCTCGTGCATCTGTATCCTTCTCAGTCTGCATGAAAAAGGGTTGCCAGGCATAACGAAATGCCTGGGACACCATGTTCATCAACATCCCGATACGATATCCCGCAGAATAGATTCCAGCATCATCAACACCGTGATAATATTCTACCCATTTACGGTCGCTGAACTCCAGGATCATGATGAACAACATGGATGGGACATTTGGTAAGCCAAATTTCAGCCATTCACGTATTTTTGCAAGTGACCAATTGGGTCGCAATGCTTTACGAGCTGTTATCAACATTACGATCAGAGTGGGCAGAGAGGTTAGCAGATAAGCCCAATAGACACCAACCGCTCCCATACGAAGAGTGCCAACCAGGTAAACATTCAAGCCAATGTTAAGTAAAACATTCCCGAATTTTATAAGCGAGAAGAGTCCGGGACGATGTTTAATACGGAGATACGTAAATATATGCGCCGATAACGTATCCAGCAGCAGGATACCAGCACAGATTTTTGCGATGGATGAACCGAGCTCACCTGAATCAAAGACAACCAGGTTGGCGATTGGGAATGAAAAGAGGTAGATCGCTGCAGCGAGAATACCACCAAAACTGATTGTAAAACTTAGAACCTGCCCGAGGTCACGATTGAGCTCGTCGGGCTTAACTGCGGATGAATAACGTAAGAACGCGATATCCATTCCTAGTACAAATAAGGGTTGAATGAAGGCGATCATGATGTTGAAGAGGGTAACGATGCCATACTCAGCCGGGGTCATCAGGTGTGAGTAGTACGGGAGGAGGAGAAAAGCCACCGCACGTGCGGCAATTGTACCCACGCCATACACTGCAGACTGCTGTGCCAGTATTTTAATCTTTTGGAACATCAGCACGAAGTTTCCGACAGATCAACAAAGAGTAATTCAGTCGGATTCTCCTTCTCCTTATGTATTGTGGCTGCGAATTACCTATCTTTATCACATGTTGCGTGGCTGAATATACGAATGATTTGCGACGGAAGTTATTTATGTTTAATACAAAAATAGTTGAAGAGGAATTGGGGAGAATCGTCCCGAATCTTTCAGTTAAGTGGAAGGCTGAGACGATCTCGACTAACCTAGAATTGCTTGACACTTCAAAGTCAGCAGTTTCCGGGTGGAAAATTCTGATTGCCGATATGCAGACAGGCGGCAAAGGACGTCATCAACGCACCTGGGTATCTCCAAAAGGTGGATTATATTTTTCGATTCGATTGAACCTGAAAAAATCTGCTTCTCCGATTACTCTCGTACCACTGGTCGTTGGGTTGGCAGTCAGAGAAGGCATTCAAAATTGTCATCCTGAGGAAAATGATCAGCTGAATCTGCTCCTGAAATGGCCAAATGATATTTTGAGCAATGGAAATAAACTGGCTGGAATACTTTGTGAATCTATGGAAGATAAAGAAAGTTGGCAGATAGTTGCGGGGATTGGGATTAACATTGAGCCACTACCTCTGGAAATCCGCTACAAATTCCCCTATTCCCCAACCTCGCTCTATGAGGAGGGTGATGCAGAGTGGGAACGCGAGCAATTAGTTGTGCAAATCGTAACCTCGTTGCAAAAGTTCCTGCAAGATTGGGAAACCAATCCAGAAAGAATTCGTGAACAATGGTGGGCAACTTCGGGGATCAGAGAGAAAAATCTCTATGTACGCACCGCAACTGAGGTTGTATCAGGTATTGCAAAAGGGTTAACTGAAGATGGGGGGCTACTGATAGATAGCGGTGATAAAATTACAACCATCCATTCTGCGGAAGGAATTGAGGAACACAATGGCTGACCATCATGAAACCCTCTTAGCATTAGATATTGGGAACACGCATATCGTATTGGGGATTTATTCTGGCGAGAGTTTATTAATACGGCGACGTTTGGCTACTGAATCGGGACGTACCTCTGACGAAGCCGGGATACTTATTAAAATGCTCTGCCGTGATGGCGGAGTTGATCCTGCATCAATAAACGCAGTGGCGATTGCCAGTGTTGCTCCGAAAGCGGGGATGGTATTTGGTGAAATGGCTGAGAACTATCTCGCCTGCAAACCACTTTTCATTCATGGCGAAATTCCCGGTTTCGACAACCGTTACCGTAACCCACGGGCAGTTGGAGCTGATCGTGTCTGTGATGCCGTTGCTGGTTTCGCAAAATATGGCGGACCGCTTCTGGTTCTCGATTTTGGCACTGCCATAACCATTGATATCATAGATAAAGATGGTGCCTATCTCGGTGGGGTTATATTGCCTGGGCTGGCGACCAGTGCTGAAGCACTTCATCTACGTGCCGCCCTGCTCCCTTCAGTCCATTTGAAGATGCCAAAAGAGATCATAGGAACGACAACCGATGAGAGCATACGTATTGGTTTGATGCGAGGAGCGGTTGGAGCGATTCGAGGATTGATACGCGACATTTGCGACAGTTTTGGTTGCGAAACAATGCAGGTGGTCGCAACCGGTGGGATGGCATCTGTTATGGCTCCACATCTGCCGGAAGTCAATGCCATAGAACCTGATCTGGTTCTTGACGGTATACGAATGATCTATGAAAAAAGTAAAAACTGGTAGTCTACAGTAAACAGGCACCATCTTTGCGGTGAATATGAGTGTAAGCAAGTTATGAGCATTACAAAAAAACAAATCATATTTGTATTTATCGGACTGATACTTTTATGTAACGGCTGCGCTGGCTTGTTTCCCGGTAAACCGCCTGGAAAAGGTATCGTTCCAAAATTGCCACAGGGTGACCCGGAGCTGACAGTTGTTTATCCCCGGATCGAAGCTGGCGATAGTGTTTATGTTGGTTCCTTGAAGGATAGTGTATTTATCTACGGAAATGTTTCACATCCCGATGGCAGGCTGACAATTGACAGCGTAGAGATACCTGTTCATGACAATGGTGCCTGGTTGGGATGGGTGAAACTGCCCGAGGCGAAGCTGGAATTATCGCTATTTGAGGAAAAAGGTTGGTTGTCAAGTGTAACCATTGAGTTTCTTCCAGCTTCTAATGTAGATGAGATGGTTACAAAAAAAGTATTGTTCTTTGAACCCATTGTGGACCAGATACCGAGTGAGCCACTGGATACTTTATATTCAGCAACCTTGACTGTAATTGATACACTTTCACGAATTCGTTGCGGCTGGCCAGGAACCTACTACCTCTTCCCACCGGTTGGGACAAAAATGCGTGCGGATGGGATATTGCGTGGCGAACGGACATTCTATCGTATTCCGCTTGGAGTTGGAAAAATCGGTTTCATTGAGGATGTTCATGTTATTGCTGATGAAGGCGATACCGCGCCCGGTTTATCAGTCATCTACTCGATTATTACCGAGGTCGATGGTAGAAATACGCTGATAAAGATTCCATTGAATGAACAAACACCATTCCAGGTGCAGCAACGGAATGAGAATCAGTTGGTACTGACGCTGTTTGGTGTGCGGAGCTGGACAGATTTAATCCTGCAACCATTTGACAGCAAGGTTGTGGATGAAATTCGATGGAACCAGGTTGATCCGTCAACTTATGAGCTGACAGCGTGGTTGAAACCGGGGTGGTTCTGGGGATGGGATACCAGCTTTGACAGCTCTGGAAATCTGATCTGGACGATCAAACAGGCACCTGAGATCGCGCGAAAACCGCTGAAGGATTTGATAGTCGTGCTCGATCCAGGTCATGGAGCAGAAAACCATGGTGCTCTTGGACCTGCTGGCTTAACTGAAAAGGTAGCGACACTTGATCTCGCCTGGAATGTTAAAGAGAAACTGGAAAAAGCGGGAGCGAAAGTGATATTGACACGTGAGGCGGATATCGACATTCCACTTCACAACCGTGTCAAGATGGCGAATAAATGGGGTGCTGATCTGTTGCTTAGCCTGCATTACAATGGCATCCCACAAGGCTGGAATCCGTACAGCCATCATGGCAGCAGTGTTCACTACAACCATCGACACGCTAAGGTTCTCGCGGAAAAAATTCTCGAAGGGATGCTGGATGAACTACATTGGGAGAACAATGGTTTACGATATCAGGACCTGGCAATCCCACGTAACCATGTTTGCCCATCAGTTTTGATCGAAACAGCATTTTTGCTTCACCCTGTTGAGGAAGCACTGGCACAGACTGAGGAGTTTCAAGATCGAGTCGCTAATGGGATAAGAAAAGGTCTGGAACAATATCTGATTGAAATAAGAAAGAGGCAGGAGAAATGAACATGAGGGAAATTCGACGTTCTCAAGAAAATCGTGTGGTCGCAGGTGTATGTGGTGGACTTGGCGAATATTTTAACATTGATCCGGTGATTATCCGTATTATCTGGCTGCTACTCACTTTTGCGGCTGGTGGCGGAATCCTGATTTACCTGATCTGCTGGGTCGTTATTCCCAGCGAATACTAAGCTAAACCGAAACTCCAAAATTGGAGAAGATAGATGACTGAAGAAAAAAACAATTACACTCGGCTATACCGTTCACGTACCGAGAAAGTACTGGGAGGTATATGTGGAGGATTGGGCGAATACCTGAAAATGGATCCAGTGGTCTTGCGTATCATCTGGATTGCAACCATACTCCTCGGTGGAACTGGTATCCTGGCTTATCTGATTGCCTGGATTTTGATCCCGGAGGAACCCCTGGAGTATAGCTGGCACAAACCAAAAGAGGAAAGCAAGCCAACATCGGAAGAGAAAGATAATCAGCAGTCCAATGGTTCACGAGTTCTAGGTGCGTTGCTTATTGTAATCGCAACTCTCTGGCTTGGGTATGAGTTGAATTTCTTTCCGATAATTCCCTGGGAATGGGTATGGCCGCTTGGTTTGATTGCACTGGGAATTGCACTGTTGCTTCGACCTCAGATATTGAAAGTGGGTAGAAAAGCTGAAGAAACGACCACTACTGAAAGTGGTAAGCCGGAAGTAGCACCTGAACCTGCTGAATCCAAGTCAATGGCTGATGAGAGCCCGTCTGTTGAACCAGAAAAACCAGTTGAAGAACCACCATCAGAAGAGAAAAAAGAGGAATCTGCCGAAGAGGATAGCGCGGAGAAAAAAGATGAGTAACGAGTCCTCTTCTGAGACAAAACCTCAGCCGTCGAAAGAAAAACCGGGAGCTTTTGAGCGAATTCGACGTCGTCCACTTGGCTTTGCCATCGCCCTGATCGCACTTGGTTTTATCTTTCTTATTGAGGAAATAGGGCTGATCGATTTTTCCTGGCCATTGATCCTTATGGTTATCGGAGCTGCAGTATTGACAGAATCTTTGATCAACCGTAGCCACAGCGGCGTTTTCCCGGGTAGTTTCCTTTTTATGCTGGGATTTATTTTCCTTGCTGACCAGATGTGGTGGATTCATGGTGGAGTCGGTGACAACTGGCCACTTATTCTCATCGCTCTCGGGATTAGTTTTTCACTATCTGCATACGCAGAAAAGATCAAAGGACCCCTCATACCGGGTGGTATTCTCTTCGGTATCGGATTGATCTTTCTCCTCGCAGAGTATCGACTGATCGAATGGGGTATTGTTGGTAATATGCTACGCTTCTGGCCGGTAATTCTGATAGGCTTCGGTGTCTACCTTATCGTGAAACGACGATAATCTGTATTCACTTTGTGTCATGCAGCAGGGTGTTAGCTGGCATCCAGGAAGGTACTGCCATGGTCATTTCGAGGCGGCGTAGCGACGATGCAATCTTATGCTGTCTGAAAGCGGGATTGAGTAACCGCGTTCGTAAGGACTGGTGTTCAAAACGACCCAATATTCCCACATGAAACAGCGTGGAACAATTATTCCATCGACAGTATAATTCCGTAATTTTGTAATTAATTGGCAAAACCTGAAACATGAACCTTACTCGCCCGCGATATCTCCCCCCAAACGTCAGCCAGTGCTCCGTCCCTCTATTACCAGAGACCTCCTGGGCACAACTTTTTCAGCAGCTATACGATAAATGGGGCGATCCTTACTGGTGGCCTGGTGATAACGCGTGGGAGGTTGCGGTCGGTGCAATTCTGACCCAGAATACCAACTGGACAAATGTCGAGAAGGCACTTGGCAATCTGAGAGAACGTCAGCTTCACTCTTCTGATGCCATAATCAGTGTAGACATCAACACTCTGGCTGAATGCATTAAACCCTCCGGCTACTTCAATATGAAAGCAAAGAAGTTGAAGATTCTTGCCAAATGGTGGAAGGATGCGGTGGAGAAAGGGAATATTCTCGAGTTAAAACCGGATGAGGTTCGGAATGAATTGATTGCTCTCTGGGGTGTCGGACCAGAAACTGCGGACAGCATCGCTTGTTATGCATTCGGTTTGCCGATTTTCCCAGTTGATGCTTACACACAACGGATTTACTCACGGCTGCATAATCTGGACAACATCCCCAAATACCATAAAATTCAAGAAGAAGTGCATACCTCACTCCCTGCAGATACCTTACTGTTCAACTATTTGCATGGGCTGCTGGTGGTTTTGGCGAAACAGCATTGTGTCGCAAAGAATCCTCTTTGTGATGGTTGCCCTGCACTGTCGCTCTGCCAGACAGGTCAACAATAGTAATATCACTCAGCGTTATTTGGCCACTCCTCAACTGTGATTCAGTTTCTGGTGAACCGAGCCTCTAGTCTTTTCGTTGACTTTTAAACAATACCCGTTTTTCCCCCTCGTCCAAATAGCCAGTAGCAATTAGTATCAGTGGAAAGAGTGCTATCCAGGTCAACCGTAACAGGAAATAATCGCCATTGGGAAACCAATTCCAGGCGGAAAGTGAGATTCCTGCTGCGAGGATGGTCAAGCCAACTCGTTTCCAGGGGAATTGGATCGGGTAGAATATTTGGCTGGCGATGTAGGTAAGAACTGCGAGAGTGGCATAGCCTGCGAGGGTTGCCTGTGCTGCACCAACTTCACCACGAGCGGGTATCCAGCTTGTCATGAGCAGGTATTCGACCGCCAGACATGCGATCAGAATGATCGGAAATACCCAGGTTTTGCCTTTGAGACTCGGACCGCCGGCGAAAACAAAAAAGACACCGTAAAAAGCAAACCCGAAAACGATCCAGCCGATGGATGGCAGTGCGTCATAATAGATAGGATTCTTGCCCAGAATTTGAACCAGCTCATTGCTGAAGAGAGTAATCACAAGGCAGAAGCCCACCGCGATAGTCCAGATATAGCCCATGGTTCGCGCATAAAGCGGACGAGGGTCCTGCTGCTCTTTTTGAGCACGAAACAGCAATGGTGCGAAGGCGACAGAAAATGGCATCACAATCGCAACTTGAGCAATCGCAGAGATACGTAGGGCAAAACCGAACAACGCCACTTCATGTGGAGTCTGCCATCTTACCAAAAGAATCTGTCCCAGGCTGTTTAATGCCCAGAAGGTAAAATCTGCGGTGATCAGTGGAATGGAAAACCAGAGAATAGGCTTCAGACCAGAAAACATTGCAGTTGGTTTTAGATGTTTACGTAACAGTGGCACAAACAAAAAGGCGAACAAAATATTCGAGACTGCCAGTGCCAGTGTAATTCCCTCAACTCCCATGTTCAAACCGATGAGGAACCAGGCGTTAAACCCAATCAAAGCGAAAAATTTGAGCAGGTTGAATGCGAGAAAAGGTTTCCAACGTCCCTCAGCACGAAGGTATGCCAGGGGGATTATGGTGAGAGTATTTCCGATAATGGCTGTAGCGATGTGCTTTGCAGAAAGTGCATAGCCAGTCTGCTGTATCAACCAGTCACTCCACCATGGCGCGGTCAAGAGTAACCCACCTCCCCCAACCAGAGCGACAATCAAAGTCAGAAAAAAGGTTCGACTTACTACCGAATCTTTTTCAGCATCACTCTCTGCCAATAGATAGAATTTGAAAAATGCAGTCGCCAGACCGAGGTTAAATAAGACAATCCCCACATTCAACGCCACCTGAAGCAAGGACCACGCAGCAAATCCTTCCACCGACACAAAATGAGTGTTGGTATGCAAACGTACCAGGACTAATTGACTGAGTGGACGTACCAGTGTGCTCAACCCGAATACAATGGTATGCCCTGCCAGGGTACGAAAAAATTGCGATGTCGGAGTTGCGGTTTTATCCATTGAAAGATATAGTATTATTTGAAAGTGAACGTGAAATATACGCAGGAAGAGGACTTACTGCCACAATGGAGATATTGAGGAATACTACAAAAACCAAAATATTCTGAATGTTCGTATAGAATTGGGAATTTCTGATTCAGAACAATAAACCGATAAGAGTCTTGACACTAATCTACATTTGAGTACAATGGATAGATTCAAAGGTTATAATTGCCTGAAATATGGTAATTTTGAATCTGTAAATTAATGCCAGACTCTCACGGGACATTCTAGTATCAGTCGTGTTCCATATAATGCTCCCCAAACACTGTTGGCCATGAATACTCACGATATTCAGTCGTAGCTGGTGCATGTCGCCATCCAGCAGTTTCCCACACATGAGACCACCATGTTCCAGTACCTCCATCAATTGTGATATGTTCGGTTTTAATATCATGATCTAGATAAGCTCCGAACGCACCAGGTTCCCAAGTCATGCCATCACCAGAATCTTGAGCCCAACCAAAATGACCATCATAATCATCTTGAAGATCAGCATTTGCGCCGTCATCAATATCATAAACAAAGATTTGGACAACTTCATCAGAAAATGAAGTGGAAGGTGTGATGACGATTACGACAGTAATCATAATCAAAATCGTGATTGAATTAATAATACTTTTCATCTTTTGATTCTCCTTTACTTGCTTTAATAAAATCGTTTCACTACTTTATGAAACAGACAATATGTTAGTCTATATACTAACAAAAAAAAACAAGTCAATATTGCGAGAAAAATATGTTTAAATATGCTCTAATTCTCTCAATCTTATTTCTGATTTTCGGAAGTATAAGTATTGCCCAACCGGTATTACGAGAGGGTTGGCCACAGAACCTGCGTGATTTAGACGGCTTTTACGCAATTATGGACAATATTAGCTATACAAAGGATGCTCAAGGGAGGATATTGATAGCTGCATCCTGTCGAACTCGAGTCGGAGTCTGGGATTTAGAACAAAATAGCATGTTACCTGGTTTTCCTATCGATTTTTCTCCAGCACCACCATCACCGGTTGTAGTTGCTGGACCCTACCTTGTAGATATGACAGGTGATGGCGATCCAGAGGTCTATGTATGCGCAAGAAGATTTGGTGGTGAAGGAGAACCGAGAATGATTCTCCGATTCTGGCTTGATGGAACCCAAGATCATCAATTCACTCGTCTTCATGATCCTGAATATACAAATATGTCAGCTTTATGCTTTGCAGATGTGACATTTGATGGAAATCCCGAGTTGTTTTATTCATCTGATAGCATTCATGCAGTTGATGCATTTGGGAATGAGTTACCAGGGTTCCCATGGGAATCAAACGGCTACAGAGAAAGCATGTACCGTGGTAATTTGGTAGTAGCCTTACCCCCTATTGCTGAATCCCCAACAGTGTTTTGGCCAACTGTCGGATTGATTCATTCAAGGCGAATAGAAGAGAATACTGAGAGAACTGGCTGGCCTGTCTCATTCAGATCAGTAAACCAAGAAATATCAACAATTGTGATTATTCCCGAGGATCAAGATTATTTATTAGCAATTAGCGGGCGAGATTCAGTTCATGTGTGGAACAATTCAGGATCATTAATAGAAGGGTTTCCTATGCCAACTTTTAATCCAGATCGAACTCTCGGCCCCTATTTCCTGTCTGTGGGTCAAGTTGATGGCGATGAACGTCCGGATCTGATTTACACAATGATGAATGAACATTTGGATGCAGTAAATCTTTCAGGGGAAAGACTTCTTGGCTATCCATTAGAAGCCGATTTCAACAACTATTCTGACGTGATTTCCATCCTTCGTGAAGACATGCCCGGATCTTCGGCTCTTGTGTTTCAACCGAAGTGTAGTACTGATGATGTTGTCGGCTCCTACCAGATTCATGCTTTTCTTAATACTCAGGAAGTACCTGGATTTCCAATCGAGGGTGAAAATAACCCTTCTTTAGGGTCTTTCAGCTCATTAGCCTTAATACCATCGGAAAATTTTCAGACCCTTCACATTGTATATAACACCAATATGGGTATGGTCGTCGTATATGATTGGAGTATTGATTTAAGAAATTATATCTCAGAATGGAACCTTCCCGGTAATAATAATTATGCAAACCGAATTTATGATCCTCAACGATTCACACCCAATTCACCACCCAATATTGCTTTTCGTGAACCCGCTGACTCTGTTATGGAGATCGAAATAGCCCAGAATCAACTTTTTAGAATCGAAGCATCCGATCCTGATACCCATCCGATAGAGTATTTTTTCAAATTGGACAATCAGATTATTGGATTTGATTCATTATTTTCGCATAGCTTTAGCGATACTGGAAGATTTGTAGTAACAGGTTTTGCTGCTGATCATCACGCTGCGATGGATTCAGTGACTTGGGAAATTTTCGTCAGCTCAACAAATCCAGTAAAGGAGTCGGGAGAAGAAATCGATCCTGAGGAGTCTGGTAGTGTGGAATTCTTCGCCTATCCAAATCCTACAAATGGCGCATTACAGATTCAATATAGTCTGCCAAAGTCAATGGATGTAAGAATTAAAATCACAAACTTATTGGGACAGACCTTATTCAGCGAAAACATCGGCTCAGTTTCCATAGGTAGACATGAGCATTCTGTTTTCGGAAACGACTTACCATCGGGGAATTATATTGTTCAGCTAATTTATTCAACCAGTGTGATTAAACAACAAAAAATCACAATTGTGAGATAGTATTCCAATTTACTTCCTTTTTGAATATGCGCAGCTTACCAAGCCATCGCCTAAAAAGCCGCACTCACTTCCATTCTCGCAACATGTATCGGTTCGCGTCCCTGATCAAAACGCGCTGTATAACTTGCTCGCGCGGTAAAATACTGCCCGATTTTGAAATCAACCCGAAAATTCGCTCGTCCATTTCTACCGATGGGACGTCCATCAGCGAGATCAAAGGGTATGCGAGTTGTATCACTCTCCAACCATAACGCCTCAAAATCGGCTGTCACTCTTCCCTTATCACGCATGGCGTAGGTTATTCCCGGGGTTACGCCCAGTCCATTCACCAGAGTTTCCTGTTGCAGCTCTCGATCCTGCAAACCACGAACATCAAAGGAAAATTTAAAATGACGGTTCATCTGCCTTGAAAGTTTAATACCAGCACGATACAACCTGAATTCACCAGATGAACCATACCCCTGCCTTCTTTTATACTTCCGTGAATAGCTGGCGTTACTTTCAAGGTCTGTGGAATTACCGAGAGTCTGACGTTGCCTTAACCCTAATAGATCACTGCCATAACGTTGCTGTCCTGCAGTGTAAAGGTTTTCCAGGGTCTTTTCAGCCTCATAACGTAAGCGCAGATTATAGACTCTTGAGGGTCGGAAGAGGTGAACATCCTGACGTAGTAGCATCCGTCCCTCAATGGTGGAATCACTCTGAAAATGTTTCAGGTTGAGTAGATAGATATCTTCTGTTTGTTCCCAGGTACTCATCTCACGGACTTCCGCCTGGGTTACCAATGAAATATCTTCCCAGCCAAAACCCTCTATCTCTCCCTTGCCATCGGGCAGTCTATCCGGTGACCAATCGATCTGGAAAAATGCGGCTAGATCGGTTGTGGGGATTGACTCACCCTCGGGTTGAGTGCGCAGGATGTAATTTCCGATTTCGGGATCGTAGACATACTCATCGCCCACTCGTATGTATTCACCTTCCCCAGCCGGAACCTGGTAGGCGATTAGTGCCTGAGATTGTTGCAGTGTCTGGTTCAGACTATAGTTTAAATCTGTGTTTAACGCACCATTGAAGGGCATGAAACGGATCGACGCTGCCCCCAAAGTACTGATGACATCGGCACTGTCCGCGATCTGGTATTGTTTATCCCGTCGTGTCCATTCGAGACTGCTTCGGAAAGGATGTGAAACCGGCTGCCATTGCCAGCGAACATTGGCAGCATTTTCATTGTAAAGTGAGGAGAATGAGTTGTTGTCTTCCTGACGATTGCGTTGACGATTCTCAAATGCTACGATACCGCTATGTCCCTCCAACTCTACAAGTTCCAGAAATCCGCGCAGACGGTCATACTGATATCCGTAATACAAACTATCTGCAACTGTCTCATCTTTCTCTTCGAATTCCCCCTCTACTCCTGGTCGCCAGTCTCCATAAATTTGCAGCAGACGTGAGAGTTCTCCCCTGCCACGCTGCCAGTCAACTACACGGTTATTATTGCTGTTTTCACTGTGAATATTTTCGAGATAAGAATCATAACGCAGGTGGGTTGTTGAGTATTTCAGCCCAGTGCCCCCACGTTCGCTTGTGAAATTTTCACCACGTTCGAGACCACCAAAATCTCCAAGTAATTGAATATTCTTATGCGGTGTTACAATGGCACTTCCACCAAATTCGCTTTCAAACTGATTCTGATCCAGCGAATCAATTCCCCATTTACGTTCGTATTCTACCTCACGGCTTCTGCCAATTGCCCTGAATTTCGCCTCCTCCTGACGGACATTTGCGGAAAGACGAATTCCGGGACGGATTCCTTCCCTCGGTAGATTCCACGCTGTTTGCACTTGATAAGCAAGACCATCGTTTTCTGCTGGATTATCAGCCAGCAGATTCTGGTTTTCACGACTTCCCGCAATATCAGTTACAAAACTAAGAGAGGAGTGCGGTTTGAATTTCATGTTGACTGCTGCCTGATCGAGACGTTGTGGTAGTGGAATCAGTCTAACCGGCGACCAGCTACCTTGACTGATTCCCACCCAGTGGAAAGAGTAGCTCCCTGTAATCGGGTCATATTGCCTTCGGTAACTACCAAGCCCGCTCCCGACTTCGGAAAAATAGACACCCCAGCTCCCATTTGGTTTACCATCCTCATCCGGCGACAGATATCGAAAGATGGTGTAGGTTTGTCCGTCACTCCAGGTTGTATCAACACGCACATAATCTCCCTCTTCAAATCCAAGCGAATCTGCTCCATTAATAGCGGCACGATTTCCAATTGTATCCGATCCTTGAAACTGATCTCTGATTTCCGGGGTCATCTCAAATGCAATTGGACGATCGGGATCATCCCCCTCAGAAATGGCAGTGGATTGAACTTGAAAGGTATTGGCTTCGTTCGTGTACTGAATGTGTCCGGCATAGAGGTTGATCGGGAAAGCTTCAGGCGAATATTCGAAATCAACTTCGATTCGAGATTCGGAGGTAATAGAAACACGTGGGGTAAATGTAATATCTCCGCGATTGTAGTCGATCACGTAAGCCGCATTTTCACCACGTGACTGCAACTGACCATCGAGGTATACCTTTTCACTACCACCAATTACGGTAAAGGTCTGCTCACCATTTCGTCCACGTAAACGATAAGGTCCTTGCACACCATCTCGTCCAGTAAACCTGTTGCTATGAAATACAGCACGTGATACCGCTCCAGCAGCAGATACTTTGTCATCATAAGAGATAATTTCATTGGCTTTACTATCATATCCCCTGTAGCCGGGTTGAAAACCCTGTTCCAGGGTGTAGTCGACCGTAGCACCCTCCAGACGACGATCGATGGTGCCGTATCGTCCACCTTGCCAGTCAAGATTGTAATCCCCGAAACGTCCATGAAGTTTATTTGCATCCATCTCGATATACACCTGATCAATTTCTTCGAGACGCTGGCTTGTACCTTCAGGTTGCAAGGGCAGACTGCGGTCATCGAGAAGAGCTCGCACATGAACATCCCTCGCTAACTCCCCTTCCAGAGAGAGTCGTAAACCAGATTCAAGGCTGACATCCCGATTATTGCCAACCTGCACCCCACGCAGGATATGTCCACTGCTTCGCAACTTTGAATCATTGAGAATTGATGCGTGACCTTCTGTCTGACGTGGAATAATACGATATCCCTCCTCATCATCCGGTAAGGTTTCTATATCCTTTATCGAACGTATCGAGAGAGTATCTATTACCTCAACGGGTAAATGACGGTAACGGACAAGCAGTGAATCGGGGAATGGCGGGTGAAGCAATTGTAGCAGCCCGAGTGTCGGGTCGAAATCGTATTCACCAATTTGTAATGAATCCTTAGTCGGGAGGGATACAATCTGAAGCGTTGCCGTATCAATGTATTTGTAAGATAATTGTATTTTTCCAGTTGAGTCGGGAATAACAATTTCAGATCTTTCGCCTGGAAGCGTTTCCGAAAATGAGTATTCAGCACCATACATGGAAAAGGTAATGATGAGGAGAAATATCCAGATACGCAGAACGTATTTTATGAGATTTGTTGGCGGTGGTATTAGAGGTTGGAACACAGTTTATTCCTGCTTCACGCTGAACTCATCATTACTATCCAGATTGAGTATATGGTATGGAAAAAGTATATGGTATCCCCATTATTTTCGTTTTTGCACCCTTTGGTGAGTGCTCTTTCAAAGGGTGACTGAGAATGAAAAACTAAAAGCTATGAAAAGAAATTAGTTAAATTTTGCGTCCTATCTTCTATAATATCAATATCTTCCTGGATGCCACCTAACACCATGCTGGCATGACGCAAAGAGGAAACGTTTCCGTGTGAAACTGCGTACCTGAACAGCTTGTCAATGTATACTCTTACGCAAGACTATTTGTTATCCTTAATCTCGAAAATGATTATTCGATTTTGAGAAGAAATAGCTAGTTGCTTTCCCTGTGTTGCAATATCCTGTATTTGAATCTGGAAGGTAGTGGAATCCCACTCTCCCAGTAGCGCTAGTTTTTCATCCAATTGTAAAATATGAGAAGAACTCCCCACCCATACTCCCCGATTATCCGACGCCAGACACTTTAAGTCGCCCTTGCTCTGATCCCACTTAACAGCCTTCCGAAAAGTCCCGAAACTATCAAAACTCACTATTTGGGATGCTTTGCTGTCAATGACAAACAGATTCCCATTTGACGAACAATCAACTTTAATTGGAGTGATGAATCGTTGATTCTGCAATCCATAGGTATCAACCTGGTCAGTGAGAACGCCGTTTTGATCAAGCAACATCAGAGAGCCACGTTCACGATCAATCAGAACGAGATCACTATTCGGCAAACGGCAACTGCTGATTGGTTGAGTCACTTCATTATTCTCGAGGTTTCGCCTGGATAGCGGAATGGTTCCCAACGTTACAAGGCGTCGATCAAATCGTTGTATAGAGCCAAGCATAGGATCACAAACCCAAACTTCGAAACCAGACACCGAAATATCTAAAGGTTGCAGAAGATTGACACCTCCTGATCCGAATCCACCCACTTTCTCCATTACATTTCCCAGAGCATCAAGATGTATGACCGTCTTATGGCGAGAATCGAGTAGATAAAAGGTACCGTCTACAGCAAAATCAACCGCTTCAATTTGTACTTTGTTCAGATCGGGGTATTCTGTCAGGTCTATAGAAGTGACCTGGTGCAGTTCAACTCCAGAGATGGCAACCTGGGCTGATAGAAGTGAAAGCAGGAAAAGTGGGATGAAGAGTATTTTAACTTTATAGCTGTTCATAACCAGATAATAACTTTCACTGAGGTGAAACTGTTCCTTGTAGATAATTGAGTTTCTAAATCTAGGGCTGTACATCCCCGGATTTAACATCCTTAATTTCACCGACGGTGACGGTTATTAGACATGGGGATAGGTCGACTATATCACGGAAAAATTACAATCCTGATCTGCCGGAAATTTCATTTCTAATAAACGATCTCCGCTATCCCCATGCCAAAGGTGCTACAATGGAATATTCCCATGTTTTTTCTTGGGATTTGAATCCACCTTATTTTCCAGCATCTCTAGTGCCAGAATTAGTTTGGGTCGGGTATCCTGCGGTTCGATAACCTCATCTACATAGCCGCGCGCTGCAGCAATATAGGGATTCGCGAAGCGTTCTCTGTATAGTTCAGTGTACTCGGCGATTTTTTTCGCCTGCTCATCCGGGTCTTCGATGGTTGCGATATCCTTCCGATAGACAATTTCCACCGCTCCTTCGGCTCCCATGACTGCGATCTCGGCGGAAGGCCAGGCGTAATTAATATCACCACGAACATGCTTGGAATTCATAACATCGTACGCTCCACCGTACGCTTTACGTGTGATAACAGTGATCTTCGGGACCGTTGCTTCGCTGTAGGCATAGAGCAATTTCGCACCATTTGCGATAATTCCACCCCACTCCTGATCAGTACCAGGGAGAAAGCCAGGGACATCCTCGAAGGTGATAATCGGGATATTGAAACAATCACAGAAACGGATAAATCTGGCACCCTTTTTAGAGCTGCTGATATCCAGTACTCCAGCAAGTACCATGGGTTGGTTAGCGATGATACCTACAGACCGTCCACCGATCCGTGCGAAACCAACAATGATATTTTCAGCGAAATCTTTATGAACCTCCAGCAAATCACCATTATCGACAACACTGCGGATCAAGGCTTTCATATCATAAGGTTTGTTGGGATTCTCCGGGACAATGGTTTTCAGAGATTCATCTCGTCGATCCGTGGGATCATCAGTTGGTACAAATGGCGGATCCTCAAGATTATTGAGGGGGCAGTATCCCATTAATTTACGCGTGGTATTGATGGTTTCCATCTCATCATTCAAGGCAAAATGGGCAACACCAGATTTCATGGCGTGGGCATCAGCTCCGCCCAAGTCCTCTGAACTGACTTCCTCATGCGTGACAGTTTTAACCACCTTGGGTCCGGTAACAAACATATAGCTAGTACCACGTGTCATGAGTACAAAATCCGTTATCGCAGGGCTGTAAACCGCCCCACCAGCGCATGGTCCAAGAATAAGGCTGAATTGCGGGACAACCCCACTGGCTAGCGTGTTTCTGAGAAAGATATCTGCATAAGCTCCCAGACTGACTACACCCTCCTGCACACGAGCGCCACCGGAGTCATTCAAACCGATTACCGGTGCACCCACCTTCATTGCCATATCCATGATTTTACAGATTTTAGCACCATGTGCCTCTGACAGGGTTCCCCCGATGACGGTGAAATCCTGGCTGAAGACAAAAACCATGCGTCCTTCGATCTTGCCATACCCTGTGATAACGCCATCTCCAAGAAAACGCGGTTGGTCGAATCCACTTTCCGGTGTACGTGCGCGAACCAGCATATCTATTTCCTGAAACGTGCCGGGATCGAGGAGAAGGTCGATACGTTCTCGAGCTGTAAGTTTTCCTTTTTTATGCTGGCTTTCGATACGTTTGCTTCCACCACCAAGCATCGCTTCTTCTTTCAAGGATCGAAGATTATCTACACGGTTTTTACTCATGCTACTGATCTCCCAGATTGATTTAATAATCGACTTTATCGTTGTAGGAATGTAGTAAGAATGCGAGGTTGATGACAACTCATCAGTTCCACTGTAAACTGGACGCAAGTGATGGACTCAATGATCAAGATTGACAACGTGTTTTTATGAATTACCAGGAAGATGGCGATTTTCGGCGGTAATGGTCGCCGGGGAGACGTTGGATAACCCCTTTGAATTCGAGCGCAAGCAGGATGGCACCTAAACGTGAGGTGTCGATTTTCAGTTTGTCGGAGAGCAGGTCGGCGTGAACTTTGTTGATAGTGTCCAGCCGTTCAAAAACTTTGAGTTCATCAGCGGTGAGGTTGTCGGGAATGGTGTCGAGTGGGAGTTCGCCTTGTTTCGTGTACGCATCTTCCAATCCGAGGAGTGGTGTCAAATCTTCGAGAATATCACCGGCGTGACGGACAAAACGTGCACCCTGCCGCAGCAGATAATTATTCCCTTCCTGTTGACGGCTGAGCGGATGACCTGGAACTGCGAACACCTCACGGTTTTCCTGCAACGCCAGGTTCGCAGTGATAATCGCACCACTTTTTGCAGCAGCTTCAACAACAACTGTCCCCAGACTCATACCAGCGATAATACGGTTCCGCATGGGAAAGTTTCTCGGTTCCGGTCCCACACCCAAAAAAAGTTCGCTGAGCATGGTACCCTTTACGAGAATTTCATCATAAATTTTTCTGTTCTGACGTGGGTAGACAACGTCCACACCACATCCAAAAATAGCGATAGTATGTCCATTCTCCTGCAGACAACCACGATGCGCGGCTGCGTCAATACCTTGCGCCATCCCTGAAATCACCAGCACTCCAGCCTTGGCAAGACCGGCAGCGATCTGATGAGATACCTCCTCGCCAGCTTCGGTGGATCGTCTACTGCCGACAATAGCAACTGCAGCATCGGTTTTGGGAACAGGCAACCCCATTCTGAAGAGTGCGGCGGGTGGCGAATGAGTTTGAAGGAGAAGACCGGGATACTCCTCATCATTGGGTAGGATGATCTCTGCGCCTTTTTCCCGGCAAAGTTCGAGTTGTTGTTCACCAAAGTCTGAACCGGCAGCATCACGGAGTGAGCGGATCGTATCCGGGGTCATCTCTCCGACAGTTTCGAGGGTATAGTCATCCGCTTGCAAGGCAGTTTGTGCGCTTCCGAAAAAGGATACAAGTTTCCAGACAGTACGTGAGCCGATGTTGGTCGCACGTAACAGGGTAAGAACTGCAATTTTCTCATCAGTGTGAGATTTTTCAGCACGTTCCGGCCAGGTGTAGCCTTCTTCTTTCCGCAATCCTCTACTCATATATCCAAATCTTCTTCTTCAAGTGATTTTGCTGTCTTTACCATCTCGAACAACCGTCGCTTTAGTTCATCAACATTCGCACCAGTAACCGCAGAAATCTGCATCTCCTCTTTCTGCCACTCACTGATTTCATTGTATTCAGCCATATCCATCTTTGTGCGAATAATGATCTGGGGACGTTTTATGAGTTCGGGATTGAATGATCCCAGCTCATTTAACAGGGTGTCGAGCACCTTGTCTGGGTTTACCTCGGTGATGTCGATCAAAATGACCAGAACTCGTGTACGTTCGATATGACGTAAGAATTGATGACCGAGCCCTTTACCATCAGCAGCTCCCTCGATCAATCCGGGGATATCTGCGGCGATGAATGTTTCGCCCGGACCTACCTGAACCATTCCCAGGTGAGGCTTAAGAGTAGTAAATGGATAAGCGGCAACCTCGGGTCTGGCAGCACTGATGACTGAGAGCAATGTCGATTTTCCAGCGTTGGGTAGACCAACGAATCCGACATCAGCCAGCAGTTTCAACTCGAGTGTGATTTCGAGTTCCTCGCCCGGCTCGCCTGGTTGTGCATAACGAGGAGTACGTTTTGTAGGACCTGCGAAGGAGGCATTACCCTTACCGCCTCTGCCACCACGAGCGATGATATATTCTTCGCCCGCTTTCAGCAGATCAATAATTTGTTTACCATCCTGATTAAACACGATGGTTCCGGGGGGTACACGCACAATCTCATCTTCCCCACCCCTGCCAGACATGTTGTTCCCACCACCCTGTTTCCCAGAACTCGCTTTGATGTGGGATTTGTAGCGTAAATCTAGAAGGGTTCCGAGGTTGGGATCAACACGTAAAATTACATCCCCGCCCTTGCCGCCGTTCCCACCATCGGGACCGCCCTTGGGAACAAACTTCGCACGGTGAAAGGATACAACTCCTTTACCCCCAGCACCCGCTTTGACAAATATCTTAACTCGATCTATGAACATGTGGAATCAGTCGATTCTTTTAAAAATTAATTAGTATTGGAAAATAATATACGGTTGTAAGCTCTGAAATAGTAAGAATAGATCAGATAGTTAGCGACGCAGGAGAATGTGGGCTGTGAGTTAAATACTTTGAATGTTTGAAACACAAGCAGTCTTTTCGCCTTTCAACTAAAAACTCCGAACTCCAAACTCATAACTGCTTCTCAGGGTAAATACACCAGCTTTTTGGTAGTGAGATGCTGCCCCGCTTTTGTCCATCTGACAAGATACACTCCCCCCGCCAGAGATTCTCGCGGAGTCCAGGTCTGTTCGAACAGTCCGGCGTGGTGGGTAGTGAGAGACTTTCTGGCGACTTCTTGTCC
>JAIOHU010000109.1 GCA_019912845.1 bacterium
ATCATACCCCTGATGAAGTTCCATCAGCTAAGAAGATTCGAATACTTTTTCCATGAATCGTTGACATTTGCAATCCAATTAGTAGTTAATTTTATCAATAGAATATAATGAATATCGTTTAAGAGTGACAGAGAAGTCATATAGTTTTTGAAATGAAATGGGGAATAGGACTACACCTCTCAAAGGAATTCCCTCGAAAAACCGTAAATATCCTCTAGATGAACTTCGAAATTTCCCTTGCCTGTTTCCCGCATGTGTACTACCTTCCCAAGATTAGAGAGCCAGGGGACACTCCACCTCAAGTTGGCGAAATGAAACAGGTCTGGAGTAAGCTAGAAGGAAATATCCCATGAAACGGATGCTAACAAGTCTGTTACTGGTGGCATTATTGCTACCATTAGCAGGAGTAAACGCGGAGGAAGCCATTCTTAATCCGGAATTGCTGAACATACGCGAACACAATCTCGAAAATGGTCTCCAGGTATTGATGCTGGAGGATCACAGTGCACCGGTACTCAGTTACCAGGTCTGGTTTCATTGTGGCAGCAGGAATGAACGTCCCGGAATCACCGGAATCAGCCACATGTTCGAGCACATGATGTTTCGCGGATCAAACAAATATGGACCAGAAGAACATTCACACATGGTCAAACGAAATGGTGGCACCTTAAACGCCTTCACTTCTGAAGACATGACAGTCTACTTTGAAAATATCGCCTCAGATCAGCTTGAACTGGTGATTCATCTTGAAGCGGAACGTCAAGCGAATCTCAACATCAGCGAAGAGACCATGGCGACAGAACGTCAGGTAGTCGCGGAAGAACGACGTGTACGAACCGACAACAGCCTTTTCGGATCGGCGATTGAAAAACTGATCATAAGTTCGTACAACGCTCATCCTTACAGTTGGCCTGTAATTGGCTGGATGAGTGACATTGAGAACTGGACTGTCGAGGATTTGAAAGAGTATTACCGTATTCACTACGCCCCAAATAATGCGACTGTTGTTCTGGTTGGCGATTTTGATTCGGATGAGGCGATCAAGTTGTTTGAAAAATATTACGGTCAGATTCCAGCTCAGCCGAAACCGCGTGAGATTCACACAACAGAGCCAGTACAAGATGGTGAACGGAGAATTTATTTTCACCGTCCAGCGCAACTGCCTTTTCTGTTAGCGAGTTATCACATCCCGGAAGCGGCGCATGAAGATATCCCGGCGATTGAAGTGGCACAGAAAATACTTTCTGACGGTGAATCATCCCGTATCTACAAACGTTGTGTTTACGAAGAACAGCTTGCCATGTTCGCTGGTGGACAGGTGGATAATCGTAAAGATCCCGGAATTTTCCTGACTTATATCGGTGTGAATCAGGGTGTTGAACTTGAGGAAGCTGAAAATTCCCTGTTTGATACAATCGAGGGTATGGCAGACAATCCACCAACCGAACGTGAACTGCAGAAGGCGAAAAATCAGTTGGAAGCTGACTTTATTTTCGGTTTGCAGACTGTCATGGGCAAAGGTATGGCGATTGGCAGTTCAGTGATTAAAAAAGATGGCAATTACAAAGCGTTCATAGAAGAACCGGATCAATATCGCGCAGTGACTGTTGAAGATGTCCAGCGTGTGGTAAAAACCTATTTTCATGCGAAGAATCGGACAGTCGTGATTGTTGTACCGGATAATGGTATGGCAGCGGCTCAGATGGGGGGTGAGTCATGAGAACGGCGATAACATTGCTGCTTGCGGCTGTTTTGTTCGCAGGCTGTGCTTCCCAGAAGGGAATGATGGGCGATAAAATGATGAAGGGTGCTGTGAAAAATACAAAAAAAATGATGGACAGCGATCCAGTACCGGCTTTTACGCCGAAGTCTAAGATTGATACCTCACCGGTAAAACTTCCGGAAATAACAGAGAAGACCCTGGCGAATGGGCTGCGTGTCTATTATGTTCCACAGGATGAGTTGCCTGTCGTAAGTTTCCGTCTCCTGGTATTATCGGGTGGATTATACAACCCGATGGATAAACCTGGTATTACGCAATTCACAACCGATCTGTTGACCAAAGGAACCGAAAATCGCTCTGCGACTGAAATTGCCGATGAGATCGATTTTATCGGTGGTAGTTTGAACAGCGGAGCCGGTTGGAATGGATCATATGTCCAATCGCAGGTGTTGAAGCGTGATTTCGAAGCGGGTCTTGATTTACTCCAGGATGTGACTTTACACCCAACTTTCCCCGAAGAAGAGATCGAACGTGCTCGTAAGCAACTATTATCCGGGATTATGTCGAACAAAGATGATCCAGGCACCATTGCAAGCCAGGAATTTTCGAAATTTGTATATGGAGATCATCCCTATGCGTTCCCGGGTGAGGGGACAATGGAAAGTGTGCAAGCGTTTACACGTGATGATTTAGTTGAGCAATACAACAAACTGTTCCTGCCGAATAATACTGTATTGGCAATTGCCGGCGATATTGATGTAGACCAGATGCATAAAAAGGTAGAATCCGCATTTGGAGCCTGGAAAAAGGGGACAGTTCCAACGCCTGTGAAGGATTCCGAACGTGGTCCGGGTGGACAGATTCTGATCGTTGACAAACCAGATGCGGTTCAGAGCGAAATACGTTTGGGCTATATCCTCGGTCCGTATAATCTGGGCGAGGATGTTTACGCATTCCGTGTGATGAACTATATGTTCGGTGGTGGTGGATTCTCCAGCCGTCTGATGCTCAAGATCAGAAATGAACTCGGTTTGACTTACGGTATTGGCAGTGGTTTATCGTCCAAACAGCAGGCGGGAGCATACACAATCAGCAGCTTCACCAAAACCGAGAGTACTGGACAGATGGTTGAGGAGATTTTCAACGAAATGCGTAAAGCGATCGCTGAAGGATTTACCGCTGACGAATTAAAGGACGCTCAGTCATTCCTGGTTGGACAGTATCCGAACAATTTTGAAACACCTTCAAGCATCGCGACTCAGTACCAGTCCGCATTGCTTTTTGACTTTGGTGATCCCGCTGAACATATCGCTGAGTATCGAAGAAATATAGCAGCTGTGACACTTGATGATGTCAATCGTATGGCGAAAAAATACCTGAATCCCGACTGGATTCGTATCGCAATTGTAGGAAACGCCAGTGAGGTTGAAGAACAAGTCAAGGAATTTGGTGCAATCGAGAAAGTGAAGCTGGAAGACTTATAAAAACAATGATGTATCGCAACTACCCAGAGGAGGCAACTTGAAGAACAGGACATCTCAACTTTCGATAACCAAAATCGGAATGATCGAAATATCCTGGGGGAGAGTGATCAGATCAGCAGCGTGGATCACAGGCTTTGCGTTTCTGACAGCGTTTGCAGCGAATTTGTATATACCGTTACCATTTACGCCAGTCCCTATCACAGGTCAGTTACTGGCAGTGATACTCGCTGGTGCATTTGCGGGTAGTGGACGTGGTGCTGTGAGCCAGGCTTTGTATTTGATGATGGGTGAATCGGGTGTGCCGGTTTTCTCATCCAGTGTCGCCGGATTTGGAGCAATTGTAGGTCCGACCGGAGGCTATCTCATCGGATTTGTGGTTGCAGCCTATGTTGCAGGAATGCTGGTTCCTCGTGCGAAAAATCTCGGTACCATGTGGCTTGCTTTTGCAGCGGCAACTCTGCCCGTATTGCTTCTCGGTTTTGTCCATCTGGCAGCCTTCTACACAAGCAGTGTTCAGCAGGCGTTCATGATGGGAGTTGCACCTTTCATCATTGGTGATATTGTCAAAGTCAGCTTGGCGGTCGGAGTTTTTGCTGGTGCGAAACGGCTTCTCGGAAAGTAAGCAGGTTTCATGAATGTGGTGTATTTGGGATAACTCATGAGCAAGCTCGATACAGTCGCGACTGTCGAAGGTCCCTGGCTATCGACCACGATTCGGATCGCATATGGTCATGTTGATCAGATGGGGCATGTCTATTACGGCAACTATCTGCTGTTTTTCGAGATGGCTCGCAACGAATACATGCGTCAGCTCGGTTATACATACAAAGCATTTGAAAAGGATGGTATTTTTGTACCCGTGAGTGAAGCGTATGTCCGTTACAAGGGACGTATTTTTTACGATGACGAGCTGGAAATCAGTGCCAGGATGGATGTTGTCGGCAAAACACGGTTACGTTTTGTCTATGAGATTAGACGTGTTCGTGAGGATATAATTCTTACCGAAGGTAAGACGATCCACGCCTTGGTTGATGCTGATATAAAACCGTTGATCGTTCCAGGCGAATTGATCGAATTGCTGACCAAATAAATAGTTTCAATTAGACTTTGAATCCGGGGATATCGCTCCATCTATGCGATATCCCCGGATTCTCCATTTGTGGAGTCAGGCATGATAAAAAAAATAAATTTATTTCTTCTTGCATTGCTGCTTGTTGGATTTCAATTGAATACTCAAGCTGAGGTTATTCATCTGGAGGATACAGGGACATTTATCATTCGCAACGTGGTTACGCTACCAGTTTCCCCTGAACAAGCGTACGATATCATGACAGGCGATATAAGCGGTTGGTGGGATCATTCTATGAGTGCCGATCCGAAAGTACTCATGATCGAAGCCAAACCTGGTGGTCATTTTATCGAGCTATTTGATGACTCGGGGGATGGTGTAATTCATGCGACAGTGATTTATGCTCATCGTGGGAAGATGCTACGTTTTGATGGTCCACTGGGGTTGTCTGGACGCGCCTTAGATTTTGTGACAACATGGACTTATGAAGCGACAGAAAATGGGTGCCTGGTGAAACTCGAGGCTCATTGTGATGGAGAGATCAACGCTGAGTTCGCACAGGTAGTCGACAGTGTCTGGAACCACTTCTTCCACGAACAACTGAAGCCGTATGTTCAAGAAGGAAAGTACAAGAAATAACAAAGATATTTGATTAGATGTTGATGTCCATCCCTTCGATGGCTGTTGAGATTTTCAGGTTGTATTCAGGATATTCGATATTTTTGTAACGTTTCGCCATCTGCATTAGTTCGAATATAAATGTATCCGGGTAATTTGGTTCGTGGTGAAAAAGCACCAGGTGTTTTATTTTAGCTCGTACTGCGATATCGACCCCAACAACTGCGGTGCTGTGTCCCCAATCCTCTTTAATCTTACTCTCTTCAAGAGTGTATTGCGAGTCAAAAACGAGTAGATCCGCACCTTCGAATTCCCTGCTGGCATGTTCAATTTGATCATCTTTATCGTGCTTGATCTCAGTATCCGTCGCAAATATAAATATTTTACCCTTGTGCATTATTTTATAAGCAAAACATCCGCCAGGGTGATACATACTGATTGGTGTAAATGAAGCATCATCGGGTAAAGGATACTTGGTACCAGCCTGAACCGTATGGAAGCTGATGTCCGCCGGGAAGATATCAAGGCTTACAGGATAATAGTTCGGTTCCTGCTGTCCTCGGAATCTCTGCTCTAAATCGTCATAAGCACCATAAATCCGTATGTCGTTATTTTGGAAAAGTGCAGCGAAATACGGGAACCCCATGATGTGATCCCAATGCGTATGGGACATAAGCAGGTGAACAGTTCCTCCACCACTACCATGCACGCCATCCATTAAGGCTCGTCCCAGATTCCTGATTCCAGTTCCAGCATCGAGACACACAACATTGTTGCCCCAGTGAACACTTACACAGGTCGTATTACCGCCAACGGTTGCACGAGAGAAGATGCTGTGACGTTCGCGTAGATAGCCAGCGACCTTGTCTGGGTCGGAGATTCCTGCCCGAACAACATCTTCTGCCATCGTAATAACTTTTGCTTCTACTTCTTTCGGTGATAATGGAGTGGGGATACTACCCCGTACACCCCAGAATTTCACACGCATAAGCAACCCTCGCTTAGCTGTGCATAATTAGTTCGCTATTGAATAATCAGTTTAATTTTTGAAATTGTAATTCTTTGTTCTGTTTGGTAAAAGTTGGCTATTCTCATTGAGAGCCAGTACCAACGAAGTGAAGAAATCCTGCTTTTAGGCAGCAAGAGAGTAGCATCCCACGACGTTCCTCCCAATGAAGACGTATTATAGCACAATCCAGAATTCAAGCCAAACCATTGATAATCGAAGGATCGCTCATTCTCCAATTATCATCCAAATATGGAATAAAATTGTAAGATATTTCTACTACAGCAGTTGTGAGATAACTCACTTGGGAACTGAAAAAGACATCCTGATGAATATAGTACATCCTGAATGGATTAAAAGAGTTGAAGAAAAAAAAATCGAATTTAATGTGAGCTTTCAGAGCAAGCTGCTGAAGTAGGGGTTCGAATTGCAGTTTATCGAGGACTAGATGTCTGGGGAAGATCGACGTCATTGCGAACGCAGAGAAGCAATCTCGCTTTAACTCAGCATAAAATTGCTTCGTCGCTACGCTTTCTCGCAATGACGACGTTTTCACTTATAATTCGGTACCAACTAACACAAAATAGAGAATAGCCTTTTTATATAGCTAATCGACTCATTCATAGTATTTACGATTCAAAGGATTCGATTTCCTGGTGTCTCTCCTCAAACTGAATATTAAATTCCGATTCAAGTTCACTTAGAATCGGTTCGTATATCTCAGGGATAGTTGGGATTTGGCAGCCTGTTACTGTCAATTCGCCATTCAAAATCTTTTTCATTGCAATTGCTGCGGGAAGTCCGACGGTCTTCGACATTGCAGTCTCTCCACCTGGATCGCCGTAATGCACGAAAGTTGAGGTGATCTGTTCTGGAGCTAATCCAGAATCCGGATATTCGGCGATAAATTCATGAAGCAGAATAACCATATCTCGTCCACCCTCTTTCAATGCCAGCTTGCTGTTAAGAAGATGGATCATTGCATCGGCAGCAGTCTGAACCTCAACACCAATCTTTTCATCACTGAAAAGTCCAAGCCATTCAAGACGGTCCATAATCTCACCGGTCGGGCTGATACCGAGGTGACGTGCGACTCGATTGCGTATTTTATTCGGTTGACCTGTAGAAGGTAAAAACATTTCGGTCAGCTCACGCCAGCTTTTATCATACAATTCGGGGATAGTCATGGTCTCATTGGGAAGTCCCAGACGAACCACCTGCAGCCAGGTTTCACTGAAACCAGGATAGCGCAATGTGCCACGAATCATCGTATGCGCATAATTGAGGTCGAAGTGTTCGAGATAGACCAGCGAGTCTCGGTTTGGGTAGGCTTCCAGCATGCCAACACCCTCAACATTCCGTCGCCAGGTACGTTCAAATACACGATGCGGTGGAACAATTTTTATCTCACCGTTTTCGTAATACTGCGCTCCCTTTTGCCCGCTCATCACAACATTTCTGGGATTCCAGGTAATCGCATATTTCAGAGGATTATTTACACTATCGGGGGCAGGTACACCGCTGCCGTAGGAGCAGAATGAACGAATAATGCCACCTTTATCCCTGATATTTCTGATAATTTTTATTGCAGACATGTGATCGAGACCAGGATCGAGTCCCATCTCGTTCAGAATTAGAACGCCTTTCTTTTTCGCAGTATCATTCAGACGTTTTGTTGTCAGAGACTCATAGGAGGCTGAAACCATAGGAGTGGAGTAGGTCAGACAAGCTTCCACGATACTGTCCTGAAACGTTGGTGATAGCAGATTCGCTACAATGTCATGTTCCTTGATGAGACCATGCAAAGTATCAAAATCATTCACATTTACAGAACGGGCTACCCCATTGGGATGGTTGTTTATACTACGCTCCGCCAGTTCCTTATTCAAATCAGCAACAGTCACCTTCCAATTGTTTGCAGATGATTTTTCGAGTAGGTAACGTATTAATGCGGGAGAGCTTTGTCCTGCCCCGAGGACCAGTATTTTTTTCATCTTATTTACCCGTTCTATTCTGTTTCCAGAAGTTATTCCAAATTTTCAGTTAAATTGGTTCTCTGAAATATCGTGAAATTCTTCGCATTGCCCAAGTGAGTGTGATTTCGGTCTATGACTTCAGGAGAATGTTTTGAGAGTGCTGTAATTTGAAAACCCCACCTCTTTGCAGAAGTGGGGTTCATCTATTACTGAATCAAGCAATGTTCAAGCGTACTTTACGGGCGATCGGGATGTGGGTCTTGCTGCTGCCACCATACAACATCGAACAGCAGGTTACCTCTGTCATCGACAGCCTCCAGGATATATGGTGGCGGACGGTCGTCGAATCGGAAATCATATACATATCGTTTGTCGTATCCAGTACCACCGCAATTTGAACGATGGACATAACCACGCCGTTTCTGGGCAACAGAACCACGCAACCAGATAGCACCACGTTCATCAACGCCACGTGCTGGGTTGTCGCACCAACGGTAAGGATCGCCAATATCATTCTGATGCTCAAAGGTGAATGATTCATCCAGTGCAATGATCGCTGCGGTGATAATAATGTGGCAACTATCGTGATTTGCCCTATGAAGATCGCCATTCCCACGTCCATTGGCTTCTGTGTCCTTGATCACAATTTCATCTTCACTCACAAGACCGAGCATGTGGGGGAAGGCACGTGGGATGGTATCGAAGTTGGAGAATTCATTAATCTCATAACCGTCATACTTAACATTATCGATCAACCACATTGTACCTTCAGTACCGATTGTTAAGGTTCCTTCGATGTTGTTACCACAAACATCTGCCTGGCCTTCAATAAAAATGCCCTGCTCAGTACCGTAGTCCCAAGTGAAATCAGCTAAAAATGGACCATCATCAAAGAGAGAATAGGGGTCTTGAGTTCCACCATCAGGATATGGGGTACCTGCCTGCCACTGCATAACTCGCCAAGTGCCATCTAAGCCTACAAGTCGAGTTCTCCTGCGACCACTGTCATCGCTAACATAGAGTGTGGCTTTTGCTCTTAAATTCGTTGCATACTCAGGGAATTCAATCGCTGGTACATTAAATTGTGGTTCAATCGCAAACCACGGGTTGTAACCCGCACCTTGTTCGAAATCATCAAACGGTGTGGATACAGGACCGTAAAACATAGGACGATTTTTTATCCCGATCCGAGCATTCGAATGTACACGTCCCCAAAGTGTATCTTCCTGATAAAACCAGATGATTTCATTGAATTCAGTCAATTCTTCATCTGTAAGATACATGTAGTTTGCAAAGGAACGCAGTTTCGCACGCATGGTTACTGAACGACTGACTTCGCCTTTAAAACCACTTCCCTTAAAACGGTGT
Organism: bacterium; assembly: GCA_019912845.1. Classification (GTDB taxonomy): domain Bacteria; phylum Electryoneota; class Electryoneia; order Electryoneales; family Electryoneaceae; genus JAIOHU01. Next base: position 9,245 of record JAIOHU010000109.1, read on the forward strand.
GGTTGAGCGGTTGTCAAGGGAACAGTACCTGTAGCGGTCAGATCGAAATAGTACAACTGTGAAAAGACATCGGACTGACCTACGTCACGAACACGTCTGAGGGACGTGCTGTTGAAATTTCCGATATTCTTGTTGTCGAAGTATACCTCACCTGTTGGGAAGGGGATGTCCGCTTCCGGTAACTGACCAGGTTTATACTTACGAAGTTTGGGTAGCCCTTCCTGATAAATACCATGCTGAGCTACGTAATACGCTTGTGTTCGCGCCAGTTCCAAATCAGCCTGAAAGGCTTCATCGGCAGCCCAACGCATGAACGCAAAGCCACTCATTACCAACAACACAACAATAAAGACAGTGTTGATAAGGATGGTTCCCTCACGATCTTTACGCAAGGCAATCACGTTCTTTTTGGTGGTTTTCATTTGCTTCTCCCGGTGTACGTCGATCAATGCTTCTCGATCATCGTTAAGTAGAATTATTGTCCCTTTTCTACTCCTGTGCGACTTATACATCTTTCAGACGTCAGCCGCTCTAAATTATAGAAAGTTCGGGAATGCTTCAAGTTCTAACTGCTTGATTCAAGAGAACAATTCTCAAAAATTACTATTAATTTTAAGTCGAAAAATAACCAAGAAATAAGCTCAAGAATTATTCAACAATTGACTATATGCAAAGAACGCTCCAATTTCAACTATAACACCAATTTCAACTGTACATTGGAGAATATCAAAGAAACAGATGCTGCATTCTCAATTGCTTACTTCAAACTGTGCATAACATTTACATCGCTGGGAATGATGTGCACAAACTACCCTTGTGCCACAATCTTTCCACTCGGATGCATAAGTGGACAACTTGCGGGGAATTTGGTGGCTCTGCTACACTGACTACCTTCTATTATGTGAACAACGAGGCTCGTCACACCTCATGGTTCACGGTGGCTATAGAATATATAAGCAATCAATATGCCAATCAATGCTTCTAGGAGGTGTTTTATGAATACCGAGTTCCTGGCAGTGTTTATATTGGCTCTGGATTTATCCAGGGTCCACTAAATCATGCGATGGAGCTATTAAACTTTGGACAAGTCCAAAGCCAAAATTGTCCAAGGTCTAATCGTTATTTTAAACCGGGATAACCTTACCAGCTTCAAGCATGGATTTTGTGATCTCCACCATGTTTGATACCTTCCCGACACCAATCTTATCCGCGATACCAAAATAGTCAACACAGGTCCCACATATAAGTATGGTTGTTCCAGCACTTTCCATCTCCTTCAGAACTTCCAGTGTCTCAGAGTCCTGAACTGCATGAAAAACACCACGATTAAACATTAAGATAGCTTTTGGTAAAACTTCGGATTCGGGCAATAAGGTCAAAAAACTTATCGCAAGTCTTTTGCCAAGAACGTCATCCCCTCTGCCAAGAGTATCGCTACCCAGTTGCAGAACATAGTTGCCAATTTTCGTATCACTCATTTCTGTTCTCACCCATTCTGTTCAGGCTCTTCGCTATTTTGCGTGGCTGGATATCGAATAAAAAGCGTTCTCATAGTCATTGCGAGGAACGAAGTGACGCGGCAATCTCATTCCAGGGACAAGAGAGATTGCTTCACAAAGTTCGCAATGACTATTACTCAAATTTGCCCATTATATCCACATGAAACAGTGAGGAACCTTCGTTCAACTATTTATCTTGTTCACGTTTTATGTTTGCCCCGAGTGCTTCAAACTTTTTCTCCAACGCTTCGTAACCACGGTCGAGGTGATAGATTCGTCGAATATGAGTCTCCCCTTCAGCGTTCAAAGCCGCCAGTACCAGGCTCGCAGAGGCTCGAAGGTCGGTCGACATGACTGGAGCACCTATGAGCGTATTCCCGCCACTGACTCGTGCGATATTTTCCTTCATGGAAATCACAGCTCCCAGACGCGTCAATTCCGCCACATGGGTAAAACGGTCCGGGTATATAGTGTCTTCAATTAAGGAAACCCCCTTTGCTGCAGTCATAAGTACAATCCATTGCGCTTGCATATCGGTGGGAAAACCCGGATACACTGCCGTTTCAACATCAACAGGGTGCAATTCGCCAGTTCGTTCTACGATAATCCCATCCTGCGTGGTTGTTGTTTTTATTCCCGCTTCCGCCGCCCTGACCAGAATCAGACTCATCTGTTCTGCACTGGCACCTTTGAGGTGAATTTTGCCTCCGGTCAACCCAGCCGCAACAAGGTAAGTACCCGCTTCGATACGGTCAGGTATGACCTCCATCTCAACTGCTGCCAGGTTGTTACTACCCACAATTGATAAAGTTGGAGTCCCCTCACCATTGATCTCAACTCCCATCTTTTGCAGCATGCGAACGAGATTCACGATCTCCGGTTCACGTGCGACATTTTCCAGTTTTGTCTTTCCTTCGGCACAGGATGCTGCGAGCAGTAGATTGACAGTTGCCCCAACCGAAGGAAAATCGAGATAGAATGATGCGCCCTTTAATTTTTTTGCTGATGCAACGATGTAGCCACGATCAATATCAATATCAGCTCCAAGTGCTTTCAGCCCCTTCAGGTGAATGTCCACCGGACGTGGTCCCCAGGCACAACCACCGGGAAGACTCACACGTGCCTTTCCAAAACGACCGAGTAGGGCACCCAGAACATAAACCGATGCGCGCATCTTTCGCACCATGTCATAAGGTGCTTCATCGTTGTTGATATTGGACGCATCCAGCTCCAGCCTATGATCTGTTGCACTGATTTCCACACCGAGGTGAGCCAGGACACTGGAAAAAGTTCGTATATCCACAAGATCAGGGACATTGGAAAGTTTTGTCACTCCACCACTGAGTATTGAGGCAGCCATGAGCGGAAGGGCGGCATTTTTCGCGCCCGCAACCTGAACTTCACCATGAAGACGGTTCCCACCTCGTATTACCAGTTTATCCACGTTATTATTCCAAATTTATCGAATTTCTATCAACTCACGAGCGGTGGCACGTGAGGCTTCGGTTACTTTTTCGCCTCCGACCAGCCTTGCTATCTCTTCAATATGGTTTTCACCACCGATCTCTACCTCTCTGACTGAGACAACAGTCTCATCCGTCTGGAATACCTTTTCAACCACCGTATGATGATCGGCGAGGCTGGCAATTTGTGGAAGGTGAGTTACCAGCAGCACCTGCCGTTCTTCTGCCAGTTTTTTCAAACGTAATCCTACCTGACGTGCGGTTCTTCCTGAAATTCCTGTATCGATTTCGTCGAAAATTAGCACAGGAGGAGTTTTTTCTGGTGGATGCAAACTTTTGAGGAGCAACATCACACGTGATAATTCACCACCGGAGGCAACCTGCTGGATCGGCATAAGTGGTTGACCCGGATTGAACGAAATCTCAAATATGATGTTATCCCAACCATTCTCGGAGACCCGTTTCTCGCCGTTAGTGGGAAACTCGACCAGTTGTCCTTCAGGTTCCAGCCATTTTAGTTGAAAGCCTGGCTGTTCGATGCCAACAGATCGTAATCCATCCAGCAATGACTTGATAAGAGTTGGTTCGGATTTTTTACGTGCTGAAGATAGTTTTTCGAGGGTTTCTTCCCAGCTCAGAAGATGAGAGTGCAATTTATTTTTGAGTGTACGCAGCTGCTGCAGAAGTTGACCCTCCCCGCTTTCCCTATCCTGTAGCGAACGGTAGGACTCAAGCAGAGACTCCATGCTGCCGCCATATTTTCGAATCAGACGTGATAGAAGTCCTCGTCGGTTGCGTAGTTCTTCCAGTTTTTCAGGATCGAGATCAACCGTGTCTCTTCTACTGGCGAGCTGCTGGGCGACATCGCGTATGAGATCAACTCCCTGATCGAGTTCATTTACGAGTGGAGCAAGAGTATCGTCAATCGAGGTCAGTGATTCTAATTCCTGAACGATCAACGCCAACTGGTCAGCGATGGCATTTTCACCCTGATCCAAGCCCTCAACCGCCGCTCCCAAGCCCTGCAACAAACTTTCTGCCCCCTCGAGAAGTCTGATATCCCTGTCGAGTTCTTCATCTTCACCAACTGCTGGAGCAAATTTTTCGATCTCTTCCAATTGGAAGGCTGCAAGTTCATTGGTCTCACGTAAACGTGCCAATTTCGCTTGAACCGTTTTAATGCTTTGTGTGATCGTTTCCCAGTGTTGAAACTGGAGCCTACCATCGTGAAGTAAACCACCCAGGTTGGCGATTCTGTCCAGGTGATGGATATGAGTTTCCGGGTCAAGAAGTGAAATACCCTCACGTTGCGCAGTTAAATCGACCCACTCTTTAGCCTCTTCACGCAGGGTGCTGATGTTGACCGGGCTGCCATCAATCCACGCTTTCGTTCTCCCATCAAGACGAACTTCCCGTTTTAATATCTTAGCTTTTCCTTGAAATTCAAACTCAGCTTCGACAAGTGTATTTGCAGAACGTCCGCTGCCGGGATTAAAACGATCTCCCAGTGCGAGAGCGAGAGCACCTATCAAGATTGATTTACCCGCACCAGTCTCACCAGTGATAACATTCAAACCGTGATCGAAGGTGATTTCGATCTCATCAATCAGCGCAAGATTTTTTATGTGTAGCTTCTTCAGCATACAAAAGGTCATCCAATAGTAAGCAACGCGAAAGTTTAATCCAACTTTTCCTTATTCCGCAATTTTTTGAAAAATTCATCCAGAAGGAACGTTGATTCATCCTTCATTACTCCTGACCGAACAACAAACTGATGATTCAAGTGAGGATCATCATGAAGCCTGTATATACTTCCACATGCTCCGGTTTTCGAATCTTCGACAGCGTAAATAACCTGACGTACTCTTGCAAGCACCAGTGCACCTGCACACATGGGACAGGGTTCCAGGGTAACATAAAGCGTAACATCTTCAAGTCGTTTATTCTCAAGGTTGTTTGCCGCTGCGGTTATTGCCTCCATCTCGGCATGAGCGGTCGGGTCATGAAGCAATTCTGTGCGATTACGTCCTCTGCCAATGATGCGATTGTCCAATACAGCCACCGCCCCAACCGGAATTTCTCCATCCTCCGCTGCTTCACGTGCGAGTTGAATCGCCTGCTGCATAAAAAACTGGTGAACTTCAAGCATGGTTACAATCTATTCGTTTAAGTATTCAAAATTCCAATAGGTTCTATTCGTCCTGGTGCCAGTCCAGATTCAGTTTGAGTGTCAGCATTACCTGGTGTCATTCCAGCATGCTGTTAGCTGGAATCCAGGAGGTAGCTGAACGAGCCAGACGTTTTGGAAAGGGCACTAGTAAAGAAAGGAAGGTAGCAAGCAATTAATCTTCTTTCAATACAACCAAACGTAGGTGACAAAAAATAGCATGAATAATTGAGCATTAGATCGCGCATGATTTGCATGTTGAAAGACTGAAACATTCCCAACGCTAACCAGAATAGCTACTCTCATTGATTTTACTTCTGGTATGTGCTTTGCTTGATTGAGAGCAGTGTCGGAGGGCATCTTAGTATAACAGTACCTGAGTGTTTTAGAGATAAACTAATTTTTTGATACCATCCCTGATAAATTATGATCTGGTATGGGTTCTGGAGGAAACCGAATGCGACGTAACACTATCCTGATAATATTGATATCACTTGCAACCTCAACACTTCTATCTGCCCGACAAGCTGATCCCCTCTCAAGTTTAACATTGGCTACCGAATTGAGGCAGGAAAAACAAGCAGATGGCAGTCGAAATATCTCGTTGGTTCGTACAACAGAAGAACTTGAAACCTGGCTGGATGAAGTAACTGCGAATCCAGAGGAACTGGCAGAAGGCGATTTTGCTGTAACCTACCGTACCCTTTTGCCTGCATTCGTAGAACTGGATTACACCATAGAAAATATTCGATATACTCGATCAAATGAAGCTCTACCGAGTCAAGTAGGTGGCGCATTAGCGGAGATCATTGGGCAGGAGAACGAAGTTGTTCGCATCACCGACCAGATCATTTTCAGGGAGATGTATGGAACGGTGGTCGAGGTTGTACCCTTTATGATGGAGGAGGGTGAATGGTTTGCAGTAACTGATCTCTCCTTTGAAGCGATTCCCCTGACAAATCCTGCGATTCCGTTTAATTCTGTCCCAATCTCCCCTTCTTTCAGAAGTATATACGAGCGGTTTTTCGACTCTGATGAACTGGATGAAATCGGGTATGCTTCCCCTTCGGGTGGCTACCTGCTCGTCGGGGCAGATAATTATCTCGGAGTATTAGATGATTGGATCACATGGAAAAGGCAGAATGGATTTCCTGTTCAGCAGATAGAAACTGAGAATGGCGACAATTTTGATGAAGTGCGCACCATGATTTCAGATGCCTGGAATGAGGCTGAAATCAAGCCGGAGTATATACTTCTGCTGGGCGATCCAGATCGGGGACAAAGAATGCCTGGCGATTTTGTGGATGGCGGAGAACATGGACCAATAATCACAGATCACCCTTATACTCTACTCGAAGGAGAAGACTATTGGCCGGATATCTGGGTAGGACGTTGGTCAGTACGTGACGCAAATGAGCTGAATGTCATTCAGGCTAAATCTTTGGCGTATGAACAGGGAAGCAATCTTGTTGATAACAATGACTGGTTGGAAAGAGGATTGGTGATTTGTGATAACACTTACAGTTCAACAGGATTAACCAGTTCGTGGGTAAGACGTGAGATGCTGGAATATGGGTTCGCGCAGGTTGATTCGGTCTGGTATCCGCCAACTGTGAATGCCAACCAGATCATCAGTATCATCAACAACGGAGTCGGATGGGTGAATTACCGTGGATTTGGCTCCTCCTCCGCCTGGATAAATCCTGTTTTCACCTTGTTTGATGTATTCGCTTTGAACAATACCTGGCAAACTCCAATTGTTACCAGCATTGTCTGTGGTGGTGGGATATTTAATGCCCAACAAGACCCTTGTCTCGGTGAAGCTTTTCTGCGAACTGGCTCAGTTAACCAGCCCAAAGGTGCGGTCGCCTTTATTGGTCCAAGCGAGGTGGATACTCATACACGTTGGAATAACTGCAACGATATGAACATTTACATTGGCTTGCTGCATGAGAATATTTCTGTAATTGGACCGCTGATGTTTCGTGGTAAACTGGGCATCTGGAATGGCTTTCCGAACAACCGTGACTTTGGCGATCCGGAAAACTCAGTTCTCTATTATTTCGCAGCCTACAACCTCCTCGGCGATCCCGGATTGATGGTGCGCACCAGACCAGCAGTAGAACTGGCTTTGACTCACCTGGACACTTTACCCATCGGGAGTAATGATTTTGCGGTTCAGGTGACCGATATGGAGGGTTCAATCCAACCAGCTTCGCTGGTCTCGCTTTCTATGGATGAGTGGGGGCCGATCAACCGTACCACCGATGAATCGGGGTATGTCCGTTTCGATCTAACCGATGAAAATGTACCCGAAGGTGAGATGACAGTCACTGCATCAATCCACAACTCGATTCCAGCTCAGAATACGGTCGTGGTCGCATCTCATGATCTAGCTGTCGGATTGGTTGAGTTGGAAATTGTAGATGGTGAACCTACACCTGGATCGACCATTCTCATCGAACCTGTACTTGAGAATGTTGGCAATGCTGCACAAGGAGAATTTACAGCTACCCTCAGCAGCAGTGAAGGTGGTGTGGAAATTATTGACGATATGGTTGTTTATGATGCGCTTGGAAACCCGGGTGATGGGGTAAATGGTGAGATATTTGAAATCAGCATTGATCTGGAAAGCCCTGATGGCTGGGATCCCGGGCTTATTCTGACCTTGAATTTCACGGACAACAATCTCACAAGAACAGTTCGTCTCCCATTCATAGTCGAAGCATCAAAGTTACTCCCATCGCAAACACTGATTCAGGGTGGAGGACCAGGCGAACAAACTGATTTCGATCTCACTTTAGAGAACATGGGGAGTCGAGGCAGCGATGAAACAACAATCACGATCAGTAGTGTGCACCCGGAATTACAAATTCTCCAGGGAAGTTCGCAGTTGAATGCCATTGCTGCGGGAGACCAGGCAACTACAGAAGCTCAGTTCTCAGTTGAGGTTTCCTCATTTGCAATAAGGGGAGAAAAAATCCCGATTCTCTGGGAGGTTGAATATGAAAATGGACGAGTTGAAAACGGTGAACTACTCTTCCTTGCAGGTGAAGCAGATGTAACCGATCCCTTTGGACCAGATGCTTACGGTTACTGGGCGTACGATAATCTCGATACAAATTATTGGAGTTCTCCTACGTATTCATGGTTGGAAATTGCTCCCGAACTGGGAGGAGTAGGGACAGCACTCGATCTTCAAGATTTTGGTGATGAACAGGATGCAAGCATTGTAATGGATCTGCCATTTGACGTTGTCTTTTACGGCGAAACTCATACCCAGGCAACAATATGTTCAAATGGCTGGTTGGCAATGAATGACCATCACGAGATCAATTTCCGTAATTGGAATCTGCTTGATGGCCCCGGACCCATGGACATGATCGCACCATTCTGGGATGATCTGATTCTGAACAACGGTTCTGTCTCCTATTACCATGATGAAGTCTTGCAAAGATTTATCGTGGAATGGTCGCATGCCAATTGCCTGCAATTCCGAGGACCAAATGAAGAATGGAGTTTTCAGGTAATTCTATATTCGCCCGATGCACGACCCACACCAACTGGTGACAGTGAAATCGAATTTCTTTATAAACGAATCGGTGATATTGATACGCAACAAAATTTCTCCACCATTGGCATAAAAAACCATGATGGTTCTCAAGCGTTGGAAATCCGATATGCAGGGAACAGCCCTGAAACAGTAGCCCCATTGGGAGATATGAGAGCCTATCGTATCACAACACACACGCCACCGGGTGGAGTCGCGGTTCGTTCACGGAATATTGTCACGTTTGATGATGGCAATTTCGGAAGTCAGGGTGATGGCGACGGCAACATCGAAAATGGTGAGATCATTTCCCTGCTGCCCACCCTGAAAAACTATGGCGATGTCACTGCGACAAATCTTACTCTTTCGGTAACCACTTCAGATACTCTGATCGAGCTACTCGATTCTGAGATCAACTTCGCGTCCATCGAGCCGGGACAATTAGTAGAGGCAGATCAACAGTTACGTTTCCAGGTTGGTATGACTGCAACTGATCACCACTCAATCCCATTAACCTTCAACTTTTCCACCGATGAGGGGTGGGAATGGAGTGAAACCAGGAGTTTCGATGTATATAGTTTCTTGATAGCATATCAGTTGGCGGATTTCTACGATCCCGAGCCAGGTGGTAATGATAATGATAAGCCTGAGGCAGGTGAATCAATAAAAATGAGTATGTATTTGCGTAATGAGGGACGAGGTGACCTGTTCCCATTTGACGGCGATCTGATAACTGATGATCCTTATCTCACCATTACACAGAACGAATCACATAGCGATGGGATGGAATCTGGCAGGTGGGACGAGTTGACCCCACCTTTTGAGATTGATATTCACGATGATGCGCCAGCCTTTCACAATGGCAGGATTACCTTCGTCGCTACGACTGAGGGACGTGAACTCTACCGTCGTGATATCACTTTTGTTATAGGTTATACAGCATTTGCCGATGATTTTGAGGCAGGTGTGTTACAGTGGTCTCAAATGACCGGACAGTGGCACCGCAGCAATGTCGAGTCACATTCTCCAGCACATTCACTACGTTGGGGGGATGATTTCGGGGAAACCTATGGACGTAATTTATTCAATATCGCAGCGTCAAATCCAATTGAGATATCCTCACCTTCTTCTTTGCGTCTATGGGCGAATTGGGATTTTGGGTTGGGTGATTATTTTACCATCATCGTAAGGTTAATCCAGGAGGATAGGCTGTATACACTGGATAGTCTGTCAAATCGTTCTGGAAGATGGACGATGCTCGATTATGAGATTCCCTACAATTTTGACGAGGAGCAGGTAATTATTGTTGTGCAAGCCAGCTCAGATGAGTTTGACCAGGGATTCGGAATTTATCTGGATGATGTTATCGTATACAATTCGACTGTAGGTGTTACGGATGGGGAAGAGCAGTTCGTGCCTGTGGAATATACTCTTTTCACTCCACATCCCAATCCCTTCAATCCGACAACACAGGTTAAGGTCGCTTTACCTGAAGCATCGAATCTGGACTTACGTGTGATCAACCTGCTTGGTCAGGAGGTCGCAGTTTTGAATAACAGCAAATTGAATGCAGGCTATCATACTTTTCAATGGAATGCTGAAGATGTGCCCAGTGGCTTATATTTCATACAGATGCAGACGAAATACTTCCGTGCGGTGAAAAAAGCGATGCTGGTGAAGTAGAAATCTTTTCCCAGGATCACTGTTTCGTTTGGGAAAAAGAGGTCGTCGGACAGAGTCATTGCGAGCGAAGCAATCTGGTGTTGGAGCGCCACACTCCAGTATGGCATATTTTTCTGGCTTGGGATAAATCCCAAGCCAGAATACTTGTCACTCAGACAGAAATGCATATCTGTAGAATTTATCACTTAAACCCGATGCAAAGCATCGGGCCATCGTGGCGAATCACCCCCAAGCCAACTTCCCAAAAATATCCTCTTTTTCCCGCAATTCGTTGAATTTGTCACAATAGAAGTGGTATATATTAGTGCAGGCACTAACTATTGTGATGTGTTCGGTTTTTGGTACAAGTAAAATTGGCTGTTTGGGAGAAATCTTCTTTGTCTTCTGTGAAAGGGTGGTTCCAGGGAGAATCACTTTTACTGAACCCAGAGAACGACAATTGGAATTCTTTTGAATAGCATATTCGAGGATCACCTTTTGAAGCAGAAACCTATGCCCCGCTACGCTTGCTGATAATAAGGCTCTTTCGTGTCGTAAACGGAGAATAAAATCACACGATTGTCAGATTAAAACTTAAATAAGACAACACGAGAGGAGTCTGGAATAATGAATAATCTCAAATCATCTCCTACATATTACATTGGTTGGGATGTTGGTGGTTGGAATTGTGATAAAAACCCCAGGAGTCGCGATGCAGTTGTGATTCTCGATGACAAATTGACTTTTGTAGGTAAATCCTGGCGGGGAAATTTACGAGATTCAATCAATAAAGCTGAATCGACTGTTAAATTCCTGGAGAAACTATTTAGCCTTTGCGATCCTGATAAGGCAACGGTTTCAGGTTCAGTGTATCTGGCAATTGACACACCATTAGGATTTCCTAAGGAATTCATTAATCTCATTACGTCTCTGGAAACAGTAAAATCACTAGACGAATCTGGAAATAACCCATATTTGTTTCGAAAAACGGAACGTTACCTCTTTCAAATGGACATGAAACCGTTATCGGCAGTAAAAGATATGATCGGCAGTCAAGCCACAAAAGGTCTGCATGTACTGGGAAAGTATGCACCTCATGTTCGCAGCTGTGGAGTGTGGACAAATACTGGAAAACTAACTGCACTGGAAACCTATCCTTCTGCTGCTAAGAAATCGCCTATCATCAAAGAAATTCTTAAAAGATTTGAACCCTTAAACCAAGATGGGGACAAATTTGACGCGCTTATTTGTGCGATAATAGCTTACCTCTATGCAGCAGAGCCAGAAGCACTTGCAGCTCCTGGTAAAGACATCCCCATCGAAGAGGGATGGATATGGGTACCTAAAGATGCTTTTGAACAAGACAAAACAATTATAATGAAAGGTTAACCGAATTGTCAGCTGAAAACAAAAATAGTCATTAAGAAATGTGTGGATACACAGTCGTGTGAAGTGCTAAAGACCGTGCACCGCTGCGATTAGTAAGACCGTGTTGATGATAAAGTCACCGTGTACTATTTTCAGCAATATACAGGATAGTTTTCCCAAGGTTCCGACCTTTCGCCAACCAAATGATAGTATGGATATTAGGACAATAGTAGCTCTTTCTGATGTTTTCTGACAGGTTTGCATGCCGACTTTTGATATCGCCAAAGAACTATCACAAATCAATGCAGGATTGAATAAAATGGAAGATAATCTTAATAAACTCAAAGAGAATATTAAAGCCGAGATCAACGAAATCAAGACTGACATAGAGAGGTTAAGCAACTTAAAGGGCTCAAAATTTGAATTAGGCAAAAAAGTTTCAAATCACAGAGCCAATATCTCGCAGCTAGAGAAAATAGAACAGGCTATTGTCTTTTGGGAATCTATGAAAGATGTATCTCTTGATGAACTTGAAAAAGAGAGAGAAATTGCTTTAAGAAGTTTGGGTTCAGGTATGATGAAACAAATACGTCTGAGTCTAATCGACAAACAAATACTCGCACTTAAAACTAAAAAAGATATTATTCTCAATATTGAAAACATTTCTGCAGAAGAATTGTTGGTGGCTTTTCAAGAGTTATATAAACCCGGACCGTTTTTTACCGTATAAGGCTGACCTCAGGTTTCAATGGGTATTCGAATCGAGAATCACGGGGATTGATCAACATAATGATCCTTTATTATGAGTACACGTTCCAGACTAAGCGTGATGATTGCTTTGGAAAGGATTCAATCCCCGTGCCACCCAGACTCAACTCGCTGTCTCGATAGCCTTCACTTCCTCGACTTCGGGAGTTTCAACATAAGATTTTGAGCCGAAGAGATCGTGAATATCTTCAAGCACAAGGTAGAATGCCGGAATCAATACAAGTGTAATTGCAGTTGCAAATAGAACTCCGAATCCAAGGCTTATTGCCATAGGAATTAGGAATTTTGCTTGTATGGAGGTTTCCAGCATAATCGGAACCAGACCGAAAAATGTTGTAAGCGAAGTCATAATAATCGGACGGAAACGTCGCACCCCAGATTCGAGCACGGATTCACGTAATCCCACTCCATTTCGACGGTTCATGTTGATAAAGTCAATCATCACCAATGAATCATTCACAACAACTCCGCCAAGTGCCACGATACCAAACATTGAAATCAGGCTGAGATTGTAGCCCAGCACTAGATGACCGATCACCGCACCAACAATACCGAATGGCACAGCACTCATCACCACCAGTGGCTGTGTATAACTGCGGAATAATATCGCAAGTAGAGCGAAGATAATGAGTTGAGCGATAATGAAACCTTTGAACAGGCTTGACATTGACTCCATCTGATCACGACTCTGCCCTTCGAGATCGTAACTCAATCCAGGGTAATCACTCAAGAGTTGCGGAAGAATCCCTGCTTCCAGGTTCGCAATGATATCATCGGGTGTGGTAGCACGGTTATCGACTTTTGCAGTCACATTGATCACACGTTCACGATCGGTACGTCGTACCTCGCTATAGCCTCGTGATTCTTCAACATAAGCAGCTCGGTACAAGGGAATTTCAATACCTTGAGGTGTGCGTATACGGAGGTTTTCCACATCTGCAACAGATGTTCTGGATGATTCTGGATAGCGAACCATCACTTTTACTTCATTTTTACCTCGTTGAATCCGCATTGCCTCAGCACCGAAAAATGCACCTCGTACCTGAGCAGCCAGGTCGGTTTGAG
>JAIOHU010000110.1 GCA_019912845.1 bacterium
CTTCGTTCCTCGCAATGACAAAAAAGAGGCTTATTCAACACTCCCGATGAGGGAGACCAATCATAGTCTTTTATTGACAAAAGCAGCACGACTGATTCAAGGGGACACAATCCTTTTTTGATCCAAGTGAATATGATATTCAACCAAACGCATTCCCAAATTGATGCTTGAGGTCAACGCAGGTGATTCCAGGACGATTAATTTCTCGTTTTGATGTAGTGCATTTACAGGTGAGAATCCCTCGGTTGACGTATAGATCACTCCCGCCTTTTTTCGTGAGTTTTGAGGAGGAATTTCAATGATGGTTTTCATCGCATAATTGGCAACTAAAACCGTGCCATTGATATTAACGTTAATTCCATAGAGGTGGTTGCGACGTGTGCCTGTGTAGAACTCATGCTTGTGATGACCAAGAAGTTCTGAATCTTTCAGCAGGGTTGTTACGTCCCCGGTCAGGCTGATTTTACGTACCGATTCTCCATCAGCCACGTAGATGGTACTATCCGCGCCCCATGTCATTCCACTGATACGGTAAAATCCGGCTTCCACACCTTGACCATCGGTATATGGTTGCCCACCTCCCGCCAGAATAGTTCGTTTGCCTTGCGTATCCCATTTGAAGATCACACGGTAGCTTGTCTGTTTGTCAAAGTGAGTGGTACCATAATAATTGCCGTTATGATCACGTAGATAACCAAATATCTCCTTTTCGGTATCATAAGGACCATCAACAATTTCAACAGCTCCATCATGACTGATCTCATACAACACCATCCTGGGATGATTGTTGTAATAATCTCTGTTTTCGGCTAACAATGATCCGTCCGGAGTTAACGACATATCATGTGTGTGGAAACGGTGATTGGTTAGGTGCTCAATATCGCCATCAGTGTCCACTAGCGTGATCCGACTGTTGAAAAGATCGGTGAAGGCAATGGTACCATTCTCAAATTCGACCATTCCCCAACCGGGGTGGGAATAGACAGTCTGAGCGATTGTTGCGCTGAGAAGAATCACAATTAAACTAATACTTCGCTGCGAAGGCTCTAGCCTGAATAATAAATGCACGTAATTCAGATACAAAATCACTCCAATTTAGGCAAGCTTCATTATTCACTCATAGAGGAAAATTGCCTATCATTTTCGGGTATCAGAGAGCTATGGTTCAAGTTTTACTTTTAATATGATTTAGTTTTCAGAAAGCTTCGTTCTTAGATCCTCTGGTGAAGGTAAAACTGACTGCACTGGTTCTGGGAGTAGCGTGTAAGTCGCGACACCAATAGGATATTCTAAATTCTGCAGAGCATACTCAACAATAATTTCATTCCGATCTTTGCAAAGGATCAACCCAATTGCTGATTCATCTGAATATCTTCCCAATTGATCATCAACTGCTGCCAGGTAAAAGTTCATCTTCCCACTGTATTCTGGCTTAAAGTCATTCACTTTAAGATCAATTACGATGAACCTTTTAAGCTTAACGTGATAAAAGAGTAAATCAAGGTAGTAATCTTGACCACCAACTTCTAAGTGGTATTGATTGCCCATAAATGAAAAACCATTTCCAAGCTCAAGCAAAAAATCCTTCATTTTCAAGATTAGTGCATTTTCCAAGTCTCTTTCCTGGATATTTTCCTCTAAATTAAGAAAACCAAAATGATATGGGTCTTTAATGATCTGTTTTGCTAAATCTGATTGTTCATCTGAGAGGGTCGAATTGAAGTTTGTAATTGCCCATCCAGAACGACTGATTAGTTTCGTTTCTATCTGATGTATCAGAACGGCCCTTGACCATCCACTCTCCCTGATTTTTGATGCGTACCACACTCTATCGACAAAATTTTCAAGTTTATCAAGTAATACAGTATTGTGTCCCCATGGAATTTCCGCAAATGGATCAGGTAGCTTCCCCACTTTTATTTCTGCAACAAGCCGTTGCAGATTTTGATCCTTTGATTCTGCAACAGCTTGTTGCAGAATTGGAATATTTTGAGAGTAGGCAAGATAAAAGTTTCTCATATACCAAAGATTTCGAGCTGAGAATCCAGATTGAACAGGAAACTCCCTTTGTAAATCCAACCCAAGTTTGTCTACAACAGCTTTTCACCAACCCTCCGTTTGTTGTTGAATGACAATGGTTTTTCCGATTTCCCAATACAATTCGATTAGCTCACGATTAATTTTGAGAGCTGTTTTGAATCGGCTATGCTTAATTTTGACTTTGATTTCTCGAAGCATATCAGGATAGGAATCAGGCACGAGTTGCGTTGAAGCTATCATAAAAGGTCCCTTGTTCAACCAAAAATCTTAGCAATGGATCCAGGAAAATAAGGTAATCAAAAAAATCAATCTGATAAACAGTTTCAGAGTAGAAAAATAAGTGCAGCTAATAAACAAGTACTAAAAGATGTCTTTACCGTTGAGCCATAAAAAAGCGCCACCCAAGGGTGGCGCCATTGAAACCCAATCATCCATGCGAAGATGATCAGAGGAACTTTCCAACATCAGCAAGCAGACCTTTGACCGCATCGACTGAGTGGTCAAACATCGCCTGTTCTTCATCATTGAAGGGATATTCGACAATCTTACGAAGCCCTTCTTCACCGAGAACCGTCGGGACACCCATATAGATATCATTGTGTCCATACTCACCCTTGAGGTAACATGCGCAGGGCAGCAGACGTCCGGAATTTTTCACAATTGCTTCAGCCATTTCAACTGCACCAGCTGCTGGAGCATAATAAGCTGAACCAGTCTTGAGCAATTTAACAATTTCACCGCCACCACCAGCAGTACGTTTAACGATAGCGTCGATTTTTTCCTGGCTCATCCAATGTGCAAGTGGTAATCCACCGATCGTTGTGAAACGTGGTAACGGAACCATGGTATCACCATGCCCGCCGAGTACCATCGCCTGGATATCGCGAACGCTCATGCCAGTTTCCATCGCGATAAAGGCACGATAACGTGCGGTATCGAGAATACCAGCCATTCCGATAACCCGTTCGCGTGGAAAACCAGTTGCTTTTAGTGCGACAAATGCCATTGCATCGAGGGGGTTTGCGACCATTATCACAATCGCATTCGGAGACGTTTTCTTAATCTGTTCCATGCATGGACGTACGATTGCAACATTCGCTTCCAATAAATCATCACGACTCATGCCGGGCTTGCGGGGACGTCCCGCGGTGTGAATGACTATGTTGCTGTCTTTCGTCTCTTCGTAACCGTTGGTACCGATAATTTTGGTATCCTTACCCAATACAGGCATGGACTGCCGCATATCGAGAGATTTTCCTTGCGGTAAATCTTCAACAACATCAACGATCACAACTTCTTCAGCCAGTTCGAGATTCGCAAGACCCTGTGCAACATGTTCCCCCACATGGCCCGCACCGATTACGGTGATCTTTTTAACCATGACTCATTCCTCCGCCGGATGTACGTGAACTGTTCTGCCGCGGCGTCCGCTGGTTGAGTATTCAACCACGCCATCAGCTTTCGCGAACAATGTATAGTCTGTTCCCTTCCCGACATTATTGCCAGGATGGAATTGAGTACCACGTTGACGGACGATTATGCTTCCAGCGGTAACTACTTGACCACCAAAAACCTTGATTCCCAATCGCTGGGAATTACTATCGCGTCCATTCCGGGAAGAACCACCTCCCTTTTTGTGAGCCATACCATTCACTCCTTCTCATATAGAAACCAGGACGCCCCTTACGAGGGAGCGTCCTGAAGGTTACTAAACTGAATAGAAAGATAACAAAAATCTATTAAACCGACAAGCCGGAAATCTCCAATATCGTCTGGTGCTGCCTTTGAGTGCCAGACTTCTTAAACCCCTTACGGCGTTTCTTCTTGAAGACCCAAACCTTACGTGAACGGCTATGTTCCAATACTTTCGCTTCGGCACTGGCACCTTCAACGTATGGATTTCCAACCTTGACCTCACCGGCTGCATTCACCAGTAAGACTTTGTCCAGGGTAATTTTTGAACCCTGTTCTGATTCCAAACGTGGTACAGTTACTTTAGCACCTTCTTCGACCCTGTATTGATAGCCGGCTATTTCAGCAATCATGTACTTCTGCATGAACTTTATCTCCTGACACACGAACCCATTTCTACGAAAAATTGAATATACACGTGGTGCTTCATCAACGCAACAAGCTGGACAACCCACCTCTACGAGTTTCAGGAGTATTCAGATGGATACATTCTATTGAATATCTCATTGATATTGTGAGCCTGAAACACTTCTCCCTATTTCACGATGCATTAACTGTGTTCTATGCAAGAAAATCATATATTCCTGAGTGCTAAGATGTGCTGACCATCCGGTTTCCATACGACAATACAAATAGGTTTCTTCATGAAATTGCACTCAGCAGAAAAATACAGCAAACTATTAAAGGCGATTGGCGACATAGTATACGATCATGATGTGCCAACGGACACGATCGATTGGTCGGATGCTGTGGTGGAAGTTCTTGGCTACACTGTTGACGAAATGGGCAATGATGGTAATAGTTGGCTGAATAAAGTTCATCCAGAAGACCTCGAACAGGTTCTCCTGGAATTTGAACGAGCACGTAAATACGACCAGATATTTGATTTTCGCTATCGTTTCAGAACAAAAAAAGATAGGTATATCTGGATGCATGATCGCGGCGTAATGACCCTCGGTGAAGATAATCAACCGATTCGGGTTATAGGCGTTCTGCGAAATGTCCATCTGGAAGTTCGTGCCCTGGAAGAACGAAGAAAAACACAATCCTTGTACGAAACATTAGCAGAAAATTTCCCTTACGGATCCATTTTCCTGTTTAACAGTGACCTTAAATTTATCTTTGCTGCTGGTAAGGGTCTTGAAGAGGTTGGTCCTCCCGGCGATGAAATCGTTGGGCACTACCTGAGAGAATTTCTGCCAAAAGAGACCGCAGATATTCTCGAACCATTATAT
>JAIOHU010000111.1 GCA_019912845.1 bacterium
CTCTTGTACATCCCCAATGCGGGAAACGCCACTTTTGTCGGTTTCAGGTGTGAATGACTGCCTTCACCAATGGAATATCGCTTGACTTCGCGAAAGTCCATCATGCTAAGCCCCAATCGTCTAAAAAAAATCAACCTCTGAGACCCCTCAAGTTCAGGTACAATAACAAATTTAACCTGCTTTTCTTCCAAGACCCTACTGAGTCGCTGATTGTATAATGCATCAAGAATAGCTGTATCAGTCAGACCACCGAGATCGATAATATGTGCGAGGGTGAAATAAGAGAGAATCCCAATATCAAATGCAGCTACCTGGCTGTTTTGATCAAATCGACGTTCGTTCAGTTCAGTAGCCATTGTAAGATGAACTTGTGCCAGATGATTCTTTGCAGCTCGATTCCACCCTTCCCAACGGATCAGTTGTGGAATGTATGCGACCAGAAGAAATATGGCGATTCCTATGAAAACTTTACTCGAATTGGAAAAATCAAATCGTTCCTTAAGGATCATGAATCCTTCGACTACCAACAGTGGAATCAACCCCCAAAGCGGAATGAGGTACCTGCCCATGTGACCATCATTCGGAAGGTTCAGGCTGTAAAATAAAAGATGAAGTAGTAGATAAATCCCAATCACACCCAGTGTGTTACGGAAGCGGATGGAAAATACACCTCCAACCATTGCTAATAGAGTAATCATCCCAGCCCAAAGAGAACCAAGACCAAATCCAGGTCCAATATATGAACTCAACCGTTCCCAGATCATTCCAACAAAACGTATAATAAAGCCAATCGTAAGACCGATATCGGTAAGTGGTGAATTTGGAACTCCAATTAACCAGCGACGTCCTGCAAGTGTGGATGGGAATGTGCTTGATACAGTGAATAACCACATCAATCCGACCGCCAGCGCAATGAATGTTACGGGTAAAACAAATAGGGTTTTACGATCCTGAAAAGGTTTTTCAGAACTGAAAAACCAGGCTGTAAATATTGAACCTGCGAGTAATATTCCCTCTGTACGAAGTAATACTGCGAGAGATGAAAAAAGCAGCATTAACCAGAACTTTTCTGACTCTAATGCCCACAGCGTCAATATAACCATTGCCAGAAAAGTGGTTGATTCCATTCCAGATACTGCCAACGCTGATTGCTGCCCGGATATGGCAAAACATATAGTTATCAGAATAGCTTCAGCGTCATTGAACAGACGAAAAGCCAATAAAGTGAAAGCAAAGCAGGCGAGCCCCCAACCTGATAAACTGAGGTTCCAGGCGATTACTTCTGGCGAAAATCCAAATTTCGCACTATTTGCGATTAAAAAAGTCCAAAGCGCAGAACTGCTTCCCCCTCCACCCTCACCTGGATTCAATCCTAACTTCCCAGTTTCAGCCAATTGATGGGCGATTTCTGCATGGATATAGCCATCATCAAGGTTTAACCAGAGGGGGGATCCACCTGAAACCGAAATAGAATGATAGACCAGGCTGACACCAATACCAAGTGCAGCGATTATTAATGACCACCTCAATGCAGCTGACAATTCTTTATCCAATGTAAAAGTGTCTATTTCTCAATTATCGAACGTCCCTCAACATGAGACTCAATAACCCTGGCATCTTCAGCAGCCATCATTAAAACATCTAAATCCACCAATCCGAGATATTCAACGGGGTGTGTTTCAGGATCAAGACCAAAGTAACGATCCATGTGGTCAGTGGTATAATTTACAGTTGCTACAGTATAGTTTTTAAGGGGTTGAACAGGTTTACCGTTTACTTTGAGCGAGACAAGTTTTCCAGCTTTGACATGGTACTTCAACCCACCGATCTGCACAAAGCTACCATCCCCGGCTTGATGCAAGGCAAATTGTTGCAGTTCTTCACCAGTGATCTTGAATTTTACGATCTCGTTCCCGAAAGGACTAACCTCATAGAGATCACGCATGGTTACAGAACCTGCATCTAAATTCTTACGAATACCACCTGAATTAATCACTCCTATATCCGTTCCAGCAGCGTTTTTAATGGCGTCTGAAACAAAGTTGCCAATATTACTTTCACTGTTATACGAGCGAACCCAGTCAGTTTTTAATTCAGCGACAATCCTCCCCAATTCCTCGCCAAGCTGGCTTTCCTGTTTTTCAATAATAGCAGCAACTTCAGCATTATCAGGATGGGTTCCCGAAATAACTCGCTCAATTTTACCCTCAAGCGATAACAATTTATCTTTGGACGTATCAATGCTGAGATCAAGTATTCCTAAAAATTCCCCTTTTGCACCTGCCTGTACGATATATACTCCATTTACCAATTTTGGTTCATAGAGACGAGTATGTGAGTGTCCACCGACAATTAATTCCAACTCAGAACCAATTTCCATCGCAAGTAAACTGTCATCCCAGACTCCCTGGTGGGATAAACAAATTTGTATGTCAGTAAGAGGAGAGAGCTTTTTCAGGCTGGCACGGACTGCTTCAGCAACCGGAGTTACTTTTACACCCGCAGTCGCCTTCGCTGTAGTTACTTCATGAAGACCTTCGAGGATAACACCAATGACACCAATTTTAATGTTATTAATTTCAACAATTGTATCCGCGGGATAAATGGGAGCACCGGTTTCTGAATCAACTACATTTCCCAGTAGATATGGAAATTCTGCTTTTTTCATCGTCTCACGTAATTGCTCGAAAGTATAGTCAAATTCATGATTGCCTATGGTAAATACATCCGGTTTAATAGCATTTAATATCTCGATCTGACTCTCACCCTTAGTGACCGCTGAGATAGGCGTTCCCTGAAAGTCATCACCTGCATTCAATACTAATATATTTTGAGCACTATTACGATAGTGATCCAAATAGCCTGCCAGTGCTGCATACCCACCCACCATAAGAGTATCGCCCTTGATAACTTTCTCAGTGACAGTGTTCATAGAGTGAAAATCATTCCAGTGCAGAATACGAAGATTTTCTACCTTCGAGGGTGCATTCATCTGGTTGCATCCGACCATCCCGAGTATGGCAATAAGGACAGTAGTGAACAATAATATTCTTAAAGTTGATTTTTTCATGCTTTTTTCATTCCTTGTAAAATGCTTTTTATGCTTGATAATCCGTTGCACATTCAGATTGAATCATCCACTGGTTGATACTCTGAATACTATTTAACTCCCTAAAAACAGGAATACTGAATTGACCTCTGATCCTTTGCTCAAAGTTGAGGAAGTTACTCTCGAGGTAACACTAAACTCAACTAGGAGAGTGCTTTTAAAAAAGTCTTCGTTTCAGTTGGACTCCAGAGAGATACTTGGCATTGTGGGTCCTTCAGGAAGCGGCAAATCTACACTTCTTAAATCCCTCATTCGAATGCATAGTGCGAGTGAGGGTGATATAGATTTCAAGGGAATTTCAGTTGAAAAATATTCATATCCAGAGTTAAGACAACAAATCGCATATCTCCCCCAGCAACCAACTTTTTTTGAGGGAACAATCCAGGAGAATTTACTTTTTCCGTTTGAACTTCGCCAAAACCGGAAGTTAGCAACACCTGACAATGAGGCTACTCTTCGCGATCACCTCAAAACCCATGGTCTGGAAAAACCCCTTGATTTCAATGTAACTGAACTTTCGGGTGGCGAATCACAACGTCTCGCTCTAGCACGCATCACTTTGTTAAATCCAACAATCATACTATTAGATGAACCAACCAGTGGCCTCGATCCTACCAGCTCAGATCATATCATTGAACAAATTAAACGATGGAAAGATGAAACTGCTGGAGCTATTCTTTGGATTATGCACGATCGTTCTGTCTTGAAAAAGTTGGAGTGTGATGTCCTGAATATTGAAAATCAAACTCTCAAACGATATACACTCGATTCTTTCCTGAAAAGTGAGGAGCAGACTAATGATGAATGAGTACCTGCAACTCACCTACATCGATATCCTTTTAGCCTCCGGATTTATTCTGGTTGCCGGGATCGTCTCTCTTGTGTTACGACTAAAGTTTGAAAAAACTCTTTTTGTAGCAGCGTTACGGACTGCACTGCAGTTATTACTCGCTGGGGCTGCAATTGGATTTGTATTCGACATTCAAACCTCCTGGCTTGTTCTTCTCCTGGCAGTACTTATGGTGCTGCTTTCTGGAAGAGAAGCAGTGCGACGTCAGAAATACAAGTTGACAGGTGCAGGGTGGGATACACTGATTTCCATGTTTGTCTCCTCATTCCTGGTGGCGATTCTTGTAACGGCTGTAGTAATCGGTTCCGACCCCTGGTGGAATCCACCTCTCTTCATTCCAATGATCGGAATGATTATAGGAAATTCATTGAACGGAATTTCGCTGGCATTGGAGAGGTTTTTATCCTCCTGTAAAACTCAGCGACGTGAGATAGAGATGAGGCTTTACCTCGGTGCTACAGTAAACGAGGCGACTCTCCCACTCTTCCGTGATGCAATACGAGCGGGTATGACCCCCATGATCAATGCCATGACTATCGTCGGAATTGTTTCCATACCCGGAATGATGACTGGTCAATTGTTGGCAGGTGCGGATCCGAGAGATGCGGTCATGTATCAGATCGTGGTGATGTACATGCTGGCAGCCTCCACAACCCTTGGTAGTCTGATGGTTGTCTATCTTGTAAAGAGGCGATTGACAACCGATCACGGTACTATCCGAGTTGATTTCTAAACCACATTTTCATGAAAAGAAATAGAATTGAAACCCGAGAATGTCCTCCCTCCAGACAAATTTGTTTGGAAACCCGCAGGATACTACTTTCCCTCATGAAAATATCAAACGAACATTCAGCTTTAGAGAACAGGCTTGAGTTAGAAATTGAAGAGGGTTATACCGCAGCAGAAAGGCTGGATGTGGTAGTTACGACTCGTCTTCCAAAAATCAGCCGCAGCCGTGTTAAAAAGCTGATCAAAGAGGAAAGGATCACCATTGGCGGACTCCCGGTTAAACCTTCCCAGATTGTACAGGGTGGCGAGACAATCACGATTATTTTCCCCCACCCTCCTCGACCCGCTGCTGCCCCGGACGATATCCCACTGGATATTGTCCATGAGGATGAATGGCTGCTCGTAGTCAACAAGCCTGCTGGAATGGTTGTTCATCCTGCCGCTGGTCATCACTCGGGAACTTTGGTCAATGCTTTGCTGGGACGCTATGAAAACCTTCCCTCACCCTCTAAGGAAACCACACGACCTGGAATAGTCCATCGTCTCGATAAAGACACTTCAGGATTGCTGGTCGTTGCGAAGAGTGAGTATATCATGACTGCTCTCGGTTACCTTTTCCATGAACATGATATCGAACGAGAATATCTGGTTTTAGTTTGGGGAAATCCTGAGGATGCTGGAACCATAAACGCTCCGTTGGCTCGTCATCCAGAGGATCGGAAACGATTTGCAGTTGTCGAGGATGGTAAAAGGGCTGTCTCACATTGGCGAGTATTGAAACGTTTTGAATTTCTTTCACTGATTGCTGTAACTCTGGAGACTGGTCGAACCCATCAGATCCGAGTACATTTTTCCCATCGAGGCTACCCGGTCTTTGGAGATTCGACCTACGGTGGCAGAATGCATGGATTGTCACGGCTGACCAGCTTCCAACGTCAGATGGGTAGAAAAGCACTTGAGCTGATGCCACGTCAAGCGTTACATGCACGAATTCTAGGTTTTAAGCATCCAGGAACTGGCGAGAATGTTCACTTTGAAGCAGAAACACCTGCAG
>JAIOHU010000112.1 GCA_019912845.1 bacterium
TATATTATATTAGTCCTTCTATTGTAAGAAATGTAACTACTGATAAAACTTAATGCAACATCAATTAAATACAAATATAACTTTTTACGATGACAAATGTGAAAACAAATTAAATCCGATTATAACGAAGTAGTGCTGACAATAATGCTTTTTTCGTTGAACTGAATCAACATTCAAATGGAAACTATAGCAACCTTGAGCTTTTGCCTCATACCCATTACTCCTTGCAGCACTTCGGTTAACATAGAGTTGCAGCAAACTGCAAGTCAATGTTTATACTCGAATCTCACCACCATTGTATTGTGGATATCTCTTTAACTTCTTCTTCGGTCACCTGAAATAGAGCCGCACCTTTCAAGTCAGTACGATGTATTTTAATTGGAAACTTCGAGAGCCTCTCAAGTACCTCTGGATGCGGATGATTGTAAGGGTTTCCTGTGCCTGCCGATATGATTATCTGCCTCGGTTGAAGATGGGATAGCCACTCGATGGATGAGGATGAATTGCTGCCGTGATGTGGTGCCATTGTTAAGGTTATATCTTTTGTCGATTGAAGTTGAGCAAGTTCGGTCTCAACTTTATTAGAAATATCTCCGGGAAAGAGAATTCTTGTATTTCCATGTTCCCACAGAAGAACAAGTGAAAGATCATTGTCAGTAGTTGCATTCTCATCTATTTCGATTGGAGGGTGAATAACTGTAAATTTCCCGAAATTCTCCAGTACTATTTCCTGGAACTCGTTTCCCACCTGGTATTCTATACTCTGTTCCTCGAGAGCTGCAAGTGCTTCTGCACCAGCCTTATCCCTCCCCAATCCTGGACCGACGATTGCCAGGTTTACTGGATAGTTGTTGACTATTTCAGGAGCCGCTCCGACATGGTCAGCATCACCGTGAGTCAGGAACAAGATTTGTATCGTCCGAATCCCAGTCAGTCGTAATTGCTTCTCCAGCCAACGATAATCTCGACCACCGTCGATAATCACTGCATCCACACCAGAACGTATCAGAGTACCATCACCCTGCCCAACATCAACTATCGCCATTTTTGCATCTTTTGATGGTGTCCACAGCATGCAGCCGAGAAAAATGATAGCAAAACTAAGTATGGCTGAAGCTAGATTCGGGAGTGGACGAAAACGTATTTTTGACGCAAAATAGAAAGCAACAATTGTTGCTGAAGCGAAAAATAGTACTGTGTATCCGGGTAAATGTGTTGAGGTTGGCAAATTGATGTGGGAAAACTCTGCAATTGCATTCACCCAATTCAAAAAAATATCAGCGGCGCTTGAAAATATCTGTGGGATAATTGGAAGTATTGCAGTAATAAGGGAAGCCCAGATGGCTATCAAACTCAGGTGAATAAGGATCAATGAGGGGACACCACTCAACACCGAGAGCCAGGGAAAATGACCAAAGTGCCAAACAATAAAGGGGGCGGTAGTGATCCATGCTCCAATCGATACGGCGAAAAGCATTCCAAGATAAAATAGCCACCTTGTCAGTTCACGAGGAATAGGTCTCATGTGAAGAAGTTTGTAGGGGTGAAAAACTGGATAGAAAAAGCTGGTAAACATGACCGCTCCTACAGTACCCGCAAAGCTTAATTGGAATCCCGCATCGAATAATCCAATTGGTCTCCAGAACAGCAGAATCATCCAAGCTAAACAAACAACATAGAGGACGTATATCCTTCTTCCCAGAAGGTATCCAACCCCAGCTATTGTTGTCATCAAGACTGCTCTCATCACAGGAGGATTTCCACCTGTAAAAGGTATATAAAACCATGAAATGAGAATGATGAGTGACACTGCCAGCCTTCTATTCAGCCCAATTAATGGCAGTACATAAAACGCCATCGCGATGAGCATACCGACATGCAGCCCGGAAATTGCAAACAAGTGCATCACACCAGTTTGTGAATAAATATCCCGTTGCTCATCACTCCACTGACCACGATCACCAATGACAAGTGCGTAAAGAACTGGCAGGAGTGAGGGTTCAAATTTTGCATCAAGAAAATCTGTGACAGCATTTCGAGAATTTGCGGTTATCCTGGTAAGAGTCGTTTCTAATCCGGCATCACCTTCGTTAGAAATATGCCGTATCGAATACATTTGATGCGTGATGCCTCGTATACCCCAGTAAGCGCGAGGATTAAAATCACCTGGATTCCCATTCCTTTTTACCGGGGTCAACCTCCCACGAAACTCAATGCGATCGCCGGTGTCAAAATTAACTCGATCCCCAATGTCAAATTTTCCAACCACATCAAATCTGTGTTTCTGAACGATATTATTTCGCCTCGAAGATTCAAGCTTGAGACGATAAAGGGTATGATCTGATTCATTTCTGAGAGGGAGTTTTACAATGGCAGTATACCAGGCAGGGTCATCGGAGATATTTGATTGCGATTCAAGCTGTGGACGTGCCCAGCCAATAGTGAAAAATAGAATTAAGAGAAGTATATCTTGAAGTATGGTTGCTTTTCGAAGTGAATGGAGAATCCCCAACGGAACCAATGCCATAAGTGGAAGAAGTAACCTGTAAATCGAGTCAATCTCCGGCTTCGCACAAAGCACTCCCAAAGAAAAACAGAGAGATGCCAATACAATTGCGCGAACCGGTGCTTTCATAATCGAATCAGGTATCTTCCCGCACAATCAACATCAGACGATCCCCACCAGTAACGACAATATTCGCACCTTCAGAAATGGACTCACTCGCTGCACTTGCTTTCCAGTACTCTCCGCCGATTTTCACCCTGCCGTTTGGATTCAGTTCAGACACTGCGATCCCTTTCTCGCCAACGAGCCCTTCATGCCCGGTTGTAACCTTGTTCTTCTGCGCACGTATACCATAGGCGAGGGCAACCGCAAAAAATAGCACAGTAACGATAACTGTTGGAATAATAACACTCCAGGATACTCTCAGTGCAGGTATCGGACTGTCGAAAAGCATAATCGAGCCGATAATCAGGGAAGCGGTACCACCCAAAGTTAAAAAGCCCATACTGGTCACCTTTATTTCCAGGATGAACATCGCAATCGCAACCACAATGAGTAACAATCCCGCCCAGTTCAACGGCAGAGTTTGAAACGCAAAAAATGCCAGAATGATTGCAATCACACCAATTACACCGGGAATCACCGCGCCCGGATTGTACAACTCAAATATAAGCCCATACATACCAAGAAGCATAAGCAGATAAGCTAAATTTGGATTCGCAATAGTAAGCAGGAATTTGTCACGCCAGGTGTATTCAATAACTTTTACATCCGCTTTTTCAGTGTCCAGAACAACTGTCCCCGATTTCACTTCCACGCTGTCCCCATGAACCATAACCAATAGCTCACTTACTGACTCTGCTATATAATCAATGACATTGTTTTCAAGAGCTTCAGAGGCTGTGATACTGGCAGCTTCTCGCACTGCAGCTTCCGCCCATTCAACATTTCTTCCACGCCGTTCAGCAATTGTTTTTGCCTGTGCGACTGCGTCATTGGTCATCTTTTGACGCATTGCCATCTCATTGGACTTGGCTTCCTCAGATTTCTCCTTACCCTCTTCTTCTCCCCCACCTCCTCCACCACCCATGGTAACAGGAGTTGCTGCGCCGATATTGGTGCTGGGTGCCATCGCTGCTATATGAGCTGCCAGAGTTATAAATACTCCTGCGGAACCAGCTCGTGCTCCTTCTGGTGCGACATATACAATTACAGGTACATCGGCGTTTAATATCGCTTTGGTGATACCACGCATGGATTCCATCAATCCGCCAGGAGTATCCATCTGTATTATTAGAGCTTCCGCTTTTTCCATTTCGGAGCGTTCAATCGCTTCCTCGACAAACCGCATTGTAACTGGATGAATTGGGGCATCAATATTGAGCTGGTAGACTGTTGAAGTTGCAAATGCTGGAATGGCCATCCAGAGGGAAAAAAGCAGGATCATCGTGATTATAATTGGTGATCTAATCTGTATCATTTTTTTCCTCCATATCCTTCAAGGCATGAAGTAAAATCGTTTCAACCTCTTCGGGACTTTCTATCTGCATGGTACGGATATCGAGCTGGAAAAAGCCATCTTTGATGTAACCGATCAGGGAGGGTGTATGGTGCCTGGCATTTTTCTGCAACTTCGCTAATTTACGTCCACTTCCAGAGAATGCAATGGCAATACTTTCAAGTTTTTCAGTTGGCAACGCTCCCCCGCCAGCATATGCATCCGAAGATCGTAGCGATACATCCAGTAACTGCTCTTTAGCGGCTTTTTCAATACTGGGAAGTATCGGTTCAACCCAGGAGCGCATATCCGCTTCAGTTGATTCTAGCATGAACCAGACGGGAAGATGCGAGGAAAGAGTCTTGGGATTCAGGTACGACCTGAAGGTTGCATCCAGAGCAGCAAAGGTTAGTTTTCCAGGACGGACAGCACGCATTAAAGGATGTTTACGCATGCGTGATATCGCTTTCTCTTTGCCTACTGCAATACCAGCTTGAGGTCCACCAAGCAGTTTATCGACGCTGAAAGTGATGACATCTGCACCTGCC
>JAIOHU010000113.1 GCA_019912845.1 bacterium
GTGTCAGCCACCCTTTCACAGAAGACAAAGAAGATTTCCCCCAAACAGCCACTTTCACCCGTATAGTAAACCGAAAGCATCAAACGAGTTGGTGCCTGCAATAAAATATACCACTATAATTGTGACAAATTCAATGAATTACTGGAAAAAGATGATATTATTTTGTGGGTGGCTTGGGCTTACTTTAGAGAGTGGTGATCCACCAAGATGGCCCTATGCTTTGCGTCGGGTTTAAGTGACAAATTCTATTGCACACTTCAGTTTTAGAGTGGATGAATAATACCCGGGGATGAGTATGAAATACAAAAAACAATTCAGTTCTTAAACGTTTTTCAATTCATTGCTATTTATCAGTAGAATTGCTCTCATCCCCGGGCCACCCTGAGTTAAGGGCACCTCTGCTCCCCGGGTTTCGCTGCGCTACACGCAGGGGCTACGCAAATCTCACCATGCTGTGGTGAAAGACGAGCAACGGAATTATTAGGCTTGGGATAAACCGAAACCAAGGGATTTATTAGACTTCGAACAAGTCCAATGGCAAAAGATAATGCAACTCTGATAGTAGCGGAACCCAATTCATAAGCTACCTATCAATGGAATCTGACAATTTCGATCCTGGTACCTCTCAAAAAGAGATTCGGGAGAACTTCATATTGTGATTCGGGATATTGCAATCCAGGTGATGAACAATTATGTTAGGCAATCCTAATTTTAATTAATTTCGTCTTGATTTCTCGAGGGAAAGGACATTGTACCATGTATGACAAAAACGAATTTCTGAAGAAATTGCATTCACAAATAGAGCAGAAGAGCCTGTTGAAACATCCATTTTATCAGGCGTGGACACGTGGCGAACTCACTCTGGAATCGCTTCAGGATTATGCGACGCAATATTATAAGCATGTTGAAGCCTTCCCGACTTATCTTTCTGCTGTGCATGCCGGGTGTGATGACATGAGCGTCCGCCGGCACCTGCTGGACAATCTGAACGATGAAGAAGCTGGAAACCCGAATCATCCCGAACTCTGGATGCAGTTTGCCAAGGGGCTAGGCTTGAAGGAAGAGGACATTAAAGCGTCCGAAATCAGACCAGAAACAAGAAATTTGATCGATACCTTCCGTGCAGTCTGTTTGAATGAGAGCACTGCGGCGGGTGTTGGTGCGCTCTATTCTTATGAGAGCCAGATTCCTGAAGTATCCGAGACTAAAATCGAGGGGCTCAAGGAATTTTATGGTATCGATAATCCTGAAACCTATGCTTATTTCACAGTGCATATCGAAGCTGATAAAGAGCATTCACGGGTGGAACGTGAACTGCTGCTTTCACTTGTTGGTGCTGAGAACCACGATTCAGTGATTAGTTCTTCTGATCAGATTCTTGATGCGTTGAATGGACTGCTGGATGGGGTCTGTGAACGTCACGGGATTAGCTGCGAACCTGCCTAAACCTTGTAGTAAGCTAACATGATCCATATCAGATAAAATTCAGCCCGGAACTTCCGGGCTTTTTTGTTGAAGAAGATTCCAATTTGAACCCATTTTTAGCGCATTTCTCTTGATTTATCAATAGATTATCTGTAGTATTATTAATTACATTCAGTTGTATTTTGGGCTGATTTTGTGATTGCATTATTCCCATTAAAATTGAAGATATACACGAAGCATCAGGTAACACCTCGTTTTAGAACTTTTGGACGGTTAGCTATTGAGTGAAGGGAGAATCATCATGCTAAGAGTACTGTTTACCCTGTTCCTCGCTTTTGTGATCATCATACCTGTTTTTGCCTCTGAAAAGATTCATAATGAATATGAAAATCCAACCGTAGAACAAATGCGTAAACCCTTGCAGGCGAATGGGGAGCAGATTCGTGACGAGCTGGATGAGGTTGTCTGGACCGAAACATTTTCTGGTAATCCTCCCTGGCAGTTTCGGGATGCCGATAATCCCTTTGGATCATTCTGGAATCCTTCCGAAGTCGCACCCTTTGACAGTTTGAGTTGGCATTGCTATAACCCGGCTTTTGGTGATTTTGGCGGATACGATAATCACTGGCTGGAATGGATGCTGACTCCAACGTTCAATTTTTTGGATGTTGAGTCGATGACACTGAGTTTTCAGATGCGACTGGTTTGCGAAGACCCGCAAAATGCACCTGAGCCTTACGATGGCTGGGATGCTGCAAATGTCTGGATAACTATTGATGGTGGTGAGACCTGGGAAGTCATCGAGCCCACCGATGGGCTGGGATATAACGTTACCTCATCTTTTGCATTTGGTGATGAATGGATGATGGGACCTGATATTCCCGGTTGGGCTGGTGCAATTAACGATTGGGAAACCATTGAGATTGATCTGACACCGTATGTTGGCAATGAAGCAGTACGTATACGTTTCGGCTTCTGTTCGGATGGAAATTCCAGCACTGCGGATGGTGCCGGCCCTGATTGGACTGGTTTCCAACTGGATGAGATCACTGTCGCTCAGGAAGATTCAACCTGGCTGTATGATAATGCCGAAGGTGAACATATTGGTGGTCCTTTCAGTTTTTCTAGTGGTCTGGGGGGTGGTGTTGCCCAGAGCTGGACGATTCAACCAGTGGATGATGCGCCTTCTGCCCCAAATGCAGTCGGATTCTCAGATTTTAATACAGGATTCCTGCATTATTTCCAGTACAATGGAACGATTGATCTGACCGCTGATTCCACTGGAACAACAATGCTGGATTGCATGGTGAAAGGCAATTGGGATCACCCTAATGATTTTCCAGACAATGCTTACTGGGCGATGAAGGTCCGTCCCATGGACAACGATGTCTGGTATTACGCTGCGAATCCTTACGGTGAGGTACCCGGAACTGACTATGTATATACTTCAGCACCTGCAGACTGGCAATTATTCAGTGAATCATATCCTACTGCGTGGGATTTGACGCCATACCACGGACAGGAACTTCAAATCCGCCTTGAGTTTCACTCTCCCGAAGAGGATTACTTTGAGGGAGAAACCTATATCTACATTGACGATATCACAGTGAATCGTTACGACCATCAGCATGATATGGGTGTGGTCACTCCTGTTATCCCCTATCCTCTCACAGTTGGTATTCCAAATATTTCAGAAGTTACATTTTATAACGGTGGTGCCAATCCTGAAACTGCTTCGATATCATGGAACCTTGGGGAAACACTATTTGGATTCGCCGATGAAACGATCATGCTGAATGCTGGAGAATCGGTAACATACAGACTGGACAATGCTTTAGATGATGAAGTAGATGGATGGGTTCCAGATGCGGAAGCTCAAGCTGATGTATTTGTTTCGGTTACTCTTGACAATGATGATAATCCTGTCAACAATGTTACAAATCACATTTATGCTGATATCATGCCTGAAGGGCAGTTTGAGTATGGCTATGATGACCGTGTCCCAGATTATATGACAGATCATTTTGGAGTCGGTGAGGGACCGATGACCCACTTCATTCTTCCAGATAACATGCCAATTTACTCGATTAACACCTTGCGTGTGATGTGGAATGGCGACATCGAAGAAGGTCAGGAATATGAATTCAATTATCATATTTTCGCTGGTGGGGATGTACCGGGAGAGGAACTGTTCTCGAGTACAGCGACAGCGTCGGTAGAAAATGTGTATCCAGCATTCATGGATATTGATGTCTCAAATGTTCCTGAGGTTCAGAATTTGGAAGGTGATTTTTGGGTCTGGTTTGAACTACTTGATGAGAGTGGCTTTCCGCATATCGTTTTCAGTGAGCAGAATCTGGGAGCGGGGCTTATTTTTGAATATGACGGTGAAACATTAGTTGATGGCGATGGTGACTGGCTGATACGAGTGGTGGGTACTGAAGGTGAGGAAGTGGAAAATGGTATTCTGACCATCCCACTTCAAGCAAATTATTTTGAGCTTATCTCAACCAATCTGATTCCACTGGACTTTAATGTCGCGCGGGTATTTGGGCAACTGGAAAGTTTGTCGATTGTTTACCAGGATGATGGCGGGGTGTTCATCCCTCCGAATATTAATACCATCGGCGACATTCAATGGCGTGAAGGGTATCGAGTCTTTTGCGAATCCAACGAGGAATTGACAATTCTCGGCTCCAGGATGAACCCTAGAGCAGAATACACTGTTACTGGCAATCGATGGAACTGGGTCGGATATCCGTACGGTCAGAGTGTTGATGCTTCAATTGCTCTGCAAGAAATCGCTGATGATATCCAGATTGTCCTTACTGATGATGGACGTTTCTGGATTCCAGCTGATGATATCAATACAATCGGAGCCATGAGGGAAGGCGAAGGTTATATGCTCTTCCCCTCTTCTGATCTAACCTTCCGCTACGATGAAGATTTGATCGCACAAACATCGCCTGGAAACCTCAATGATTTACCCCAAGTTGAAGGTGCCCCGAAGCCGACAGGACTTCCATACGTCGTTTTGATCAGCATGAATGAAAATGTGAAAACCCTTAAACCAGCTCTCGTCGAACTCTACGATGGCAATCAACTCGTAGGGAAAAATGTGGTACTCGATAGTTATGATAAGACGCCGGTCATTGCATGGCAGGGAGCACCGGACAATGGATTGAACGGGTTTACTCCAGGCAATTCAATCAAGGTGGTGATCCGTGACGCTTCAGGTCAACGGCTTCCAATAAAGACGAAAGTTGATCGTGTGTATGGTGAAGGTGCATATGCTACAACCAGCCTGGAAACAACGCTTCCAGTTGAATTCAGCGTTCTCCAGGGCTATCCAAACCCCTTTAACCCCTCTGTGACTGTGCCATTTGCCTTGCCTTCTCAGGGCGAAATACAAATCAGCATCTACAATGTGATGGGACAGCAGGTTTTTGCAACTACCCAGAAATTTGAAGCTGGCTTTCATCGGTATGTGTTCGAGGGAAATAATATGGTAAGCGGCGTGTATTTCTTGAATGTGGCATTTAGAGG